>NZ_JBFRGZ010000001.1:0-482433 GCF_052115605.1 Arthrobacter sp. 2MCAF15 | reverse complement strand
TGGACGTGGCTGCAGGAGAAGATACCTCCCATATCCTCAGCGGGTTGACAAACCAGCTGCCTGATCGTGATCCGGAAGAGACCGCCGAATGGCTGGAGTCCCTGGATACCCTGATTCAGGAACAGGGCACCGAACGTGCCCAGTACATTATGCGCAGCCTGCTCCAGCGGGCCGGGGCGCAGAGCGTGGGTGTTCCGATGGTCACCACCACGGACTACGTCAACACCATCCCGGTGGACCAGGAAGCGGAGTTCCCGGGCGATGAGGAGATCGAGCGCAAGTACCGGGCCTGGCTGCGCTGGAATGCCGCCGTCATGGTGCACCGGGCCCAGCGCGCCGATATCGGCGTCGGCGGTCACATCTCSACCTACGCCGGGGCAGCGACCCTGTACGAGGTCGGCTTCAACCACTTCTTCCGCGGCAAGGACCACCCCGGCGGCGGGGACCAGATCTTCTTCCAGGGCCACGCCTCCCCCGGCATGTACGCCCGCGCCTTCATGGAAGGCCGGCTGAGCGAAGAGGACATGGACGGCTTCCGCCAGGAGAAGTCCAAGGAGGGCCACGCCCTTTCCTCCTACCCGCACCCGCGCCTGATGCCGGAGTTCTGGGAGTTCCCCACGGTCTCGATGGGCATCGGCCCGATGAACGCGATCTACCAGGCCCAGTCAAACCGGTACCTGCACAACCGCGGCATCAAGGACACCTCCGACCAGCAGGTCTGGGCGTTCCTGGGCGACGGCGAAATGGACGAGCCCGAGTCCCGCGGCCTGCTCCAGCTCGCCGCGAACGACAAGCTCGACAACCTGAACTTCGTGGTCAACTGCAACCTCCAGCGCCTCGACGGACCCGTCCGCGGCAACGGGAAGATCATGCAGGAACTTGAGGCATTCTTCCGCGGCGCGGGCTGGAACGTCATCAAGGTCGTCTGGGGCCGGGAGTGGGATGACCTGCTGGCCAAGGACGAGGACGGCTCGCTGGTGAAGATCATGAACGAGACCGTCGACGGGGACTACCAGACCTACAAGGCCGAGTCCGGCGCGTTCGTCCGCGAGCACTTCTTCGGCAAGACCCCGCAGACCAAGGAAATGGTCCAGGACCTGACCGACGACCAGATCTGGAACCTCAAGCGCGGCGGCCACGACTACAACAAGGTCTACGCCGCGTACAAGGCCGCSACCGAGTTCAAGGGCAAACCCACCGTCATCCTGGCCCACACGGTCAAGGGCTACGGCCTGGGCACGCACTTCGAGGGCCGCAACGCGACCCACCAGATGAAGAAGCTCACGATGGCCGACCTCAAGGCCTTCCGCGACCACCTGCGCATCCCGATCACGGACGAACAGCTCGAAGCGGACCTCTACCGGCCGCCGTACTACCACCCCGGCATGGACTCCCCGGAGATCCAGTACCTCATGGGCCGGCGCAAGGAACTCGGCGGATTCGTCCCCGAGCGGCGCTCCAAGCACGTCGACGTCACCCTCCCGGATGAGAAGGTCTACGAAGTCGCCAACCGCGGCTCCGGCAAGCAGCATGCCGCCACCACCATGGCGTTTGTCCGCCTCCTCAAGGACCTCATGCGGGACAAGGAGTTCGGCAAGCGGATTGTGCCGATCATTCCGGATGAGGCACGCACCTTCGGCATGGACGCGTTCTTCCCGACGGCGAAGATCTACAACCCGAACGGCCAGAACTACCTCTCCGTGGACCGCGAGCTCGTCCTGGCGTACAAGGAGTCCATCTCCGGCCAGATCGTGCATGCCGGCATCAACGAGGCCGGTTCCGTGGCAGCCTTCACTGCCGCCGGAACGTCCTACGCCACCCACGGCGAACCGCTCATCCCGGTCTACGTCTTCTACTCGATGTTCGGTTTCCAGCGCACCGGCGATTCCTTCTGGGCCGCCGCCGACCAGATGACCCGTGGGTTCATCATCGGCGCCACGGCAGGGCGCACCACCCTGACCGGCGAAGGCCTGCAGCACGCGGACGGGCACTCCCCGATGCTTGCGGCCACCAACCCGGCAGTCATCACCTACGATCCGGCATACGGCTACGAGATGGGCGTCATCGTGCGCGACGGCCTCAACCGGATGTACGGTCCCGGCGAAGCCGGGAAAGAAATTGCCGACAACGACCCGTCGCGGAACGTGATGTACTACATCACTGTCTACAACGAGCCGATTGTGCAGCCGCCGGCACCCGCGGAACTCGATGTCGAGGGCATCATCAAGGGCATCTACCTGCTGGCGCCGGCCAAGATTGACGGCCCGCGCACGCAGATCCTTGCCTCGGGTGTGTCTGTTCCCTGGGCCCTCGAAGCCCAGCGGATCCTGGCCGAGGACTGGGGCGTCTCAGCCGATGTCTGGTCCGTGACGTCCTGGACCGAACTGCGCCGCGACGCCATGGCCGCCGAGGAAGACGCCTTCCTCAACCCCGGCCAGCCCGCCCGCGTCCCGTTCGTCACCCAGCAGCTCGCCGGCGCCACCGGCCCGATCGTGGCAGTCACGGACTACATGAAGGCCGTGCCGGACCAGATCCGCCAGTTCCTGCCGAACGAGTTCGCCTCGCTCGGCGCGGACGGCTTCGGCTTCTCCGACACCCGCGCCGCGGCACGCCGCTTCTTCAAGAACGACATCCACTCAGTGGTGGTCCGTTCCCTGCAGATGCTGGCCCGCCGGGGCGAAGTGGATGCCCAGGCGCCTGCCCAGGCCATCGAGAAGTACCGCCTGCACAACGTCAACGCCGGCACCACCGGCAACGCAGGCGGCGACTCCTAACCGGACGCGTGCCAGGTCCTATTGCCAGGCACCCGTACTCGACGGCGGCCCCCCACCGATTGGTGGGGGCCGCCGTCGGGCGCTTAACAGTCCTATCGGCCGCTCCGTCCAACGCCGCCGTCCGCTGTGACACAGGACAACGGCAGTTGTAGCCTTCGCACAAATGGAGCTTGGGCGGCGCGCCCCGTATGCTCAATGCATGGCAGAGCCGATCACCACTCCCGAAAAACGCAAGCCGGCCTCGAGGGCGATGACTCCGGAGAAAGCCGAGACCCTCAAAAAGCTCCGCGCCAGCGTGGGCCAGCTGTCGACGACGACGCTGCGCCAGTTGGAGAAGTCCCTGCCGTGGTACGGCCGGCTGAACTCGGACGAGCGCTCCGCGCTGGGCATGGTGGCCCAGAACGGCATCGCGGCTTTCGTCACCTGGTATGAGCGGCCGAGCTCGCCGTCGTGGATCCTTTCCGACGTCTTTGGCACCGCGCCCACCGAACTGACCCGCTCCATCAGCCTCCAGAAGGCGCTCCAGCTGATCCGGATCGTCGTGGAAGTGGTCGAAGACCAGGTCCCGGTCATTGCCCCGGAAGCGGACCAGTCGGCCCTCCGCGAAGCCGTGCTGCGCTACTCGCGCGAGGTCGCCTTCGCGGCCGCCGACGTCTATGCCCGCGCCGCGGAATCCCGCGGCTCCTGGGACACCCGCCTGGAAGCCCTGATTGTCGACGCCATACTCCGCGGCGAAAACACGGACGCGCTGCGGTCCAGGATCGCGGCCCTGGGCTGGAAGGCGCAGGAGCGCTTCACCGTCATGGTCGGAAATTCCCCGTCCGAACCAAGCGCCAGCTACGTCAGCGAACTGCGGCGCACCGCGGGGCGTTTCGCCGAGGACGCCCTCGTGGGGATCCAGGGCGACCGGCTCATCCTCATCCTCGGCGGTGTCCACGACCGGGAGACCGCGTACCTGAAACTCAGCGAACTCTTCGCCCCCGGCCCGGTGGTCTACGGCCCGGAGGCCGGGTCCCTGCTCGAGGCCAGCGGCTCCGCCCAGTCGGCCTTTGCCGGCCTGACGGCGGCCCGCGCCTGGCCCTCCGCGCCGCGCCCTGTGGCGGCCGATGACCTGCTCCCCGAGCGGGTGATCTCCGGCGACGACGCCGCCCGCCGCTCCCTGGTCAAGAACATCTACCGACCCCTGCTGGCCGCTTCCAACGGGCTCGTGGAGACCCTCGGCACGTACCTTGAACTGGGCCATTCGCTCGAGGCGACGGCCCGTGAGCTCTTCGTCCATGCCAACACGGTCCGCTACCGGCTCAAGCGCGTCTGCGACGTCACGGGCTGGGATCCCCTGCTGCCGCGGGAGGCGTTCGTGCTCCAAACCGCCCTCGTCGTGGGCCGGTTGTCGGCCCCTCCGAAGGCCCCCACGGAGCGGCAGCCTCCCCGCAACGGCTCCTGATCCGTTGTAGACTTCCTACAAACTGACCCAGTGAGCTTGGTGCATGAAAACACGAATGTTCACGCCGTAATTTGGAAAGCTGGTTACGTGCTTGCAATCGTCTGCCCTGGACAGGGCTCCCAGACCCCTGGTTTTCTGGCCCCCTGGCTGGAACTGCCACCCGTCGCAGGCCTCCTGGCCTCCCTCAGCGAAATAGCAGGCATCGACCTCACCGCCCACGGCACCACCTCCGATGAGGAGACCATCAAGGACACTGCCGTCGCGCAGCCCCTGATCGTCGCCGCCGGACTGGTGACCGCAAAGTCGCTCTTCGACGTCGAACTGGGAACCCTTCCGGTGGTCCTCGCCGGCCACTCGGTCGGCGAAATCACCGCGGCCTCGCTGGCCGGTGTCCTGACGGAAACCGAAGCCATGACGTTCGTCCGCGAACGCGCCAACAGCATGGCTGCGGCCGCTGCCGCCACCCCGACCGGCATGAGCGCCGTCGTCGGCGGTGACCCGGCCGAGGTCCTGGCCGCCATCGAGGCAGCCGGCGCCACCGCCGCCAACGTCAACGGGGCCGGTCAGACCGTCGCCGCCGGGACCTTGGAGCAGCTCAAGGCCCTGGCCGAGAACCCGCCGGCCAAGGCCCGGGTCATTCCGCTGAAGGTCGCCGGCGCGTTCCACACCTCGCACATGGCTCCCGCCGGTGCGGCCCTGCAGGCCCTGCGCCCGTCGCTGCAGCCGCAGAACCCGCTGGTGCCGCTGCTGTCCAACTTCGACGGCGCGGAAGTCACCGACGGCGGCGCCGCCGTCGACAGCCTGATCGCCCAGGTCTCCCGCCCGGTCCGCTGGGACCTGTGCATGGAGACTATGGTGCAGCGCGGCGTTACCGGCGTGATCGAGCTGGCCCCCGCCGGAACCCTGGCCGGCCTGGCCAAGCGCGGCATGCCCGGCGTCAAGACTGTCACCGTCAAGACCCCGGACGACCTCTCCGCGGCCCTGGCCCTATTTGCAGAACTGGAGGGAGGGGCATGAGCGTTCCCACTCTGAAGCAGGCGCCCGTGCAGGAAAACACCCGCATCATGGGTGTCGGCGCCTACCGGCCCAGCGTGATCGTGACCAACGAGGACGTGTGCCAGTGGATCGATTCCTCCGATGAATGGATCCGCCAGCGCACGGGCATCATCACCCGGCACCGCGCACCGGCCGATGTCAGCGTGATCGACATGGCCGAGGGCGCCGCCCGCGAGGCGCTGCAGAAGGCCGGCATCGAGGCCTCCCAGCTCGGCGCCGTGATCGTTTCCACGGTCACCCACCCGTATGCCACCCCTTCCGCTGCCGCGAGCCTCGCCGACCGCCTCGGCGCGACCCCGGCCCCGGCCTTCGACATCTCCGCGGCCTGCGCCGGCTACTGCTATGGCATCGCCCAGGGTGACGCCCTGGTGCGGTCCGGCGCGGCCGCCTACGTCCTGGTCGTCGGCGCCGAAAAGCTCTCCGACGTCATCGACAACACGGAACGGACCATCTCCTTCCTGCTCGGCGACGGCGCGGGCGCCGTCGTGATCGGCCCCTCCGACACGCCGGGCATCGGCCCTTCGGTCTGGGGTTCGGACGGCAGCAAGTGGGATGCGATCGGCATGACCCACTCGATGCTGGACATCCGTGAACTCGCCCTGACCGGCAAGCACGGCACCGCTGTCAGCGACGAAGAAGCGGCAGTGACCGACGCATCCCTGTGGCCGACCCTGCGCCAGGACGGCCAGACCGTCTTCCGCTGGGCCGTATGGGAGATGGCCAAGGTGGCCCAGCAGGCCCTGGACGCCGCCGGCATCCGGTCCGAGGACCTCGCCGCGTTCATCCCGCACCAGGCCAACATGCGGATCATCGACGAGATGGCCAAGAAGCTGCAGCTGCCCGAGACCGTCAAGATCGCCCGCGACATCGCGGACGCCGGCAACACGTCGGCGGCGTCCATCCCCCTGGCCACCCACCGCCTGCTTGAGGAAAACCCCGAGCTCAGCGGCGGGCTGGCGCTGCAGATCGGCTTCGGAGCCGGACTGGTCTTCGGCGCCCAGGTGGTCGTGCTTCCTTAGGCAGCCACCCGCTTTTCCGAACTAAATACGTTCCGCCCGTTTCACCTTTGCACCGCATGTACTTCACGTTCAGGGCTTGTCCCCATGCGGTGCACAGCAAGCATTCCCGCACCAAGCCGAACCCTCGGTTTGATTCATTTCCGCCCCCGCATGCAGGCATTCCACCGGCAGGCGGGGGCAACAACTAGAAAAGGAGCCTTCAATGGCTAGCAACGAAGAAATCCTGGCCGGCCTGGCTGAAATCGTCAACGAAGAGACCGGCCTGGCCACCGAAGCCGTCGAGATGGACAAGTCCTTCACCGAGGACCTGGACATCGACTCCATCTCCATGATGACCATCGTGGTCAACGCCGAAGAGAAGTTCGGCGTCCGCATCCCGGACGAAGAGGTCAAGAACCTCAAGACCGTCGGYGACGCCGTCAGCTTCATCTCCAACGCCCAGGCCTAGTCTGGCTTCCGCCGGCAACGGCGGACCCCGGTGACCGGTCCGGGCGCTGCAGAAGTGCCCGGACCGGACCACCACCAAGTGCACGACCCCAAAGTTTTCCCCTCGCAGGCCCCGGCCATCCCGTTCGCGGTCCCGGATACGGCAGGCGCACCGACAGAGAGTGATCCCATGGCACGCAAAGTAGTCATTACCGGTCTGGGTGCCACCACACCCATCGGCGGCGATGTCCCCACGATGTGGAAGAACGCGCTCAAGGGCGTCTCCGGCGCGCACACGCTCGAGGACGACTGGGTGGCCAAGTACGAGCTGCCGGTCCACTTCGCCGCACGCGCCTCCACCCCGGCCCTCGATGTCCTGACCCGGGTCGAAGCCAAGCGCATGGACCCGTCCACCCAGTTCGCCGTAGTCGCGTCCCGCGAGGCGTGGGCCGACTCCGGCATCACCGAAATCGACCACGACCGCCTGGCAGTGGCCTTCGCCACCGGCATCGGCGGCGTCTGGACCCTCCTGGATGCCTGGGACACCCTGCGCGAAAAGGGCCCCCGCCGCGTCCTGCCCATGACCGTGCCGATGCTGATGCCCAACGGCCCGGCCGCGGCAGTCAGCCTCGATCTGGGAGCCCGCGCCGGCGCCCACACCCCTGTCTCCGCCTGTGCATCCGGCACCGAGGCCGTGCACGTGGGCCTGGACCTGATCCGCGCCGGCAAGGCAGACGTCGTCGTCTGCGGTGGCGCCGAGGCGGCCATCCACCCCATGCCGATCGCCGCCTTCGCCTCCATGCAGGCACTCTCGCGCCGCAACGACGATCCCGAGCACGCCTCGCGTCCCTACGACCGCGACCGTGACGGCTTCGTCATGGGCGAGGGCGCCGGTGCCTTGGTGCTCGAGGCCGAGGAACACGCCCTGGCCCGCGGCGCACGGATCTACGCCGAACTGGCCGGCACCTCGGTGACCGCCGACGCCTACCACATAACGGCCCCGGACCCCGAGGGCCTCGGCGCCACCCGTGCGCTGAAGGCCGCGATGTTCGACGGCCGCATCCAGCCCGAGGACATCGTGCACGTCAACGCGCATGCCACCTCCACCCCGGTCGGCGACAAGCCCGAGTACGCAGCCCTGAAGGCCGCCCTGGGCAATCACGTGGACAACGTCGCGGTCTCGGCCACCAAGTCCCAGATGGGGCACCTGCTGGGCGCCTCCGGTGCGGTGGAGGCCGTGCTGACGGTCATGGCCGTCTACGACCGCAAGGCGCCGGTGACCATCAACCTCGAGAACCAGGACCCGGAGATCCCGCTCGACGTCGTCACGACGGCCCGGGACCTGCCCGCCGGCAGCATCGCCGCGCTGAGCAACTCGTTCGGCTTCGGCGGCCACAACGCCGTGATCGCGGTACGCAGCGTGTAAGTGCCCCGCGCACTCCCCCGCCCATATGACAGATGGCGGCAATGTTCACATAGAACATTGCCGCCATCTGCCGTTTGGTTCCTGGTTGAGGCGGCAGTCGTTAATCACGACGCGATCCTGCGTCGGCCGCCCGGGGCCCCTCCCGGAATGAGCGATGGCGGCAACGTTCGTCCTGAACATTGCCGCCATCGCTCCTGGGGCGCCTAGCTATGGAGTTGCTGAGGGCAGCGCCTTGGCCGGTCCTTAGCCGACCTGGTGGAGCCAGCGCACGGGCGCGCCTTCGGCGGCGTGGCGGAACGGCTCGAGCTCCTCGTCCCAAGCCTCCCCCAGGGCGAGCGAGAGTTCGTGATAGACGGCGGAGGGGTCGCCCGCCCCGGATTCGTAGGCGTACCGGATGCGGTCCTCGGACACCATGATGTTGCCGTGGACGTCGGTGGTGGCGTGGAAGATTCCCAGCTCCGGGGTGTGCGACCAGCGTCCGCCGTCGACTCCCTGGCTCGGCTCCTCGGTGACTTCGTAACGCAAGTGTGCCCATCCGCGCAGAGCGGACGCCAATTGAGCCCCCGTGCCCGGCGTTCCGGTCCACGACAGCTCGGCCCGGAACATTCCGGGCGCGGCAGGCTGAGCGGTCCACTCCAAGTCCGTCCGCTTGTCCACGACAGACCCTATGGCCCACTCGACGTGGGGGCACAAGGCAGTCGGGGCCGAGTGAACGAACAACACACCTCGGGTCAGTGCAACAGACATTCCATCCTCCATAGCTGTAGGTACGTCTTCCCCAACGACCTCTGCCTGGATGTCTGTCTGTTGCGCGGATCCGAATTCGTGCCGGCGGTCCCTGCCAGACTACTAATATACAACCGGGTTCGAAGCTGGGACGTGCTGCATTCCAGCTTCAAGTTCAACTTGAAACTTCCCGGGCGTGAGTTTTATTCTGCCCTACCCCTCCTAATTACGCCAGTGCGATTCGGCGCGTCTTTTCCCGGCGCGCCGTGCCCGGTTCCACGGGCCGCCCGGCGGACCCTGGTCCGCTTGGCGGAGGGCGGATCTGCGGGCAGGAATCCGGGTCCAATGGCGGGTCCTTGGCCGGGCCCTGGCGGCCGATGGCGGGCCCTTTGCGGCCGGACACGATGCGCCGGCGATCCTCAGGCCCGGGGGTGCGCCTGCTGGTAGCTCTGCCGCAGCCTCTCGACTGACACATGGGTGTAGATCTGGGTGGTGGCCAGGCTGCTGTGTCCGAGGATTTCCTGTACGGCCCGCAGGTCTGCGCCGCCGTCGAGGAGGTGGGTCGCGGCGGAGTGCCGCAGGGCGTGCGGACCGGTGGCTGCGGTGTCCCCCAGCCGCTCCAGCATCTCCTTGACCACGCTGCGGACCTGGCGTTGGTCCACCCGGCCGCCGCGTGCGCCCAGGAAGAGGGCGGGGCCGCTGATCCCGGTGGCCAGGGCGGGCCTGCCGCGGCGGAGCCAGTCGTCGACGGCGAGCGCCGCCGGCAGGCCGTATGGGACAGTACGTTCCTTGTTGCCCTTGCCGAGCACCCGCAGCGTCCGGCGGTCCGGGTCGAGGTCATCCACATCCATGCCGGCCAGCTCGCCCACCCGGACACCGGTGGCGTACAGCAGCTCCACCATGGCGCGGTTGCGCAAAGCCAGTGGTTCTCCCTCGGCCGAGGCGGCTTCGGCGTCGTCCACGAGCCGCAGGACCTGCTGCTGGTGCAGGACACCGGGCAGGGTCTTCTCCCGCTTGGGCGCCTTGAGCCGCAGGGCCGGGTCGGCCTCGATCAGTTCCTCGCGGACCGCCCAGGCGGTGAAGGCCCGGGCGGTAGCGGCGCGGCGGGCCAGGGTGGCGCGGGACTTGCCGGACTCGCTCTGGGCGCCCAGCCAGCGCCGCAGGGTCCCGAGTTCCAGCCCGGCAAGGTCCTGGACCCCCTCGGTCGCAGCGTGCGCCAGCAGGCTTTCGACATCGGAGAGGTAGGCCCGCACGGTGTGGGCGGACCGGCCCCGCTCGGCGTCGAGGTAGCGGCCGAAGCGGGTGGCGGCGCCGTCCAGCGGGGCAGGGAGTTTCTGTGTAGACACCTTCCTACTCTGGCAGTATTCCCGGGGCATTCAAGGAACGCTCCGGCGAGCCGCGCCATGCCGGCGGCGCTCATCATGTCAGTTGGCCTTCCCCGAACGTTTCCAGCCGCCGTGCCGGGATTCGGCCAGGCTCAGCAGCCCCAGCCGGCCGAGCCCCGCGCGGACCGACTCCGGGCTCAGTCCGGCCACCGTGGCGAGCTTCTCGACGGAGCTGGTGGTCCGCAGCGGCAGGGCGTCGAGCAGGATTAGGTCCTCCAGGGTCAGTCCGTCGTGGGCTTCCGTGCGGCCCGCCTTGTCCGAGGGCATCGCGTCGCCGCTCGGGGAGGCGAGCTCGGCGATTTCCCCCGCATCCGTGACGCACACCGCTCCGCCCTCCCGCAGGAGCCGGTGGCAGCCGGCGGAGTTGGCGCTGTGGATGGACCCGGGCACTGCGCCGACGGCCCGGCCCAGGCTTTCGGCATGGTGGGCCGTGTTGAGGGCCCCGGAACGCCACCGGGCCTCGACGACGACGGTGACGGCGGCCAACGCAGCGATGAGGCGGTTACGTTGCAGGAACCGGTAGCGGGTGGGCGCGGAGCCGGGCGGAACCTCAGCAAGGACGGCGCCGTGGTCCGCCACAGCCCGGAGCAGGTCCTCATTTCCGGCAGGGTAGAAGCGGTCCACTCCCCCGGCCATGACGGCGATGGTGGGCATGCCGCCTGCGCTTCCGGCCAGTGCGGCCCTGTGGGCGTGGGCGTCGATCCCGTAGGCGCCGCCGGAGACGACCGTGAAGCCCCGTTGGGCCAGCGAGTAGGCGAGGTCGCCGGTAACCGACGCCCCGTAGCTGGTGCTGTCCCGGGAGCCCACCAGGGCTATTGCCTTGGCCGCCGGGGGCACCTCCTGCTCCATGCCCCGCCACCACAGGCACAGGGGTTCCTGCAGGCCGAGGTCTGCCAGCTGCCGGGGCCACAAGGCATCGGTGGGAATGATGATCCGTCCGCCGAGCCGCTGCATGGTGGCCAGGTCCCTCTCCGGGGCGAGGTCGGGTATCCGCGGTGCCCAGCGCTTGAGGGCGGCGCCCAGTCCTGACCAGCTGCCGCCGGGGCCGCTGTCCGCCAGGATTCCGGTGATCTCCTGCTCGAGCCCGGGACCGGCGGCGAGTCCGCCGGTGGCGATCCGGAGGGCGTCCGGCGCCCCCGCGGCCTGCACCAGTGCCAGTGCCGCCGCGTCCTGTGGTTCGAACAGTCGCGACAGCGCGGCCCGGGCTGTTCGTTCGTCATCCCTCATCGTGGTTCCTTTCGCGTGGCGGCGGGGGCGTAATTCGTGCCGGCGGGTTCACAGTGAGGCCGCCGCGGCCTGGCGGAGACCCAGCGCCTGCCCAACATCGTCCGCGTCCGGTGCATCGTGCAGGGACAGATCCGCAACAGTCCAGGCGAGGCGCAGCACACGGTCATAACCGCGTGCTGTCAGCACGCCGCGCTCCAGCGCGTAGTCCAGGATGCGGGTGGTGGGGGCGCCAAGCCGCAGGGCCCCGCGCAGCAGCCGGCCCGGGACTTGGGCGTTGGTTTCCATCCCATAAGGCAGCAGCCGGTCCAGCTGACGGCTCCGGGCCGCCCGGACGCGTTCGGCGATGCTGGCGGTCCCCTCCTCCTCCGCGGGCTGGCCGAAACCCGCGAGCGACACCCGCTCGACTTCGAGCTGGATGTCGACCCTGTCCAGCAGCGGACCGGACATCCGGGCCTGGTACCGGCGGCGCATGGTGGGGGTGCAGATGCAGTCCACCCCTTTGCCCGTTGCCTTGCCGCAGGGGCAGGGGTTGGCCGCGAGGACCAGCTGGAACCGGGCGGGATAGGCCGCGGACCCGGCCGAACGGTGGATGACCAGCTCGCCGCTTTCCAGCGGCTGCCGCAGGGCGTCCAGGACGCCGCGGTCATACTCCGGGGCCTCGTCCAGGAAGAGCACGCCGCGGTGTGCACGGGACGCTGCCCCGGGCCGCGGCAGCCCGGACCCGCCGCCGATGATGGCCACGGCGGTCGCGGTGTGGTGCGGGTTTTCGTAAGGCGGACGGCGCAGCAGCTGCACGGAGCCCGACGGCAGCGAGCACAGGGAATGGATGGCGGTCACCTCCATCGCCTCGGTGTCACCCAGGTCCGGCAGCAGGCCCGGCAGCCGCTCGGCGAGCATGGTCTTCCCGGCGCCCGGCGGTCCCGTCAGCAGCAGGTGGTGGGCCCCCGCGGCTGCCACTTCCAGGGCGCGCCGCGCCGCGGCCTGGCCGGAGACATCGCACATGTCCGGCGCCAGGGCTGGGCCGGCGCTGGTACCGGGTCCGTCATCCTCGGGCTCGGGTTCAAAGTCGAGGGCCAGGTCCTGCGGGTCCGCGCCGCAGTCGAAGGCAAGCCGGGCCAGGGTGGCGTACCCCCGGACCCTTGCTCCGGGCACGAGCTCTGCCTCCGCGACGTTGGCCCGCGCCACGACGACCTCGGGGTAGCCGGCCCGTACTGCTGCCATCACGGCCGGAAGGATGCCCCGCACGGGCCGCAGCCGGCCGTCCAGGCCGAGCTCGGCAATGAAGACGATGCGGCCCGTGGGGCGGATGTCGTCTGCCGCCAGCAGCACGGCCATGGCGATGGCAAGGTCGAAGCCCGAGCCGCGTTTGGGCAGCGACGCCGGGATGAGGTTGGCCGTGATCTTCCGGCGGCTGAGCGGTATCCCCGAGTTCTGGGCCGCGGAGCGGATCCGTTCCTTGGCCTCGTTGAGCGACGCGTCCGGCAGACCCAGGATGACGAACGCCGGGAGGGTCTGGCCGATGTCGGCCTCGACCTCCACGATGTAGCCGTTGAGGCCTACCAGGGCCACGGAATAGGTCCGTCCCAGGGACATCTAGCCCACCCCCTTGAGGTGCTCGACGGCGGGCTCGCCTATGCCGTCGTCCAGCACGGCGACGACGTCCACGCGGCACAGCGGCGCCCGCAGCCCCTGGACGCGGCACCACGCCGCCGCGAGCCGTTGGAGCCGGGCCAGCTTGTCCGCACCGACGGCCTCGAAGGGATGCCCGTAGGCGAGGGATCTTCGGGTTTTCACCTCGGCGATGACCAGTGCGTCGCCGTCGAGCGCGACAATGTCGATCTCACCCTCGGGACAGCGCCAGTTCCGCTCCACCACCCGCATGCCCTGGGCTTGAAGGTAATCCGCCGCGAGGTCCTCCCCCCGCCGGCCCAGCACATCCTTAGCTCTCATGCCTCCATCGTGGAGCGCAGCCACGGACGAACACAGGGCACACTTTGGCTATGTGGAAACCTGGCAAACCGAGGAATCTGACTGTCACATCATGGACGAGCTGTGCGCGGCCGATCAGTTCGACGCCGACCAGACCCGGTACTACATCCAGCAGTGGTTACAGGGCACAATCCAAATGATATGAGTATCCGCAGCGCGTTCAGCAGTGCGGCCCATAATCAAAGCCGGGCGAGGCGAACTGTGGGAGCAACAGGAATGAAGGTACTTTTCCTCGACATTGATGGAGTCCTCAACCGCGTGGGTACGAGACAGCGCTTTCGGGGCTTCATGGGCATCGATCCTGTCCTGGCGTCCAAGGTCGGCAAGATAATCCTCGACACTGACGCAGCCATTGTCCTTACGTCCACATGGCGGCACTTCCAAGGCGGCCGTGAAGAAGTCGACCGACACGTTTACAAGACCTTTGACGTCACGCCGACAGCAGACACAGGTTTTCGTGGCGAGGAGGTGAAGATGTGGCTGGACCAGCATCCGGAAGTTACGCGGTATGCAATTGTCGACGATGACACTGACTTCTATGCCGGTCAGCCCTTGTTCAAAACGAGCTGGCAAACGGGAATCACCGACGAGGTTGCGCGGCAGGTAACAGAATTTCTAAACAGAGGAGAACCCCGTGAGTGAACATCCACCAACGCTGGGAAACTTCACCGCAGCGGCGTTGACAGGACGTGTTGATGCGATTGTCAGCCAACGAAACGCAGCAATCGGGCGTTAGGAAACCAGGCTCAGTTGCCTAGGTCCTCGACCTTGGGCAGGGCGAGTTCCTCGCTGCGCGGCAGTTCCTCGACATTGACGTCCTTGAACGTGATGACGCGGACGCTCTTGACGAACCGGGCCGAGCGGTAGACGTCCCACACCCAGGCGTCCTGCAGGGTCAGGTCGAAGTAGACCTCGCCGTCGGCGCTGCGCGCTTGCAGGTCCACGTGGTTGGCAAGGTAGAAACGCCGCTCGGTCTCGACCACATAGCTGAACAGCCCGACGACGTCGCGGTATTCGCGGTAGAGCTGTAGCTCCATGTCGGTCTCATAGTTTTCAAGGTCCTCGGCACTCATGGTTCCATCTTGCACCATCCGGCGCCGGCCGCGCGCCACGGCCCTGCCGCCGCTCCGCCAAGGCGCTCTGCTAAGGCGCCCCGCCGATCCGGGCAGCACCTGCCCGGGCCGGCCACACCCACGCGCTAGAGCAGCTGCCAGCTGACCCGGTGGTACGGCGTGGGACCGGCGGCCCGCAGGGCCTCCTTATGCGCCGTGGTGCCGTAGCCCTTGTTCTCGTCCCAGCCATAGGCCGGGTATTGGGTGTGCAGCTCGCACATCATCGCATCGCGCTCGACCTTCGCCAGGATGCTCGCCGCGGCGACGCTGAGGCACTGCATGTCCGCCTTGACCAGCGTGTGCACGGGGGCGTCGCAGCCGGGTTCGGCGGGGGCATCGTCAAACAGTGAGGGCTGCAGATCCGGCGAGAGCCAGTTGTGGCTGCCGTCCAGCAGGACCACCTCGGGCCGAACACCGGTGGCCAGGACGGCGAACCAGGCGCGGTTGCCGGCCAGCCGGAGGGCGCCGATGATCCCGAGCTCGTCAATCTCATTCGCGGACGCGTGTCCGACGGCGGAGGCGACGCTCCAGTCCCGGACGAGCGGCACCAGCCGCTCCCGGTCCGCGACCTTGAGCAGCTTGCTGTCCCGGACATCGGCAAGGAGCTTCTGCTGTTGCAGGTCCACGACGACGATCCCCACGCTGACGGGCCCGGCGAGCGCACCGCGGCCCACCTCGTCGATGCCGGCGAGGAGCCGGGCGCCGGAGCCGCGGAAGCGGTGTTCGTAGTCGAGGGTAGGGGCGACGGACATGGCGGGAGGCTTACTTTCCGTTCGGGGCCGGCACGCTGCGGAAGACGTTCGGGTAATTGTCGAGCGCGGACATCCTGTTCAGCGGCCATGCAATGACGGCGGCCTTGCCTTCGATGTCGGATTCGTTGACGAAGCCGCCGTTGGTGTCCATGTGGGCGCGCGAATCCGCGGAGTGGTTGCGGTTGTCGCCCATGACCCAGACCTTGCCCGCAGGCACGACGACGTCGAAGTCTTTGACCTGGGGAATCTCCGCGGCGTTGATGTAGGTCTCGTCCAGCGGCGTGCCGTTGACGGTGAGCTGGCCGCCGGCGTCGCAGCAGACCACGTGGTCGCCGGGGAGCCCGATGACGCGCTTGACCAGGTGCTGTTCGGAGTTATCCGGCAGCAGGCCGACAAAGGTCAGCCCGTCCTGCACCCAGGTGAACGGGCCTTTCGTCTTCTCGGCTGCGGGGGCGAGCCAGCCCTGACTGTCCCGGAACACCACCACGTCCCCGCGTTGGAGCGCCATGGGCTCCGGCACGAGGAGGTTGACGAAGATGYGGTCGTTCACGTCCAGGGTGTTGACCATGGATTCAGACGGGATGTAGAAGGCCCGGAACAGGAAGGTCTTGATCAGGAAGGACAGCACGATCGCCACGATGACCACTGTGGCAACTTCCTTCAGCCACAGGAACAGCGGGCTGTGCCCTTCACGGGCCTGGGCCTTCCTGGCCCGCCGGGAGGACGAATCGGCGTGGGCGGGCCCGGAGGGCCGCTCCCTGCCGGTCCGTTCAGCGCGCCGCGCTCCGGCGCTGTCATCCGCCGACGCCGACGCCGGCGCAACAGCCGGCACAGCACCGTCACCGTTTCCTGCAACCGCACCTGCACCCTGGCCGGCTTCTGCACCCTCGGCGGGCTCGTCCGCGACCCGTGCCTGCGGCAGCCGGGTGGTGGGGTGTTCCGCCGGCTCGTCCCCGGGAATCGCCGAGGCAGTAACCCGCGGTCCTTCCTGGCCCTGCGGATCAGGAGTGCGCGGTTCGGTCTCGGGCATCTACTGTCCGTTCGTCGTCGTCGTTGTCGCGGCCGGTTCGGGCCGCGCTAGTGCTGCAAATCTATCAAGCGGCCAGATGATCTGTACCGGCCTGCCGATCACGCGTTCCAGCGGCACCATGCCGCCGCCGGGGGCGCCAAGGAGGCTCCGGGAATCGGCCGACATGGAACGGTGGTCCCCCATCAGCCAAAGCCGCCCGGCCGGCACCTCAACACTGAATTTCATTTCGCTCGGGGTGTCCCCCGGGTACACATAGGGTTCCGCAATTTGCTGGCCGTTGACTGTGAGCCGGCCGCCGGCGTCGCAGCACACCACGCGGTCGCCGGGCAGTCCGATCACGCGCTTGACGTACGTTGTGTCGCTGCCCGCGAGGCCAAGCCAGTGTCCGGCGTCGGCCAGGGCATCCACGACGGGGCCGTTTCCGCTGTTGAGCGGGGCGAAGGAGCCGCGGCCGTCGAAAACGACGATGTCTCCCCGGCCCAGGGACTCGGCCTGGAAGCCGGTGCGCGCCACCAGGATCCGGTCCCCGGTGCGCAGGAGCGGTTCCATGGAGGCTGACGGGATGAAGTAGATGTCCAGCCACAGGGAGCGGACCACAGCGCTGATGGCCACGGCAAGCACCAGAGCCAGCAACGCAAAACGCCAGCCCGGTTTCCTGGGCTGGCGTTTTGGCTGTTCCATGTTCCGTATCCCCTGGCGCTGTTGTGAACTAATGTGCGCTGTTGCGGATAGTTCCGGCAACAAGCCGGGGACGGTCCGTGGACCCGCGGTAAAAGTCCCGGAGGGACTTACTTGCCGGTCTGGAAGTCGCGCTTTTCCTTGATCTTCGCGGCCTTACCACGCAGGTTACGCATGTAGTAAAGCTTGGCGCGGCGCACGTCACCCTTGGAGACGAGCTCGACCTTGTCGATGATCGGGGAGTGCACCGGGAAGGTACGCTCTACGCCGACACCGAAGGAGACCTTGCGGACGGTGAAGGTTTCGCGGACGCCATCGCCCTGGCGGCCCAGGACGAAGCCCTGGAAGACCTGGACGCGGGAGTTCTTGCCTTCGATGATGTTCACGTGAACCTTGATGGTGTCACCCGCGCGGAACTCGGGAACATCGGTGCGCAGCGAGGCTGCATCTACGGAATCGAGGATATGCATTGATCCACTCCTGGTGAACGCCACAGGTCACTCACGTTGGGTTACGGCGGTCAAGCCCGGTAGCCTTGGCCGCCCGGAAATTCCGCCGAAAGTTTGTCGATCCGGCCCTGTCAGGAATAGACGGGACCGGGGTGCCCGGCTGTTGGCAGCGCTCCCCCTGTGGCAGGTTCGCGACCCAGCAGGCACAAGGACTAATTTTGCCACATTTTCTGCGGGTTAGCCCAATCCCGGTGGTTAGGCGTCGGGACGACGCAACAGGTGGCCGTCGACGACGTTGTACCCCAGGTCCGCGAACGCCGTGCGGTCCGCGCGGGGCAGCTTGCCGGCGTCGAACTCCGCAAGGAGGTCGGGGCGGCGTTCGGCGGTGCGCCGGTACTGTTCGTGCCGGCGCCACTGGGCGATCTTGCCGTGGTTGCCGCTGAGCAGCACCGCCGGGACGTCACGGTCCCGCCAGCTGGAGGGCTTGGTGTAGACGGGGTACTCCAGCAGCCCGTCCGAGTGGGACTCCTCCACGAGGGACTCGGGGTTCCCGACGACGCCGGGCAGCAGCCGACCGATGGCCTCCACCATGGCCAGCACGGCGACTTCGCCGCCGTTGAGCACGTAGTCCCCCAGGCTCATGGGCCGGACGGTGAAGTGGTCCGCGGCCCATTCCAGGACCCGCTCATCGATGCCCTCGTACCGGCCGCAGGCGAAGACCAGCTGGTCCTCCTCGGCGAGTTCGTGGGCGGTGGCCTGGGTGAACCGCTCCCCCGCCGGCGACGGAACAATGAGCACCGGCTTGCCGGGGGATCCGGAGTCCCCGGCTTCGTTGGCTTCGTTGGCATGTTCGCCGGCAGCTTCTGTGCCTTCGGTGCGACCGGCGGCCACGGCAGTGAGGGCCTGCGCCCACGGCTCGGGCTTCATGACCATGCCGGCTCCGCCGCCGTAGGGGGTGTCATCCACTGTCCGGTGCCGGTCGGTGGTGAACTCGCGCAGGTCGTGGACCCTCAGGTCCAGCAGGCCGTCCTGGCGGGCCTTGCCGATCAGCGACAGTTCCAGCGGGGCCAGGTACTCCGGAAAGATGCTGACGACGTCGATTCTCATCTACGCGTTGCCCTGCTCGTCGAGGTCCCCGGCGGATGCGACCTGCGCTTCAGGCTTCTGCTGCTCGGGCGCCTCATCGGTGTTGACCTCGAACAGTCCGGGCGGCGGGGTGACGAGGACGTACTTTTCGCCCACGTTGACCTCGGGGACGATCTGCTCGACGAACGGGATCAGGACTTCCGTGCCCTCGGCCGTGGTGACCACCAGCAGGTCCTGGACCGGCAAGGTGTGCAGCGCGGAGACCTTGCCGACGACGCTGCCGCCGACCCGGACCTCCAGGCCCACGAGCTCGTGCTCGTACCAGCCCTCATCGTCGTCGTCGGCGCCGATGTCCTCGGTTTCGATGAACAGTTTCGCCCCGCGCAGGCCCTCTGCCTCGTTGCGGGTCTCAATCTCATCGAAGGCCAGCAGCAGGATGTCTTTGTTCCAGCGGGCGCTGAACACCGTCAGCGGCCCGGCCGAGGCAGGCTCCACGATGAACTTCGTGCCGGGGACAAAGCGGTCGCCGGGCGCGTCGGTGAGCACCTGGACGGTCACTTCGCCGCGGATGCCGTGGGGCTTGCCGATTCGTGCCACCTGGAGCTGCATCTGTTCCTCTGTTCGGGGTTGGTGAATCTGTACTGCTGGTGCGTAAGTACAGGAAAGTAAATAGGGGAAAACAGTCCGGCCCCTCCACCATTATCTGGTGAAGGGGCCGGACTTTAAGACAAGTACTGCTGAACGCGTTACCGGCGGCGGTCGGTGTCGACGACGTCGACCCTGACCGGCTCGCCGTCCGCCAGCGCCGCAACCACAGTGCGCAATGCGCGTGCGGTCCGGCCCTGCCGGCCGATCACCCGTCCGAGGTCGTCCTGATGAACGCGCACCTCGAGGGTTTCCCCGCGGCGGTTGTTCTTCGCACTGACCTTGACGTCCTCGGGGCTGTCAACAATCCCGCGGACCAGGTGTTCGAGCGCTTCTGCCAGCAATTTACTCAGCCTCGGTGGTCTCTGCTTCGGCGGCGTCGGCGGGGGCCTCGGCAGCTTCGTCCTTCTTGGCCTTCTTGGTGATGGCTTCCGGGATGATCACGGAACCCTTTTCCGGGGTAACGAAGGCAGCCTTGGGAGCCTTGGTCTTCAAGGTTCCCTCCTGGCCGGGGAGACCCTTGAACTTCTGCCAGTCACCGGTGATCTTGAGGATCGCGGCAACCTGCTCGGACGGCTGTGCGCCGACGCCGAGCCAGTACTGGGCACGGTCCGTGTCGACCTCGATGTACGAGGGCTCTTCGGTCGGGTGGTACTTGCCGATCTCTTCGATGGCACGGCCATCACGCTTGGAGCGTGAGTCCATGACGACGATGCGGTAGTACGGTGCGCGCATCTTACCGAAGCGCTTAAGGCGAATCTTTACGGCCACTTTTGTGGTCACTCCTGTTTCTGAAACGGGGTCGAGCCCGGCGTTCTGCACCCGTGGGGCGGGCCGTACTTGGGGGTTCTAAAGGACAAGATCCGGACGCGGAGAGAGGGGCCACGCAGATCGAGTACCTGTTCATTGTGCCAGATCACCGGCAGGATTTCGACTTGACACGGGCCCAGCCCGGCGGAACGGGTCCTGCAGGGGGCGATCCAGGCCGGTCAGGAGGTCCAGACGTAGAGACCGGACTTGGTGGCGGGGTCCACTCCGGCGGCGAGCTCGGCGATCCGGCGGACATAGCCCCGGGCCGCGTCCGGACCGAAGGGCATGTCCTCCTCGGCGGCCCAGTTGGCCGCGACGTCCTCGAGGACGTCTCCCTCGCCTTCGGTTTCGTAGCTGAGCAGCTCCGCCAGCGTGCGGATCATCGCGGCGGGCACGCCAAGCAGCGAGTCGCTGGCCACGTCAACCATTGCCAGTTCGTAGTCTGCGCCGGGGGCGTGCACGGCCACGCCGGCGAGGTCGCCCAGCCGCTCCACCTCAAAGTCACTGATGTCCGGGATGCGAACGGCCTCCGGCGCGGCCGGGCCGCCGCCTTCGAGTGCGCCGGCGCGCTTGAGGGCTCCTTCGTGGGTGGACACAAAGATTTCGGTGAATCCCATGCAGCTCGTCCTTAGGGTTCGGCGGTATGTGGTCCGCTGTTTTCGCACGTCACTTCAGCCTAGCGCTTCGGCCCGGCTGCGCCTGGACTGGACATGCCCTCCGCTGGCCGCGACCAGTGGACATATAGGGGCTATGTCCACTGGTGGCCGCTGCAAATGGACATTGCCCGCGGCCCTGCCAGCCGCAAAGGGACATGCCCACTGCTGGCCCGGCCACGTGCCCGGACTGGCCAGGACACGCCGCCACCTCCTCCGGACATGCCCTCCGCTGGCCGCGACCAATGGACATATAGGGGCCATGTCCACACGTGGGCGTGGCAAATGGACATGTCCCGCGGCCCAGCCAGCCACAAGGGGACATGTCCACCGCGGGCCCAGGCATCCCGCGCCACCTCCTGCGGACATGCCCTCCGCTGGCCACGACCAGCGGACATAACGGGGCTATGTCCACTCCCGGGCGCGGCAAATGGACATGTCCCGCGGCCCTGCCAGCCAGATGGGGACATGTCCACCGCTGGCCAACTGCGCTGGGCATGTCCCTCAGGGCTCGGGCTTAGCGAACCGCCACGCGGATCCGGTTGCGCCAGGGGTCCTCGAAGCGCAACTCGGCGCCGGTGTGGCGCGATTCGACGCCGGCGGCTTTGAGCCGCTCCGCCAAGGCTCCGACGTCGTCGCCGGACGGCACTTCGATCAACACTTCGCCCAGGCCCAGCGTGTCGCGCCGGGGGCCGGCACCGCGGCTGTTCCATACGTTCATGGCCATGTGATGGTGGTAGCCACCGGCCGAGACGAACAATGCCTGGCCGTGCCAGCCCGCGGTCTGCTCGAAGCCGAGCGTGCCGACATAGAACTCATGGGCCGACGCGACGTCGCCGACCTGCAGGTGGACATGCCCGACGCCGGCGGCGGCCTCGCGCTGACCGGTCACGGACGCCTCGGTCAGGTGCTGCTGCAGGTAGCGCTGCGGCGGCAGGGCGAGGCTGTCCATGACGACGCTCTTACCCTCCCAGGACCAGGCCTCCCGCGGCCGGTCCCAGTAAAGCTCGATGCCATTGCCTTCGGGGTCATTGAAGTAGAAGGCCTCACTGACGAGGTGGTCCGCGCTGCCAGTGAAGGACTGGGGCTCGTACTGGGCGGCGCTTGCAATGGTGGCTGCCAGGGAGTGCTGGTCCTCGAAGAGCAGGGCGGTGTGGAACAGCCCGGCTTCGCCGCGGGAAGGAAGGTTCAGCCCCGGCGCGGGGGCCAGATGGACCAGCGGTTTCTGCCGGCGGCCAAGGTAGAGCCCGCCGTCCTGTTCGGCCACGGTCTCCAGGCCGAGGGCGCGCTGGTAGTAATCGGTCATGAGCTTCATGTCGCCGACCTTGAGCATCACAGTGCCCATGGTGAGTTCGGCAGGGAGGAGGTCCTGGGTGCTGGCTTCTGCGGTCATTGAAACGCTCCGGTGTTCTAGGGCCACCGGCTCTCGGTGACCTCTCATAGAGTTAAATTACTTGAAGCTTCAATTTATTCCTAGCGGATGAGGTGGCCGCGCAACACAATATGCCTAAGTTGCCGCAGCGTCGCCGGATTTTTCCGCGGATCCTCGGCGGTGACCAGGACATCGGCGCTTGCGGCTTCGCCGATGGAGTCCGCGCCGAGCCAGGTCCTCGCGGACCAGCTGGCGGCGTCGAGGGCGGCAGCGGCGGGAAGGCCGGCTGCGTGCAGGGCTTGGATCTCGTCGACAATCCGGCCGTGGCTAATGACGCTGCCGGCGTCGGTCCCGGCATAGATGGCCAGCCCGGCCTCGTGGGCTTCGAGGACCCGCTCGGCGCGCCGCTCCCACAGCGAGCGCATATGGGCGGCATAGCGGGGAAACTTGGCCCCCGCCCGCGCCGCAATGTCCGGGAACGTGGCGATGTTGATCAGGGTGGGCACGATCGGGACGCCCTGTTCGAGGAAGCGCGGCAGGTGCCGCGGCAGCAGCCCGGTGGCGTGCTCGATGCAGTCGATCCCGGCGTCGAGCATGTCATCCAGGGTGTCTTCGGCGAAGCAGTGCGCGGTGACGCGGGCCCCTTCATCGTGGGCGGCCTGGATGGCGTCCTTGACCGTGCGGGCCGGAAAGCTGGCGGCGAGGTCGCCGGCGTCGCGGTCGATCCAGTCCCCCACCAGCTTGACCCAGCCATCGCCGGCACGGGCCTGCTTCCGCACGGCCTCGACGAGATCGCCGGGCTCGACCTCGACGGCCAGGCCGCGCAAGTAGCGCCGGGCCCTGGCGATGTGCCGGCCGGAGCGGATGATCCGGGGAAGGTCCTGGCGCTGCTGGAGCCAGCGGGTGTCGTGGACGGCGCCGGCATCGCGGACCAGCAGCGTCCCGGCGTCGCGGTCCACCAGGGCTTGGGATTCCGCGGTGGCCTCGGAGACGTCCCCGCCCGGGCCAAGGCCGATGTGGCAGTGTGCGTCCACAAGCCCGGGCATGACCCAGCCGTCCAGCACGCGGTCCGGCGCGCCGGCGGGACGGTCGAAGGCCAGCAGGCCGTCCACCGCCCAGAGCCCGCGGCGTTCCTGGTCCGCCGCGGTGAGGATGGGGCCGGTGAACTCGATGATGCTGGTCATGGCCTACAGCCTAATCCGCATGACGATCCGGCGGCCCAGCCCATCCAGGCCCAGCTGCGTTTCGTGGATCCGCAGGGCGGCCAATGCCGGCCCCGGCTCGGCGAGTTCCTCGAAGCCGCAGCTTGCGTAAAACGGGGCATTGAACGGAACGTCCGCGAAAGTGCACAGCGTCATCCATGCATAGCCCCGGCCCCGGGCCGCGTCGATGGCCGCGTGAACCAAGGACCGCCCAATCCCCCGCCTGGCAGAGTCGGGATGAACGGAGAGTTGTTCCAGGTGGGCGTGGCCGCCGACTTCGTCCACGCGGGCGAATCCCACAGGCGGGCTTCCGGCGACCAGTACGAAGAGCGGCTCAACCGGCGTCGCCATTTCCGGGGACGGGAGCGCCTGGTGCCCCAATGCCGCTTCAAGGAGGCGGTCGGCCGCGGCCTCGAGAACCGGCAGCGCCGCGAGGTCTTCCGGCGTCGCCGTCCTGGTGCGGGGCACGGCCCTGGGCAGAGTCACAATTCCACGCTAACACTGCCGTCTGACGCCCGTGCCGTCACACTCGGCAGGCTTCCGGGGGGCCTGTGGTAGCTTCGTCTACGACCACACGGGTGCCCTTGCAGGGGCTGAGATCGGGCTAGCGCAGCCTGCGACCGTTGAACCTGTCCGGGTAATGCCGGCGAAGGAAGTGAGTAATCCTTTGAGCACCACAGAAACACAGCACAGCCCTGCCCAAAACAAGTCAGCAGTCACTACCCAGTCGCTGAAGTCCCACTCGCTGGCCTTCACCGCGGACCCGGAGCATGGCATCCGCGTCCCGGTGACCGAGATCGCCCTGGAACCCTCCCCGGGCGGTGTCGCGAACGCTCCGTTCCGGGTCTACCGCACTGCCGGCCCGGGCAGCGATCCGGTCCGCGGGCTGGAGCCGTTCCGGGCGCCCTGGATCGAGGCGAGGGCGGACACCGAACCCTACGCTGGCCGGGAACGGGCGCTTCTCGATGACGGCAAGTCGGCGGTCCGCCGGGGTGCGGCGTCGGCCGAATGGCAGGGCGGGCGCCCCGTGCCGCGCCGCGCCGTCGAGGGCCGGACCGTCACGCAGATGCGCTATGCGCGCGACGGCGTCATCACCCATGAAATGCGGTTCGTCGCGCTGCGCGAGAACTGCGATGTGGAGCTGGTGCGCAGCGAGGTGGCCGCGGGCCGGGCGATCATTCCCAACAACGTCAACCACCCCGAATCGGAGCCGATGATCATCGGCAAGGCGTTCCTGGTGAAAATCAACGCCAACATCGGCAACTCCGCCGTGACCAGCTCCATCGCCGAGGAGGTCGACAAACTCCAGTGGGCCACGCAGTGGGGCGCGGACACGGTGATGGACCTCTCCACCGGAGATGACATCCACACCACGCGCGAGTGGATCATCCGCAACTCCCCCGTGCCCATCGGCACCGTCCCGATCTACCAGGCGCTGGAGAAGGTCAACGGTGAGGCCAACGCCCTGACCTGGGAGATCTTCCGGGACACCGTGATCGAACAGTGCGAGCAGGGCGTGGACTACATGACCATCCACGCCGGGGTGCTGCTGCGCTATGTGCCCCTGACAGCCAACCGGGTCACCGGCATCGTCTCCCGCGGCGGCTCCATCATGGCCGGCTGGTGCCTGGCGCACCACCAGGAGAACTTCCTGTACACCCACTTCGACGAGCTGTGCGAAATCTTCGCGAACTACGACGTCGCGTTCTCCCTGGGTGACGGGCTGCGGCCCGGCGCGACGGCGGATGCCAACGACGCGGCGCAGTTCGCCGAGCTGGACACACTGGCCGAGCTCACGCAGCGGGCCTGGGAGTTCGATGTGCAGGTCATGGTGGAGGGCCCCGGGCACGTGCCCTTCCACCTGGTCCGGGAAAACGTGGAACGCCAGCAGGAACTCTGCAAGGGCGCACCCTTCTATACGCTCGGGCCGCTGGTCACCGACATCGCGCCCGGTTATGACCACATCACCTCGGCGATCGGCGCCACCGAGATTGCCCGCTACGGCACCGCCATGCTCTGCTACGTCACGCCCAAGGAGCACCTCGGGCTGCCGAACAAGGATGACGTGAAGACCGGGGTGATCACGTACAAGATCGCCGCCCATGCCGCCGACCTCGCCAAGGGCCACCCCGGCGCCCACGAACGCGACGACGCCCTGTCCAAGGCGCGGTTTGAGTTCCGCTGGCGGGACCAGTTCGCGCTGTCCCTGGACCCGGTGACGGCCGAGGCCTTCCATGACGAGACGCTTCCCGCGGAGCCGGCCAAAACCGCGCACTTCTGCTCCATGTGCGGGCCGAAGTTCTGCTCCATGCGGATCAGCCAGGACATCCGGGATGAGTACGGTACCGGTAACTATGGTTCGGCGGATTCCCAGGCTGCCCTGGCGCAGATGGCGGCCGGAATGCAGGCGAAGAGCAACGAGTTCCTGGCCTCCGGCGGCAAGGTCTACCTGCCGGAGCCTGCCGTGGGCGGACCGGCAGCGTGCTAGCAGGCCCGGGCGTGCTGGTGCCGGCTGACCTCGGCGATGAACGATCGGATGATCCGGTCGCCGTCCGTTGAATCCTGGGGCCGGTGCCCGCCCGCGGCCGTGCGGTGCAGGGCGCCGGTCTCGCGCAGGTAGCCGGCGATTTCCTCATACAGCGGTTCCCAGCCGCCGGTCAGGACCAGCGTCGGCACGCCCGGCACGATTTGCAGCGGCGCCTCCCACGGCGGGGCCTGCAGCCGCAGCCGGCGCGCCGCGCGGAGCGCCTCCGGCGTCGTGGCCCCCGGGGCGGCGGCCGCGAACGCGCGGCGGATGAATTCGCGCTGGAAGTCCTCGTCGCTGAGGTTGTGCCGGACATCGTAGAGCGGCTGCATGAGGGCCCGGTGGGCGGCGGTGGCCGGGAGTTCCGCGGTCAAGGACAGGCAGGCCGGCTCCACCAGGGTCAGCGACTGGACGAGGTCGGGCCGTTCGACGGCGGCCATCATGGCGGCTATGGCGCCCTGCGAATGGGCCACCACATGGCCGCCGGCCTCGCCGCGGCCATCGTCCGCCAGCGACGCCAGCACGATGGCGGCGTCGGCGGCGAAATTGGTTTCCAGCGGTTCCGCGACGGCGTCAAAACCGTGCCGCCGCAGGAACAGGGCGTCGTAGTCCAGCGCCATTCCGTGCTGCTTGGGCCACGCGGCGGCGCCGAAGCTGCCATCCCCGTGGACGAAGACTACGCGCTGCTTGAACATTGTCTAACCCTATGGCACATCAGTGCTGATGCCGCCGGCGACACAGTCCCGGCGGCATCAGCAGCTGCAGCTACTTGCTGCCGCCGAGGAACTTGTCGAAGCCCTTGGGCAGGTTCAGCTGGGACGGATCGAAGTCGCCGCCCTGCTGGCCGAACGACGCTCCGGTGGGCAGGGCCTTGGCGCCGGCGGCACGGCGGGCCTCGGCGTCGCGCAGTTCCTGCGCAGCCTTGGCCGGGTTGCCGGAGCGGGCCTTCTTCTTGGGCGCGGATTTGGCTCCCTTGCGGGCACCGCCCCCGCCGCCCATCCCGGGCATCCCCGGCATTCCGGGCATGCCGCCGCCGGCAGCCATCTTCTTCATCATCTTCTGGGCCTGGGCGAAGCGTTCCAGCAGGCCGTTGACCTCGGAGACGTGCACGCCCGAGCCGCGGGCGATGCGGGCCCGGCGCGAGCCGTTGATGATTTTCGGGGCCACGCGCTCGTGCGGGGTCATTGAGCGGACAATGGCCTCGACCCGGTCGATCTCGCGCTCGTCGAACTGCTCGAGCTGCTGCCGGATGTTCTGCGCACCCGGCATCATCATGAGCATTTTCTTCATGGAGCCCATGTTGCGGATCTGCTGCATCTGGGCGAGGAAGTCATCGAGCGTGAAGTCTTCCTGGTCGGCGAACTTCTTCGCCATCCGGGCCGCTTCGTCCTTGTCCCAGGACTTCTCGGCCTGTTCGATCAGTGTGAGGACGTCGCCCATGTCCAGGATGCGCGAGGCCATCCGGTCCGGGTGGAAGAGCTCGAAGTCGTCCACGCCTTCGCCGGTGGACGCGAACATGACCGGCTTGCCGGTCACCGATGCGACGGAGAGCGCGGCACCGCCGCGGGCGTCGCCGTCGAGCTTGGACAGCACGATGCCGGTGAAGTTGACGCCTTCGTCGAAGGCCAGGGCGGTGTTGACGGCGTCCTGGCCGATCATGGAGTCGATCACGAACAGGACTTCGTTGGGGACGATGGCGCGGCGGATCTGGCGCGCCTGCTCCATCATGTCCGCGTCGACGCCGAGACGGCCGGCGGTGTCCACGATCACGACGTCGTGCAGGGTGCGTTTGGCTTCCTCGACGCCGGCACGGGCGACGGCGACCGGGTCACCGGCGGGGTGGTCCAGCTCGGTGGAGGTGGCACCCGGGTGCGGGGCGAACACGGGAACGCCGGCGCGCTGGCCGACCACCTGCAGCTGGGTGACAGCGTTGGGGCGCTGGAGGTCACAGGCCACCAGCATGGGGCTGTGACCCTGGGACTTGAGCCACTTGGACAGCTTGCCGGCCAGGGTGGTCTTACCGGCACCCTGGAGGCCGGCCAGCATGATGATGGTGGGGCCGGTCTTGGCCAGGCGGATCCGGCGGGTCTCGCCGCCGAGGATCTCGACGAGTTCCTCGTTGACGATCTTCACGATCTGCTGGCTCGGGTTCAGCGCCCCGGAGACCTCGGCGCCGAGGGCACGCTCGCGCACGCGGCCGGTGAACTCCCGGACCACGGGCACGGCGACGTCGGCGTCCAGGAGGGCACGCCGGATCTCGCGGACTGTGGCGTCAACGTCCGCCTCGGTCAGGCGGCCCTTGCCACGCAGATTCTTGAAGGTTGCTGTCAACCGGTCAGAGAGTGAATTGAACACGCGCCGTGCACTTCTTTCAGTGGATGTACAGGTGGCGGCCGGTGCGGCACGCCAGCGTCGCGACTGGTGTTCGCCTGAGCGAACCGCCACGACAACAGGACTCGACTATCTAGGGTACCAAGATGCGCCTTCAAGATGGCATGCTGGCTTAGGTGACCAGCCAAACAACTGTAAAAACCCTGCTCATCCTGGGCGCCTCTGGCGATCTTACCGGCAGGCTCCTGTTGCCGGGGCTGGCCCGCCTGGTGGCGCGGGGCCGCGCCGACGGTCTCACCCTGGCCGGAGCCGGATCGGACCCCTGGACGCCGGAGCAGTGGCTGGGCCGCGTCGAGGACTGCTTCGCGGACGAGGACGCCCAGGCCGACGCCCACGGCAAACGGGAACTCAAACGGATCCGCCAGGACAGCACCTACCACCAGCTCGATGTCACGGCCGAGGGCCAGCTCGCCGCGCTGCTGGCCCGGCTGGAGGGCCCCGTGGCCGTCTATTTCGCCCTCCCGCCGCGCGTCAGCCAGCTCGCGTGCGAGGCGCTCGTGCCGGAGGACGTGCCTGCGGGCACCCGGCTGGTCATGGAGAAACCGTTCGGCTCGGACGAGCAGTCCGCACGGCACCTGAACAGGACGCTGGCCGCACTGGTCCCGGAGGACCACATCCACCGGGTGGACCACTTCCTCGGCAAGGCCACGGTCCTGAACATCCTGGGCCTGCGCTTCGCGAACACCTTCCTGGAGCCGGTGTGGAACCGGCAGCACATCGAAAAGATCGAGATCATTTTCGATGAGGACCTCGCCCTCGAGGGCCGCGCCCGCTACTACGACGGCGCCGGCGCCCTCCGCGACATGATCCAGAGCCACCTGCTGCAGATCATGGCGCTCATGGCCATCGAGCCACCGGCCTCCGTGGATGAACGCGACCTCCGCGATGCCGTGGCCACGGTGTTGCGGGCCAGCAGCATCCAGGCCCCGTACCGCCAAAGCACTCGCCGGGCACGGTACACCGCGGGTTCGATCGACGGCCGGAAAATTCCGGACTACACCAAGGAGGACGGCGTGGACGCGGCCCGGGGCACCGAGACCCTGGCCGAGGTTCAGGTGCAGATCGGGAACTGGCGCTGGGAGGGCGTGCCGTTCATCCTCCGCTCGGGCAAGGCACTGGGCAAGAAGCGCAAGGAGGCCGTGGTGACCTTCCGGCCGGTGCCGCACCTGCCCAAGGGCTTCACCGGCGTGGACGCCCCCAACCAGCTGCGGATCGGTTTTGGCCCGGACACCCTGCAGTTCGACGTCGACGTGAACGGCCCGGGCGATGTCCTGAGCCTGGACCGGGCCACGCTGCAGGCCGAGCTGAGCGCCTCCGGGCTCCTCCCTTACGGCGAAGTGCTCGAGGGCGTCCTGACCGGTGACCCGCTGCTCTCGGTGCGGGCCGATACGGCGGAGGACTGCTGGCGCATCCTGGCGCCGGTGCTGAAGTCCTGGACCGCGGGGCACGTCCCGCTGGAGGAATACCCGGCCGGGACCGCGGGCCCGGACGGCTGGCCGGCCTAGCAGTTAGGAACAACTAAGCAGAGCAGCGGACACGACAAAGCGGGCCGGATGCCTCAGGCATCCGGCCCGCAGTGTCAGCGCCGCGTTATCTGTTCCCAGTACCGGGGCGGAGCGGGGAGCAGCTAGATCGCTGCCGAACCGCGCTCTCCGGTGCGGACCCTGACAGCCTCGAACACATCCATTGTCCAGACCTTGCCGTCGCCGGCCCGGCCGGTATTCGAACTGGCGATGATGACATCGAGGATGTCGTCTGCCTGTTCGTCGGTGGCCAGGACTTCGACCCGGATCTTGGGCAGGAGGTCCACGTTGTACTCGGCGCCGCGGTACACCTCGGTGTAGCCGCGCTGCCGGCCGTAGCCGCTGGCTGCGCTGACCGTGAGGCCCTGCACACCGTAGGCCTCCAGGCCTTCGCGAATAGCCTCAAGCTTTTCCGGACGGACGATTGCCGTGATCAGTTTCATGCCCCCACACTTTCCTTACCCGTTGCGTTGTGCTTGCCGTTGGACGAGACGTCCACCGGCGTTTCGGAGACTGTGCCTTCTTCCACCTGCGGCTTGCCGGTGATCAGTTCGTGCAGCGGCTGGAAGCTGCCGCCGTGCCCGCCGACGCCGAACTCGTAAGCGGTCTCTGCGTGCAGGCTCAGGTCCACACCGACGACTTCCTGTTCCTGCGAAACCCGGAAGCCCATGAGCTTGTGGATCGGGAAGGCGATGATGAAGGTCATGACGGCGGTGAAGGCGATGGCCATCAGGGCCGCGAGGGTCTGGGCAACCAGCTGCGTGGTGCCGCCGCCGTAGAACAAGCCCGCAGCGCCCTGGGTCGGGGTGGCGAGGAAGCCGATCGCCACGGTGCCGATGACACCGGAGACGAGGTGGACGCCGACGACGTCGAGCGAGTCGTCGTAACCGAACTTGAACTTCAGGCCGACGGCGAGGGCGGAGGCCAGACCGGCCACGACGCCGAGGGCGATAGCGCCGAGCGGGGAGACGTTGGCGCAGGCCGGGGTGATGGCGACCAGGCCGGCGACCACGCCGGAGGCGGCACCGAGCGACGTCGGGTGACCGTCACGGTAGCGTTCCACGGCGAGCCAGCCGAGCATGGCGGCGGCCGGGGCGGCCAGGGTGTTGATCCAGATCAGGCCGGCCTGCTCCACGGTCGCAGCGGCGCCGGCGTTGAAGCCGAACCAGCCGAACCACAGGATGGCGGCGCCGAGCATGACGAACGGAATGTTGTGCGGGCGGTGGTTCGGGTCCTTGCCGAAGCCCTTGCGGTTGCCAATGATCAGGACCAGGATCAGGCCCGCGACGCCGGCGTTGATGTGGACCACGGTGCCACCGGCGAAGTCGATGACCGGCGCGAACGTCTGGCCGAACCAGCCGCTGGCGGAGAACAGCCCGCCGCCCCACACCATGAACGCGAGAGGTGCGTAGACGAGGGTGGCCCAGATGGGGGTGAAGACCACCCAGGCGGAGAACTTGGCGCGGTCAGCGACGGCGCCGGAGATCAGGGCCACCGTGATGATCGCGAAGGTGGCTGCGTAACCGACCTTGAGCAGATCAGCAGGTTCGGTGAACCCGTGCAGGCCGAAGTGGCTGAACGGGTTGGCGAAGATCTGGAAGAAGTTGTCCTCGTTGCTCGTAGCCATCGAAGCGCCCCACAGGACCCACATGATGCCCACGGTTCCAATGGCGACGAAGCTCATCATCATCATGTTCAAAGCCGACTTGGCGCGAGTCATGCCGCCGTAGAAGAATGCCAGGCCCGGGGTCATGAACAGCACGAGTGCCGCGGCGACCAGGAGCCAAACGAGACCTGCGGTGAGTTCCATGGTCTACGTCCTCTCTTGCAATAGGTGCGGACTAGTCCGCCGGTCCCAACGCATTATTTGCGTTCTACAACGAGTTTCGCGGGGCTGTGTTTCGCTGGCGGAGGATTTAGATTGCCGGGTTGTTACAAGAACCTCCCGGACGTAAATGGTGCATCTCACACTTGTTACGGTTATGTTTCATCGTTTTAATTCCGCGTTTGAAAGACCCGCCGCCAGCCGGCCCCGCATCAGCCAAGGACGAACGCATCATGAGCAACACCTCCCGCCCCGCCGGCGAAGCCGCAGCCACGGTTCCCTCCCCGGACCCGGGGCGCTCCCGGCTGCCCCGGGACATCAAGGTGATGCTGGTAGCGGCGTTCCTGATCGCCATCGGTTTTGGCCTCGTCGCACCCGTTCTCCCGCAGTTCGCCACCACGTTCGACGTCGGCGCGACGGCGGCCGCCGTGATCGTGAGCATCTTCGCGTTCATGCGGCTCGTCTTCGCCCCGGCCGCCGGCGCCCTGATCGTGAAGCTGGGCGAGCGGCCCGTCTACGTCGCGGGCCTGCTGATCGTGGCGGCGTCGACGGCGGCGTGCGCGTTCGCCCAGGACTACTGGCAGTTGCTGGTCTTCCGCGGTCTGGGCGGGGCGGGCTCGGTGATGTTCACGGTGGCGTCGATGGCGCTCGTGGTCCGGCTCGCGCCGCCGGAAAGCCGCGGCCGGGTCTCCGGGGCCTACGCCTCGGCGTTCCTGATCGGCAACGTCTGCGGCCCGATCGTGGGCGGCCTGCTCGCCAGTTTTGGCCTGCGGGTGCCGTTCCTTGCATACGCGGCGGCCCTGGTGCTGGCAGCCCTCGTGGTGCAGACCCAGCTCAGCCACGTCCCGGCCGCCTCGCGCCCGGCCGGAGCGAAGGCCCCGGCGATGGAACTCAAGGACGCGCTGCGGGACAGCGCCTACCGGGCCGGCCTGTTTTCGAGCTTCGCCAACGGCTGGGCCACCTTCGGCGTGCGGATGGCCACGGTGCCGCTCTTCGCCGTCGCGGCGCTCGGCGCGGGCCCGGAATCGGCCGGCTGGGCCCTGGCCGTGTTTGCCGGCGGAAACGCGGTGGCCCTGACGTTCTCCGGCCGCCTCGCGGACACCCTGGGCCGCAAGCCGCTGCTGCTGGCCGGGCTGCTGGTCACCGGCACGGCCACCGCGGCCATCGGGTTCACGCACCAGCTGCCCTGGTTCCTGCTCGCCTCCGCGTGCGCCGGGATTGGCTCCGGGCTGCTGGGCCCGGCCCAGCAGGCCGCCATCGCGGACGTGATCGGCAACGAGCGCTCCGGCGGCCGCGTCCTCGCGGTCTTTCAAATGGCCTCCGACAGCGGGGCGATCGTGGGGCCAGTGGTGGCGGGGCTGCTGGCGGACCGGCTGGGCTACGGATGGGCCTTCGGAGTCACGGGCGGCATGCTGTTGGCCGCCGCCGCCGTGTGGTTGCCGGCCCGCGAAACGTTCCGCCGGCCGGCCCAGGAACGCGCCTGACCTGCGGCGTTGCCGCCACGGACCGGCGTGCGCTGCGCCGCGTCCGTGACGGATGTCCAGCAGGGTCTGGTCAGCGGCGACGGCCGCCCTTGGCTAAGCTGGGGGCACGCGCCACAAACTTCCGGAGGTAATCCCCCATGGCCAGATTCGACTCTTCCCCCGGGAAAGCCGACAGCCCCAACCCCGCCGATCCCGCGAATGACGGACAACCACCAGGAAAGACACCGGGACAGCCCACGGGAAAATCCGCGGGCCACAGGAAGCGCACGCTGCTGATCGCCGGCGCCGGAATCGTCGCCGTCGCAACGGCGGTGCTGGTTCCACTCACCCTCGGCAACCCGACGGCGGCCCCGCCAGCCGCTTCCGAGACCGCGTCCGCGTCTGCGCCGGCGCCCACCCCCGCCGAGGTGGGACCTCCGGTCACCTACTATCAGCAGCCGGGCCCGCCGGCCGGTTCACCGCTGGAAAAAGTTGAGCCCCTCAAGGTCGACGTCTCCAGCGACCTCGTGGGCACGTCCCTGAACAAAGGCATGACGGGAATCTCCCTGGAGGCCACGGACCTTGCCGATCCGGACCTCAGCGGCGACAACGCGACGATGGTCAAGCTCCTCAAGGAGATCGACCAGCCCGTGCTGCGCTTTGGCGGCAATTCCGTGGACCGGCGCTTTTTCTGGACGTCCACCGGCGAGGCCGTCCCCGCCGACTACAAGGGAGACAAAACGCGCCCGGTCAAGGCCGTTGGCCCGGCAGACCTGGCCCGGCTGAAGACGCTTCTTGAGGCCGGGGACGCCAAGGTCAGCCTCACAGTGGACCTGGGCCACTACAACCCTGCACGGGCGGCAGATTTTGCCAAGAACGCCTCGCAGATCCTCGGCGACCGGCTCCTCAGCATCACGGTGGGCAACGAGCCCAACGGCTACGTCTTCAACGACGTCAAGACCGGCAGCGGCTACAGCATCGAGCAGTACGTCCGGGAACTGAAGGACTACGCCAACGCCATCTACGCTGTGGCGCCCAACGTGCCCATCTCCGGCCCGGGCGCCTATGACCAGAAGTGGTGGCAGCCGTTCATCGATGCGGACATTCCGCAGAAGAAGATCCTCTCGTTCCATAACTACCCCCTCTACAGCTGTGACGGCAGTGACCCCAAGGCCTCACCCACCCTGGCCAACCTGATGAGCCCGTTGATGCACGACCGTGCCGCCGACTACCAGAAGGCAGCCGTCAAGGTCGGCCAGGCGGCCGGCCTGGAAACGTGGCTCCCGGAAACCGGGATCGCGGCCTGCCCCGGCTCGAACGAAACCTCCCGCACCCACGCCTCTGCCCTGTGGACTGCTGACTATTCCCTCAATGCCGCCCAGCTGGGCATTACACGGATCGGGTTCCACAGCTCCCTGCAGACCTGCAAGGGCGGCCCGCCGCTGTCCGCCATCTGCAGCGCCGGTGCCTACCCCTTCGGCAACGGCCAGATGTCCGGCCGGGCCAACTTCTTCGGACTCTCCATGGTGGCCGAGCTCGAGTCCGGCAAGTTCATGAAACTGAACAGCTCCGGAGGCGGCCTGGTGTTCAGCTACGCGCTGCAGAACGCCGACGGCAGCACCAGCGTGGTGATCGTCAACGAAAACGACCCCGAAAAGGCCGCGCAGACCGACGTCACCTTGAACCTGCCGGGCAAGCCGGTGACCGGAACCATGACCCAGCTCAGCGGCCCCAGCTACGGTGCCGAGGACAAGACCGTCATCGACGGCGCCAAGACCGAGCCGACGCCCGTCGCCAAACGCGCCACGGTGCCGGGGTTCGCGTACAAGTCCCAGGCGCAGCAGTTCAAGCTGACCGCCGGAACTGTGACGGTCCTGAACTTCAAGTACTAGCCGCTACAAGGCAATTACTTCAAGGAAATAAAGTGTGCCCCGGTCCTTCTGAAGGACCGGGGCACTCTTTGTTGCCCAGCGTGTTGTTGCCCAGCGAGCTAGTTCAGCAGCGCATCCACGAAGCCTTCGGCATCGAACGGCGCGAGGTCGTCCGCGCCTTCGCCCAGGCCGATCAGCTTCACCGGGACGCCGAGGGACTTCTGGATGGCGACGACGATGCCGCCCTTGGCGGTGCCGTCCAGCTTGGTCAGGACGATCCCGGTGATGTTGACCACCTCGGAGAACACCCGGGCCTGGTTGAGCCCGTTCTGGCCGGTGGTGGCGTCCAGGACCAGCAGCACCTCGTCCACTTCGGCAAGCTTTTCGATGACGCGCTTGACCTTGCTGAGCTCATCCATGAGGCCCACCTTGTTCTGCAGGCGCCCCGCGGTGTCGATCATGACCACGTCGACTTCCTGGTCGATGCCGGCCTTGACGGCCTCGTAGGCCACCGAGGCCGGGTCGGCACCGTCGATGTCCGACTTCACGGTGGGCACGCCGACGCGCGAGCCCCACGTGGCCAGCTGCTCGGAGGCGGCGGCACGGAAGGTGTCCGCGGCGCCCAGCAGCACGTCCTTGTCCTCGGCTACCAGCACGCGGGCGAGCTTGCCCACGGTGGTGGTCTTGCCGACGCCGTTGACGCCCACCACCATCATGACGGCAGGCTTGCCGTCATGCCGCTCGATGTTCAGGCTGCGGTCCATGGTGGGGTCCACGAGCTTGATCAGTTCCTCGCGGAGCAGGGCCTTGACGTGCTCGGGGTCCCGCGTGCCGATCACCTTGACGCGTTCGCGGAGGGCGTCCACGAGCTGCATGGTCGGCTCGGTGCCGAGGTCGGCCAGCAGGAGGGTTTCCTCGACCTCATCCCAGACGTTTTCGTCGATCTTGTCCGCCGAGAGCAGGGCCAGCAGTCCCTTGCCCAGGACGTTGTTGGACTTGACCAGCCGCTCGCGCAGCCGGGCGAGGCGTCCGGCCACCGGCAGCGGGGTTTCGACGGGCACGGTTTCCAGGCCGGCGGCGTCGTCCGGAACCTCGACAACTTCGGTTTCGTCCAGCCCGACGGAGTCCGGCGCGGTCCTTGCCGGTGCCGCCGGGCCAGACGCGGGACGGTCCTCCACCAGGGTTCCGGCCCCCGGAGCCTGCACGGGGTCGTTTTCGTCCCGCGGGCCGAGATACTTCCTGGTGGTCTTCCGGGTCTTCATGAGCACCGGGATCAGCAGGCCGAGGACCACCAGGACAGCGAGAATGGGCAGAATAATGGGGAGGATGTCGTTCACTCCCCTAGCTTCTCACAAACCCCAAATGGGCCGTGGCCAGCGATTACATTCTGCTTAGACCTCAGCACCGAGCCGCTGGCTGATCACCGTGGAGACGCCGTCGCCGCGCATTGTCACGCCGTACAGCGCGTCGGCGACTTCCATGGTGCGCTTCTGGTGCGTGATGACGATCAGCTGGCTGGATTCGCGGAGCTCTTCGAAGATGGTGATGAGCCGGCCCAAGTTGGTGTCGTCGAGGGCGGCTTCGACCTCGTCCATGACGTAGAAAGGCGAGGGCCGCGCCTTGAAGATGGCCACCAGCAGCGCCACGGCAGTCAGGGAACGTTCCCCGCCGGAGAGCAGCGAGAGGCGCTTGATTTTCTTGCCGGCCGGACGGGCTTCCACTTCGATGCCGGTGGTGAGCATGTCGGAGGGGTCGGTCAGGACCAGCCGGCCCTCGCCGCCGGGGAACAGCCGGGCGAAGACGCGGACAAACTGCCGGGAGGTGTCCTCGAACGCTTCGGCAAAGACCTTCTGGACGCGGTCGTCGACTTCCTTGATGATGTCCAGCAGGTCCTTGCGGCTGGATTTCAGGTCCTCGAGCTGGGTGCTGAGGAACTGGTGGCGCTCCTCGAGCGCGGCGAACTCCTCGAGCGCCAGCGGGTTGACCTTGCCGAGGGCCGCGAGGTCGCGTTCGGCGCGTTTGAGCCGTTTCTCCTGCTCCTCCCGGACGAAGGGCTTGCCCTCGGCGATTTCGCGGCCATCCTCGTCCACCGGGGCGCGCAGGGCGGCCCACTTGTCCGCCGGGTCGTCGGCCGGCACCGGGACGGGCCGGTCCGGACCGTAGTCGGCCACCAGCTGTTCGGCAGTGAGGCCGAGCTCCTCCACGCTTTTGAGTTCCAGCGCCTCGATCCGCAGCCGCTGCTGCGTACGGGCAAGCTCGTCGCGGTGCACGGAGTCGGTGAGTTCGGCCAGCTCGCGGGCCAGGACGTCGTTGCCGCTGCGGACCCCGGCAAGGTCACGCTCCATCGCCTCCCGGTGTTCCTCGGCGCCGTCCCGATCGCGCCGGGCCAGTTCCACGGACACGTCGATGAACCCGGTCACCTGCTGCACGGCATCGGCGACGGCGGCGGCGCGTCCGGCCTGGAGCCGGCGGCGGCGGGCCCGTTCCGCGGCTTCCTCACGGGCGCGGCGCTCGGTGGCGGCGGCCCGTTCCAGCGATGCCGCCCGGTTCCGGGTGGCCGTGAGCTGTTCCTCGGCGCTGCGCAGGGCGAGCCTGGCCTCCATTTCGGCCGTGCGGGCCAGCGAGGCGGCCAGGGCCAGGGCGTCGCGGTGCTCCGGGGAGGGTTCCTGCTCCTCGGGGGCTTCGGTGRCAGCGGCAAGCCGTGCCGTCACGGCTTCCAGGGCGGCCTGCTCGCTGGCAATCTGCGCCTCGGCCCTGGCCAGGGACGCGGCCAGCCGGTCGCTCTCCCCGACAGCGCTGCGCAGCACCGCGTTCAGATGGCCCAGGCGTTCGGCGACGGCGGCGAGTTTCGCGTCGGAGTCGTGCAGTTTTGCGAGGGCCGCGTCCGCACGGTCTTGGGCTTCGGCGCGCCGGGTCCGGGCGGTGGAGAGGGCGAAGCGGTTGCGTTCGAGCCCGGCGGTGACCGTGGCCAGTTTCGCGGCGGCGTCGTCGACGGCGGCCTGGACCTCCAGGAGCGACGGCGCCGACGCGGAGCCGCCGGTCACGGCGAGGGCCGTCAAGACGTCCCCCGCCCGCGTCACGGCGGTGAGCTGTGGATGCTCGGCAATCAGCTGCGCCGCCGCTTCCAGATCGTCGACGACGGCGATGCCCGCCAGCAAGGCGGGAAGCGGCAGGCCGGCGGCGTCCGGATCCGCGTGGGTAACCAGCTCGGCGGCCCAGCGCGCGCCGGCGGGAAGCGCAGCTGGAAAAGTTGCCCCGCCGCGCGGCGGCGTCCCCGCCGGGCCGTCGGCGAGCAGCAGCGCGGCGCGGCCGGCGTCGTCCTCCCGCAGCAGCCGCACGGCCGCGGCGGCCGTTTCCTGGTCCCGGACCACCACGGCGTCGGAGGCACTGCCGAGTGCGGCGGCGACGGCGGCCTCGAATTCGGCCTCCACCGTGATCATGGCCGCCAGGGATCCCAGGACACCGGCGCCCAGTTCCCCGGAGGCCGCCCCGAGCACGTGCCCGGAACCGTCTTTGCGGTTCAGGCCGAGCTGGAGGGCATCGCGACGGGCCACGAGGGCGCCGCGTTCCCGCTCCCCCTCACGCTCGGCCGCTTCCAGTTCGGCGATCCCGGCGATCACGGCGTCCAGGGCTGTGCTCGCGGCCTCGTAATCGGCGTCGAGCGATTCCTCGCCGTCCTCTACCCCCGCCACCTGCGTTTCCAGGGCCGTGAACTCGCTCTGCGCCTGCCGGCGGCGTTCCTCGCCCGCCTTCTGCGATTCGCGGAGGCGGCCGAGCTCGGACTGGGCAGACTCGACGCGGGATCGTGCGGCACCGACCTGTCCGGCGAGCTTGGCCAGGCCTTCGCGCCGGTCCGCGGCGGCCCGGAGCAGTGCCGCGAGCCGCTTGTCCTCGGCGGCGGCGGCCTGTTCGGCGTCCTGCTTGGTGGCTGTCGCGGCGTCCAGGGCCGCCGTCCGGTCCAGGATCTGCTGTTCCAGCCCGGCCTGTTCGTCACGGACACGGGCGGCCTGCTTCTCCAGCTGGTCCGGATCCCGGCCAGTGTCCGGAACCACATCCGCGGAGCCAAGCAGCCGGCGGCGTTCCTCGGCAAGGGAGCCGAGCGAGCGGAGCCGTTCGCGCCCGGTGGAGAGCGCATACCAGTTCTCCCGCGCGGCGTTCAGCGCCGGCGTGGCCTCGGCCGCGAGCCGTTCCAGGGCGGCCTGGCGCTGCCGGCCGGCGTCGAGCTCGCGTTCGACGACGGCGCGGCGTGCCTTGAGTGCGGATTCATCCGCGACGTCCTGCGCCAGCGCGGACTGCAGCCGGACCAGGTCGTCGGCCAGGAGGCGTGAGCGGGCGTCGCGGACCTCGAACTGGACGCTCTGGGCACGCCGGGCCACTTCCGCCTGTTTGCCCAGCGGGGTCAGTTGCCGCCGGATTTCGCCGGTGAGGTCGCTGAGCCGGGACAGGTTGGCCTGCATGGCCTCGAGCTTGCGGACCGTTTTTTCCTTGCGGCGGCGGTGTTTGAGGATGCCGGCGGCCTCCTCGATGAAGCCGCGCCGGTCCTCGGGGGTGGCGTGCAGGACCTTGTCCAGCTGGCCCTGGCCGACGATCACGTGCATCTCGCGGCCCAGGCCCGAATCGGAGAGCAGCTCCTGGATATCAAGCAGCCGGCAGCCGGCGCCGTTGATGGCGTACTCCGAGCCGCCGGTCCGGAACAGGGTGCGCGAGATCGTCACCTCGCTGTACTCAATGGGGAGGGCGCCGTCGCTGTTGTCGATGGTCAGCGAGACGTGGGCGCGGCCCAGGGGCGGGCGGCCCGAGGTGCCCGCGAAGATCACGTCCTCCATTTTGCCGCCGCGGAGGGTTTTGGCTCCCTGTTCGCCCATGACCCAGGCCAGCGCGTCCACCACATTGGATTTGCCCGAACCGTTGGGGCCCACCACGGCGGTGACGCCCGGTTCGAATTCGAAGGTCGTCGCTGAGGCGAACGACTTGAATCCCCGGACGGTCAGGCTTTTGAGGTGCAAGGTGTTTCGGGTCTCCTGCTCGGCGGACTGGGCCCGCTGTTCGACGTAGCCGGTTCGGAACGGACCCGGGTGTTCGGGGCGGCCCCTAATACCTATAATCTACTGCGCCGCGGCGGTCATTCCGCGCAGAACCCGCGCGAAGCCGCCGCAGTTGGCGGCGGAAAAATGCGGGAACTGGCCTGCACGGGGCATAGTTAAGCTCTTGGGCCTGCGCTTGAAGGTGCGGCCAGCCGCGGGAGCGCAGTACGGACACGAACAGGGGCCTGATTTTGGTAGGGAATGCAACATTCYGGCACAGCAACACCGCCTTACTCTCGGTAAGCAGCGTCGAAGCTCCGACGATCGTCAGTTCCATGGATTTCGACCACCGGTTGGCTTCGACCCTGCGTCGGCTGAAGGTCCCCCCGAAGCTGCTCGAACGGGTCGCGGGCATCACGCACCGGCGCTGGTGGGCCCCCGGGACATCGTTCGACGACGCAGCCATCGAGGCCGGCGCCAAGGCCCTGGCCGAGTCCGGCATCGAAGCGTCCGAGATTGGCCTGCTGATCAACACCTCCGTCACGCGGCGCAATCTCGAACCGTCCGTCGCGGTGAAGATCCATCACGGACTAAGCCTGCCGTCCTCGGCCATGAACTTCGATCTGGCCAACGCCTGCCTCGGATTCGTCAACGGCATGACGCTGGCGGCCAACATGATCGACTCCGGCCAGATCAAGTACGCGATGATCGTCAACGGCGAGGACGCCCAGGCCACGCAGGAGGCCACTCTGGCCCGGCTACAGCGGCCCGAGACCACCCGCGAGGACTTCAACCGCGAGTTCGCCACCCTCACCCTCGGCTCCGGAGCCGCTGCGGCCGTCCTGGGCCCGGCGGACGAGCACCCGGGGGCGCACCGGATCCTTGGCGGCGTGATGCGTGCCGGCACCGAGCACCATGAACTGTGCGTGGGCGGCATCGACGGCATGGCCACCGACACCAAAGGCCTTCTGGACGGTGGACTGCAGCTCGTCCTCGACGCCTGGCACGAGGCCCAGCCGGAGTGGAACTGGGCCTCGATGGACCGCTACGTCACGCACCAGGTGAGCAACGCCTACACCCAGGCCATCATCGACGCGATCGGCCTGGACCCGGACAAGGTTCCGATCACGTTCCCGCATTGGGGCAACGTTGGCCCGGCCTCCCTTCCCATGACACTCGCGGCCGAAGCGCAGACCCTCGTCACCGGGGACCGCGTGCTGTGCATGGGCGTCGGCTCCGGCCTGAACACTGCCATGGTGGAAATCGCTTGGTAGCCGCCGACTGGCCCGGCGTCGACCCCGAGTGGTCGCGCGAAATCGACGTGGCGTCCACCTCCGCCGCGGATGGGTCCGGGGCCGTGCGCCGCTGGCACGTGCTCGATAACGGCGCCCAGCTCTCGCGCCGCGGCCTGACTCCCGCCGGCACCCTGCTGTGCGTGCACGGCAACCCGACGTGGTCTTATCTGTGGCGCACCCTGCTGGCCGCCGGTTCGGACCCCGCGCATCCGTGGCGCGTGGTCGCCGTGGACCAGCTGGATATGGGGTATTCCGAGCGCACCGGCACGTTCCGGCGGCTCGAGGACCGGATCAACGACCTCGGTGATCTCACCACTGCCCTCGGCCTGGACGGGCCGGTGGTCACCGTCGGCCACGACTGGGGCGGGGTGATCAGCCTGGGCTGGGCCTTGGCGCATCAGCAGCAGCTGGCAGGTGTCGTGCTGACCAACACCGCCGTCCACCAGCCCGCCGGCGCCGGCATCCCGCCGGCGCTCCGGCTTGCCCTGCACCCTGCCGTGCACCGCTGGGGAACGACGACGTCGGACACCTTCCTGCGGGTGACGCATTCCCTGGCCCACCCGCCGCTGGCCACGGACGTCCGCACGGCCTTCATGGCCCCCTACCGCGGAGCCGCCCGGCGCGCCGGTGTGGGGAACTTTGTCGCGGACATCCCCGCCGACGCGTCCCACCCCAGCTTCCCGGCGCTCAGCCGCGTCGCCGCTGGGCTGAGCGGGCTGGGCGTGCCGGCCCTGATGCTCTGGGGTCCGCGGGACCCGATCTTTTCGGACCGGTACCTCAAGGACCTCATCGGCCGGCTGCCGCAGGCGAAAGTGCACCGCTTCGAGGGTGCCGGCCACYTGGTCGCGGAAGACCGGGATATTGCCGCTCCGGTCTTCGAGTGGCTTGCCGGGCTCGGCCGGGACAGCCCGACCGAGCCCCCGGGGCACGGCACCGATGGTCCGGGCAATGAAGTCCCGCCCCTTTGGGCGCCGCTCACCACACTGGCGGCCGGCCCCGACGGCGGGGACACCGCCGTCGCGGAAATGGCCGCGGACGGCAGCGTCGCCCGCTCGCTCAGCTGGCAGGAGCTGGAACGGAACATCGCCGCCCTCGCGGCGGGCCTGGCGGAAGCCGGCGTAGGCCACGGCAGCCGCGTGAGCCTGATGGTTCCGCCAGGTGTGGACCTGACCGTGGTCCTCTATGCCTGCCTCCGGCTGGGCGCGGTGGTGGTCGTGGCCGACGCCGGCCTGGGCACCCGCGGCCTGAGCCGCGCGGTGAAGGGCGCCACCCCGGATTTCCTGATTGGAATCGACAGGGCGCTGGCGGCTGCCTCGGTCCTGGGCTGGTCGGGGCGGCGCATCAGTGTGCGGGACCTGCCGGCCGCCCGACGCCGCCTCCTCGCCGTGGAGACCTCCCTCGCCGCCCTCGCCCGGCGCGGAGCGGACCCCGGCCCGGAGCTTCCGGACCGGGGTCCGGCCTCGGACCCGGATGCCGACGCCGCGGTGCTCTTCACCTCCGGCTCCACCGGTCCCGCCAAGGGGGTGCTGTACACGCACCGGCAGTTGGCCGCGATGCGGGATACCGTGGCCGCGACGCTGGGAATCCGCCCGGGCGCACGCCTGGTGGCGGGCTTCGCGCCGTTCGCCCTGCTGGGACCGGCGCTCGGGGCCGTCTCGGTGACGCCCGCCATGGACGTCACCGTGCCCCGCACCCTGACGGCCCGCGCTCTGGCGGACGCCGCGGCGGCCATCGACGCCACGGTGATCTTCGCCTCGCCAGCGGCGCTGCGCAACGTCCTCGCGACCCAGGGCGGCGTGGGCCTGGCCGGGCAGGAGGTCCTGGGCCGCGTGGAACTGCTGCTCTCCGCCGGCGCACCCGTCCCCGAACCCCTCCTCGCAGAAGTGCAGAGGCTGCTGCCCCGGGCCTCGCTGCACACCCCGTACGGGATGACCGAGGCGCTCCCCGTCACCGACATCAGCCTCGAACAGATCCGCGCCGCCGAGGCCGACGCCGCCGCCGGAACCGTGGCGGGGGCCGGCAACGGCGTATGCGTGGGCTGGCCGGTGCGCGGGGCCCGTGCGGCCGTCATCCCGCTCGCCGCGGACGGCACCGCACCCGGGAACGAGCCCGTCACGGAGGCAGGAGTGACCGGCGAGATCCTCGTCAGCGCCCCGCATGTGAAGGAAACCTACGACAGGCTCTGGCTGACCCAGCGCGAGAGCGTCCGCACGGCCGGGTGGCACCGCACCGGCGACGTCGGGCACTTCGACGCCGCCGGCCGGCTCTGGGTGGAAGGACGCCTTGTGCACGTCGTGACGGCGCCGGGCACCGTGGTGACGCCCGTCGGCGCAGAGCAGGCCATCGAACGCCTGGACGACGTCGGGCTCGCCGCCGTCGTCGGGGTCGGTCCGTCCGGGACCCAGGCCGTCGTCGCCGTCGTCGAGACTGTTCCGCCCGCCCGCCGGGCCGGGCCCGCCGCGCCGCAGCTCGCCGGCCGGGTGCGGGACGCGGCCCGTCAGGCCGGCGTCAGCGTCTCAGCCGTGCTGGCCGTCCCCTCCCAGCCGACCGATATCCGCCACAACGCCAAGATCGACAGGACCCGCCTGTCACGGTGGGCTTCGGCGGTGCTGGCCGGCGGCCGTCCGGGCACGCCGTGAGGGTCCTGGTCACCGGCGCGAGCGGCCTGCTCGGAGGCGAAGTGGCACGGCTGCTGGTCCGGCAGGGCCACGCCGTCACCACGTTCCAGCGCCGTCCCTCGGGCGTCGACGGCGCCGCGGACGTCCTGGGCTCCGTCACAGACGACGATGCCGTCCGCCGCGCCGTAGCGGGCGCCGAGGGTGTCATTCACCTGGCCGCGAAGGTCTCCTTCACCGGCCGCGCCGCGGATTTCGATGAGGTGAATGTCGAAGGCACCCGCCGCCTGCTCCGTGCCGCCCGCGGAGCCGGTGCGCGGGACCTGGTGTTCGTTTCCTCCCCGTCCGTGGCCAACTCCGGCGCCGCCATCGCCGGGCTGGGTGCCGAGCCGGCGGACCCGGTCCGCGCGCACGGCGACTACTCCCGCACCAAGGCCGAGGCCGAACTGCTGGCGCTGGCCGCGGACTCGCCGGATTTCCGCGTCGCGGTGGTGCGCCCGCACATCGTCTGGGGCCCCGGGGACACGCAACTGGTGGAACGGGTGCTGGAGCGTGCCAGCCGCGGCCGACTTCCGCTGCTCGATGCCGGGGCGGCCCTGATCGACACCACGTACGTGGACAATGCCGCCTCGGCCATCGTCGCCGCGCTGCACCGCATGGCGCACGTCCACGGGCGGGCGCTCGTGGTCAGCAACGGCGAACCCCGACCGGTCGGCGAACTGCTGGCGGGCATCTGCGCCGCGGCCGGCGTCCCTGCGCCGTCGTGGACGGTGCCGGGCGGGCTCGCACGGGCGGCAGGATCGGTGGTGGAGAAGGTCTGGTCCCGGGCCGGCCGGGCCGGGGAGCCGCCGATGACCAGGTTCCTCGCCGAGCAGCTCTCCACCGCCCACTGGTTCGACCAGCGCGAAACCCGTGAGCTCCTCGACTGGACGCCCGCCGTTTCGCTGGACGAGGGCCTGGCCAAGCTGGCGGAGCACTACGGTCCACTTTCAGCCGCCGGGGTTTCAGCGCCGGGTTTTTCAGCGGCGGGGGTTCAGCGCCCGGGCTCCCCTACCAGCGGCCGTTCCTCGGCCGCGGCTGGCAGGCAGGGCAGGTGTAGGAGGAACGGTTCATGAACTGTTCGCGCTTGAGCAGGCTGAGACGGCCGGCGGCGGCGCAGCGCTTGCATTCGAGGCCCTCCCGGCCGTAGGCGTTGAGCGAGCGGTCGAAGTACCCGGAGGCTCCGTTGACGTTGACGTAGAGCGAATCGAAACTCGTGCCGCCGGCGGCCAGCGCATCGGTCATGACCTCGCGGGCGGCCTCAAGGACCCGCAGCGCGTCGGCCCGTCGCAGGGTGTCCGTGGGCCGGGCATAATGCAGCTGCGCCTTCCAGAGGGCCTCGTCCGCGTAGATGTTGCCGATCCCCGAGACCAGGCCCTGGTCCAGCAGCGCCCGCTTGAGCCCGGTCTTGCGTGACCGCAGGCGCCGATAGAAGTCGTCGAAGGAAAAACAGGGATCCAGCGGGTCCCGGGCAATGTGCGAGGCTTCCTCGGCGATGAGCGGCAGCGGCGATTCCGCGAGGCCGCCCGGACCGCCGTCGTCGGTGGGGACCAGCGAGGTCAGGAACAGGCCGCCGAAGATGCGCTGGTCCACGAACCGGAGCTGCTCGGGCATGCCCTCGGAGGGGCTCAGCCGCAGCCTGACCTTCAGGTGTTTTTCGTCCGGGACGCCGGGGTCCTGCATGAGCAGCTGGCCGGACATGCCAAGGTGGGCCATGAGGGCGACGGCGGGGGCAGGCCCTGAGGACGGGAGATCCATGCCGGACGGGAGATCCATGCCGGGCGGGGCCGGCGGGCCCGCCAGCGGCATCCAGAGGAACTTGCCGCGGCGGACCACGTCCAGCACGCGCGCGCCCTCAAGGTTGCCGGCAAAGTCTTCCGGGCCAAGGGCATGCCGGCGCAGGGAGCGCGGATCCAGCACGTCAACGGAGGTGATGGTCCGGCCCCGCACCCAGCTCACCAGGCCGCGCCGGACCACCTCGACCTCGGGCAGTTCAGGCACGGCGCTGCCTAGCTCCCGGTCTGGGGCTGGAGCTGCTGGGGATCGGGCGCGGAGGGTGCGGTGAGCCGGCGCCAGGCGTCGGCGGCGGCTTCCTGCTCGGCTTCCTTCTTGGAGTTGCCGGTTCCGGTGCCGTAATCGGTGCCGCCGATCCGCAGCACGGCCTCGAACGTGCGGGCATGGTCCGGTCCGGAGCCGTCCACCGCGTAGTTGATGGTTCCGAGCTGCCGGCTGGCCGCCAGCTCCTGGATGCTGGTCTTCCAGTCGGTTCCCGCGCCGAGGGCGGCCGCGTCCTTCAACAGCGGACCGACCAGCCGCATGACCAGCTGCCGGGCCGTCTCGATGTCGTTGGAGAGGTAGGTGGCGCCGATCAGCGCCTCCATGGTGTCCGCCAGGATGGAGGCCTTGTTCTTGCCTTCGGTGAGCTTCTCGCCCTGCCCGAGGTAGATGTAGTCGCCCAGCCCGATGCTGCGGCCGATGCCGGCCAGGGCCCGCGTGCTGACGACGGCGGAACGGCGCTTGGCCAGGTCGCCTTCGGGCAGCGTGGGGTTGTCGCGGTACAGCGCGTCCGTCACGGAGAATCCCAGGATGGAGTCGCCCAGGAACTCGAGCCGTTCGTTGGTGGGGATGCCGCCGTTTTCGTAGGCGTAGGAGCGGTGTGTGAGCGCAAGACGAAGCGTCCCGGCGTCAATAGTGACACCGAGACGCTTCAGAAGCTCTTCAGTTGAAGACATCTTTTTCAGCCTGTCGGCGGATTAGACGTCTGCGACCTTGCGGCCCTTGTATTCAAGGAACAGCGCGGTGCCAGCCGAGTCGGTAACGACCTTTGCCTGGTGCGGCAGGCTGTAAACAACCTGGCCGTTCTCTACGGTCTTCACCAGGTGGGGGGCAGTTGCCTTCCACTGGGAGCGGCGGGCGCGGGTATTCGAGCGAGACATTTTCCGCTTCGGGACAGCCACGGCTAACTCATTTCTCTCTAGAAAAACACTTACAAATCAGTTTTGCCGGTCAGGCTTAGCCAAGTCAGCCAGGGCGGCCCAGCGAGGATCTACGACCTCGTGGTGATGCCCCGGCTCGTCTTCCAGGCGTACTCCACATTCGGAGCAAAGGCCCTGGCAGTCTTCCCGGCACACCGGCTGGAACGGCAGTATGGTGACAACTGCGTCCCGCAACACCGGCTCAAGATCGATCAGATCGTGCTCGACTCGACGTTGCTCTTCTTCGTCTTCCTCGTCGGAGAACACAGCGTCCTCGTAGAAGAAAAGTTCTTGCACATCGACCTCTTGGTCATACGCAAGGGGATCCAGGCATCGGCCGCATTCGCCAGTTACTTCAACGAGCGCGGTTCCTGATACCAGAATTCCTTCGTGTACGGCCTCAAGCCGCAGGTCCAGCTCGACATCCGAGCCTTCCTGCACGCCAATGAGCGCCACGCCAAGATCCCTTGGCGCGGGTACATGTTCCGTCAGCGTTCGCATGCTTCCCGGACTGCGTCCGAGGTCCTTGACGTCGAACGCCAAGGGCGAACTAGCATCTCGTTTAATGAGAACTCCTGTTGAACATATGACCGACGTACCATCTTAGCCTGAACTTCCGGACGGACTCAAACCGGGGGCACGCCTGCGGTTCTCACCACAAACGGGCCTGGATTCGGGCCGCGCAACCGGCAGCAGGCCGCCGAGTACCGGTCAAGCTTACACTTTGCGCGCCCGGTTCTGGACCGGCTCGCCCGGGGCCAGCCGTTTCAGCACGGAACGGGGCACAAAGTCCGAGATGTCCCCGCCCAGGGCGAAGACCTCTTTAATGAGGGTGGAGGACAGGTGCAGGTAGTGGCTTTCCGCCGGCAGGAACACCGTCTCGACGCCGGTCAGCTGCCGGTTCATGGTGGCCATCGGCAGCTCGTAGTCGAAGTCCGAGGACGAGCGCAGGCCCTTGACGATCGCGGACACGCCGCGCTGCCGGCAGTATTCGGCCAGGAGCCCCTCCCCCACGGGTTCCACCACGATCCCGCGCAAGGAGGCGAACGTTTCCTTGGCCATGTCGATCCGCTCTTCAAGGCTGAAGCGGTACTTCTTGGCGTAATTGGTGGACACGGCCACGATCACTTCGTCGAAGAGGCCCGCGGCACGGGCGATGACTTCCAGGTGTCCATTGTGAATGGGGTCGAAGGAGCCAGGGCATACAGCGCGTCTCATGCTCCGAACCTACCGTATGGGCGCAGCGGGGCGGGATAACATGGCTGAATGTCGCAGCTCCCTCCCCAATTCCCGTGGCAGCGCGCCGCGACCGGCGCCAACCTGCTCTCCCCCGACGGTTCCCTGGGCGTCACAATCTTTGAGGAGATGACCACCCTGGCGCTCAGCACGGGCGCCATCAACCTCGGCCAGGGCTTCCCGGACGAGGACGGGCCCGTGGAGATCAAGGAGGCGGCCCAGGCCGCCATCGCCGCCGGAGCCAACCAGTATGCGCCCGGCAAGGGCATCCTGCCCCTGCGGGAGGCGATCGCAGTCCATCAGCAGCGGTTCTACGGGCTCACCCCCGACCCGCACACCGAGATCATCGTCACCACCGGCGCCACAGAGGCCATTGCCGCCTCGCTGCTCGCGCTGGTCGGCCCGGGAGATGAGGTGCTCACGTTCGAGCCGTTCTACGACTCCTACGGCGCCATCATCGGGCTCTCCGGCGCCACGCACGTCACCGCCCCGCTCCTGGCCCCGGATTTCATGCCGGACCTGGCCGCGCTGGAGGCCGCGTTCAGCGACCGCACCAAGGTGGTGCTGATCAACAATCCGCACAACCCCACCGGCGCAGTGTTCCCCCGCGAGGTGCTCCAGCGCGTCGTCGAACTGGCCGAAAAGTACGACGCCGTGATCGTCACCGACGAAGTGTACGAGCACCTGACCTTCGGCGTGCGGCACATCCCGGTGGCCACCCTGCCCGGCGCGGCGGAACGCACGCTGACCATTTCCTCGGCCGGCAAGACCTTCTCCTTCACCGGCTGGAAAATCGGCTGGGTCTCCGGACCGGAGCACCTCGTGGCCGCCGCCCGGACGGTCAAGCAGTTCCTGAGCTACAGTTCCGGCACTCCCTTCCAGGCAGCGATCGCAGTGGGGCTGGGCCTCCCGGACGAGTTCTACACCGGTATTGCCGACACCCTCCGATACAAGCGCGACATCCTCAGCGAGGGACTCCGCGCGGCCGGCCTCGATGTCCTCACCCCCCAAGGGACCTACTTCGTGAACGTGGACACCTCACCGCTGGGGATCACGGACTCCGTGGAACTGGCCCGCCGGCTTCCGGCCCTCGTGGGCGTCGCAGCGATCCCGGTACCGGTTTTCTGCCACCCCGACGGCGCCGAACGCACCCGCAGCCTGCTCCGCTTTGCTTTCTGCAAGCAGCTGCACGTGCTGGAGGAGGCCGCCGAGCGGCTGGCGACCCTGCGCGACAGGCTGTGAGCATGGCGGAGCAGCACCCCGGGGCCTCGCGCTTCTTGCGGACCACCGGACAGCACGCCACCATCGAGCCTGATCCCTTTACCGACGGCGGCTTCGTGCTGAGCATCGGCGGCGCGGAACAGTCCCACGTCAACCTGGCCGATCCCGCGGATATCTTCTACGAATACCTGCGCAGGATCGGGCATGTGGTGGACCTCGCCGCTCCTTGGGCCGAGCCGATCACCGCGCTTCACCTGGGCGCGGGCGCCCTGACCCTGGCCCGCTACATCCAGGCCACCCGGCCCGGCTCGGTCCAGTATGCCGTGGAGCTGGAGCGGGAACTGCTGGACTTCGTGCTGGCCCAGCTGCCCCTGCCGGAGGGAACCCAGCTGCACACTGTAATCGGTGATGCCCGCGACGCCCTTGCCGGGCTTGCGGCGGAACTGCGGTTCGACGTCGTGATCCTGGACATCTTCTCCGGGCCGGAGGCACCGGAACACATCGCGTGCACTGAGTTTTACCAGGAGGCCGCGGCGAGGCTGACGCCGCGCGGGGTGTTGGTTGTCAACGTGGGCGACGAACCCGGGCTGACCCTGGTCCGCAGCCAGGTCGCGGCCATGCGCCGCGCCATGGTCGACGTCTCGGCCTTCGCGGAGGCCGGCATGTTCACCGGCCGGTACCCCGGCAACATCATCCTGACCGGGACCCAGGGGCCCTGGCCGGAGGTCTGGACGGCGGCGCTCACGGCGCGCGGCCCGCATCCGGCCAGACTGCTCGCCGGCGTCGAGCTGGACGTACTGGCCGGCTAGTCCTTCTGGCCGGCTAATCCTTTTCGGCCGCGGCGTCCGCCGCTCCCCCAGCTTCCGCGGCGACCACGGCTTCTGCGGCGTCCACGCCGGGTTCGGCGAACCAGAGCCGGGTTTCGCCGTACTTCTTCTCGGCAAACCGTTCCATGTTCTCGGGCCATTCGGGCTCGGGAGACCGGGATGAGCGTTCCACCACCACGACGGCCCCCTCGGAGACGTGCGGCACCAGTTTGGCCAGGACGGCGCCGAGGGCCGGTTCATCCAGGGGGTACGGCGGGTCCAGGAACACCAGGTCCCAGCGCGCGTCGTCGGCGGCCCGGTCCAGGAACGATTCAACCTTGGAACGGTGCACGGAGACCACCTTTCGGCCCGCGACAGAGTTGACAAGGTCCGCGTTCCGCTGGCAGACGGCGCTTGCCTTGGCATCGAATTCGACCAGGTCCACGGAGTCCGCGCCGCGGCTGCCGCTCTCCACCCCGAGTGAGCCGGAGCCCGCGTACAGATCCAGGACCCGGGCGCCGGCAATGACGTTGAAGGCGTCCAGCCTGGAGAACAGCGCCTCCTTGACCCGGTCCGTCGTGGGCCGTGTCAGGTTCCCGGGCACGCTGTTCAGCGTGCTGCCGCCGGCCGCACCGGCAATGATCCGGCTCATGCGCGGACCCCCGCGGACGTCTTTGCCTGGCTCGTGGTCCTAGCCGCGTTCAAGGAACGCCTCCTTCTCGGGGTTCAAGTATTCGTCAATTGCCGCGGCGAGCCGGGGCTGTGCCGCCAGCGACGGATCGGCCGCCACGATCCGCTGGGCGTCCTGCCGGGCCCGCGCGATCACGTCCTCGTGTTCGAGCACGCGCAGCAGCTTCAGCGTGGACCGGCCGCCGGACTGCGAGGCGCCCAGGATGTCGCCCTCCCTGCGGAGCTTGAGGTCCTCCTGGGACAGTTCGAAGCCGTCCGTGGTCGCAGCTACGGCGTCGAGGCGGCGCCGGCTCGGATGACCCGGCTCCAGCGTGGTGACCAGCAGGCAGGTCCCGGGCAGCCCGCCGCGGCCCACCCGGCCGCGCAGCTGGTGGAGCTGGGAGATGCCAAAACGGTCCGCGTCCAGGATCACCATGAGCGTGGCGTTGTGCACGTCCACTCCGACTTCAATGACCGTGGTGGAGACCAGCAGCTTGGTCTGGTTGGCCGTGAAGGAGGCCATGGTCTCGGACTTCAGCACCGGGTCCTGCCTGCCGTGCAGCGGCGCCACGATCACCCCCGCAAGCGCCGGCTCGTCCCGGAGGTGGTCCACGACGCCGGTGACGGAGGCGAGTTCCCGCGCTCCGTTCTCGCCTTCCAGGTCCGCGGCGGACGGTTCGGCCTCGCCCGGGCTGAAGTCGCCGTCGTCGTCCGTGCCGATCTTGGGGCAGACCACGTAGACCTGGTGGCCGGCGTCGATCTCCTCCCGCGAACGGGACCAGATGCGGGTGGCCCACCCCGGGTGTTCCGCGAGCCCCACCACGTGGGTGGAGATCGGGGCGCGGCCGGCGGGAAGTTCGTCCAGGACCGAGGTTTCGAGGTCCCCGAAAACGGTCATGGCCACGGTCCGGGGAATCGGGGTGGCGGTCATGACCAGCAGGTGCGGCGGTTTGCTCGCCTTGGCCCGGAGGGCGTCGCGCTGCTCCACGCCGAAGCGGTGCTGTTCGTCCACCACGATCAGCCCGAGGTCGTAGAAGGAGACGTTCTCGCTGAGCAGGGCGTGCGTGCCGATCACGATTCCCGCCGTCCCGGAGGCCGCGTCCAGCATGGCCTGCTTCCGCGCCGCGGTGGGCATGGAGCCGGTGAGCAGCGTGACCTGGACGGCGTCCCCGCCGAACCCGCCGAGCAGCCCGTCCCGGGAGAGCGGTCCGAGCGTGCGCCGGATGGATTCATAGTGCTGGGCCGCGAGGACTTCCGTGGGGGCCAGCAGGGCAGCCTGTCCCCCGGCGTCCACCACCTGCAGCATGGCGCGCAGCGCCACGATCGTCTTGCCGGAGCCCACCTCGCCCTGGAGCAGCCGGTTCATCGGCGAGTCCTGGGCGAGCTCGTCGGAGAGCGTCTTGCCGACGGCGGCCTGGCCGGCGGTCAGGGTGAACGGCAGCTGGCGGTCGAAGACGGGCAGCAGCCCGTCCGCTGCCGGGCGGCGGGCCGTTGCCTCCTCGGCGGCCAGTTGGGCGCGGCGCCGCGCCAGGGCCGCCTGCAGCACCAGGGCCTCCTGGTAGCGGAACCGGTCGCGGGCGCGCTGGAAGTCCGCCGGGGTTTGCGGGGCGTGGATCAGCCGGTAGGCGTCCGCGACCGGCAGGAACTTCTCCCGCGCCGCCACTTCGGCGGGCAGCGGGTCTCCAAGGGCCTCCAGCTCGACGGTGTCCAGCAGCGTCGAGATGACCTTCTGGATGGACCAGCTGGTCAGTTTCGCCGTGGCCGGGTACACCGGGATCGGCATGGCGGCGAGCTTCTCCGGATCCATGCCGGGAGTGTCGGGGTCCTCGTCGAGCAGCAGGAAATCCGGGTTGGTCAGGCCGAGCGATCCGCCGTAGCGGGTGACCTTGCCGGAAAACATGGCGCGCCGGCCCGGCTGCAGCTCGGCCTTTGCCCGGAACCCGTTGAAAAAGCTGACCTTGAGCGTGCCCGGCGGTGCGCCGGCGGCCCGCGTGGAAGCGGCACCGCCGGCGTCGTCGGAGATCACGACGTCGGTGAGCGAGCCCCGCCGGGCGCGCATGGAACGGGTGCTGTTGGAAACCACCCGGGCGATCAGGGTCACTTCCTCATCCAGCGGGACCTCCCTGATGGGCGTGAGCTCGCCGCGGCTGAGGTAGCGGCGGGGAAAATAGTTCAGGAGCCCGCCGACAGTGGTGATGCCAAGATGTTTTTCGATGACAGCCGCGGAGCGCTTGCCGATGCGGCGCTCCAGACCCAGTTCAAGTTCAGCGTGCATATCCGTCGGGGTTTCGGGTTTCGGCGGCACTCGCAGGACCAACTGCAGCGTCAACGGTGGCGGCAACTGTGGCGGCCGGCGCCTCCGGGTCGCGCGGCACTGCGAGCTCGCTCACAGAAATGTCCGTGGGCTCGCCCAGGGAACGGATCAGCGCGACGGCGAGGTCCGCATCCAGGACGTGGACGTGGACGCGCCAGCGGTAGAGCCCGGCTTCATCCGCGCCGCCGCCGACCTGGCTCATGATCACCGAGTCGCCCATTTCGTCGAGCCGTTGGCGCATCATGGCCGCGTCCAGCGGGGACAGGGAAATGGTGCACATGACTTCGACGCCCTCGTCCCGCGGCATGCCGACGTGGATATGCGGATCCTGGACGTCATAGCCGTGCAGTCCGTCCAGCAGCTCGCTCTGGAGTTCCTCGCCCAGCACAGCGGAGCGGAGGCAGTCCAGGATCAGCAGCATGCCCACGCCGCCGGCGTCCACCACGTGGGCGGCCTGCAGGGCATCGAGCTGCTCTTCGGTGCGCACCACGGCGGCCAGGGCCGCCTCGACGGCGGCATCTAGGGCCAGGCCCAGGGTCTGGTTGCTGTCATCGCCGTCGTGCGCGGAATCCACGGCGGCCGCCGCCCGGGCGGCCGCCTCCATGACGGAAAGCATGGTGCCGGGCACCGGATCACTCAGCGCGGACCAGGCCCGGATCTGGGCCCGGTTCAGGGCCGCAGCCAGCAGGGGTGAGCTGATCCGGGTGTGCCCGGCCAGGGGTTCGGCGGCGGCGCAGAGGAACACTGCGAACAGGGTTCCCGAGTTGCCGCGGGCCTGCTCCATGGCAACCTGGCCGGCCCGCGCCAGGACGGCGCCAACGTCATGCAGGGACGGGTCCGGTGCCGCGTGGTGGGACTGGGCAGTGGCCGAGGCCGACGTCGGGGCTGCGCCACCTTCGACGACGGCGTCCGCGGCGTGGGCCGCTGCACGGACGGTGAGGTAGAGGTTTGTGCCGGTGTCACCGTCTGCCACGGGAAAGATGTTGATGGCGTTGAGGCGGTCGCTGTGGTTCCCGAGCGTTGTCTCCGCCTTGCCCAACCACCGCTTCATCGCTTGCGCGTTGGCGGCAATCTTAGTCTGCAAAGTGATCCCATCCCACAGCGTCAGCGGGCCTGCCCGCGATCGTTACTCCCGTGCTTTCGGTTGGTGCAGGGGCCTCTACCGAGCCTATCGCAGTGAAACCGGGAGGGAGCTGAACCTCCTGGGGGAATGTGGCCAGCAGCCCGTGGTCTTCGCCGCCGCCGAGGACCCAGGACAGCGGGTCTGCTCCCAGCAACTCCGACGCAGGCAGCAGCGCAACGGCCAACTCCTTGAGGGCGGCGGCGTCCAGGTTCAGCATTGCGTGGCTGGCGGCGGCCAGGCGGTTTCCGTCCCGGACCAGTCCGTCCGAGATGTCCATCATGGCCGTTGCGCCGGCTTCACGCGCCAGGGGTCCGGCCGCGAGCGGCGGCTGCGGCTTGCATTGGGTGTCCATGAGGGAGCGCTGGCCGGCGGTCAGGTCCCCCACCGGGATGTCGGATTCCAGCAGCGCCAGCCCGGCGGCGGCCCGGCCCACTGTTCCTGCCAGGGCCAGTGTGTCGCCGGGCCGGGCTCCGGACCGGAGCACGGCTTCCCCGCCGTCAAGGGTCCCCAGGATCGCCACACTGACGGCCAGTTCGCGGCCGCGGCCCAGGTCTCCCCCGGCCACCGCGCAGGCTTCCGCACCCAGCCCCCTGATTCCGGCCATGAGGCCGTCGGCGAAATCTTCCACCCAGGAGACGGGGGTTTCCGGCGGCATGGTCAGGCTCACCACCAGGGACGTGGCCCGGGCTCCCATGGCATTGATGTCACTGAGGTTTTGGGCGGCGGCCTTCCAGCCGACGTCGTACCCGGTGGTCCGGTAGCCGTTGTTCCATTCGAGCCGGAAGTCCTGGTCCACCACCTGGGTGTCAATGCTCACCACGGTCCTACCGTCCGGCGCGGCGACAATGGCGGCGTCGTCCCCCGGCCCCAGCAGCAGGTACGCCKCCGGCTCCGWCGCGCCGGTGGACTCSGAGAWGGCGGGWTCCACGGCCSTGAGGCGCGGGAAGATGCGCTCCAGCAGCTGGGACTCCGAGAGTTCCGCAACGGTCAAGGCGGTGTCCGCCGTCGGGGATTGGGGACGCGGGGTTTCGGGCACAGGGGTTTCGGGCACAGGAGTATCGGGCACAGCCCTACGCTACCGCGAGGGGCCGACACAGCCGGGCCGGCAGGCTCGCGGGAGCCTTTCGGCATGCATCCGTTCCGTTAGTAGGTGAGGGACTGGCAGCCGAGGCCGGACACGCCGGTGCGCAGGACGCCCGTTCCGGCGCTCGAGACACAGATCGTGTACTTGCCGCGGGCCTTGACGGGCATGGTGGCCCGGTATCCGTGGTTTCCTGTCACGTTCAGTGCGCGGTTCACATCCGGCCGGGAGACGTTGGCCGTAAAGCTGTAGCTCGTGGAGATCGAGCCCGGGGACTTTACGGTAATGCGCACCGGGACACTCCGGCTGGTGAATCCGGGGTCCATGGCCCAGCCGGTCGCGATGACGGACTTGCTGGTACTCGTTCCGGCCAGGCGGACGGTGTCGAGGTAGCCCCGGACCGGAGCGGCAGGCTGCGCCACCACATCCCGGCAGCCAAGCAGGGTGTTGCCTGCACTGAGCGGGCTGACCGAAATGCCGTACGCGCACACGTGGTACTTGCCAGAGAGTGTGATGGGAATGCTGTTCTGGAACCCGTGCTTGCCTGTCAGCGAGAAAGCGGTATTGACATCCGGCCGTATCCCGTTCGCGGTGAAGGGGTAGCCCTTGGTCTTGCCGTCGGGGCCCGTGACGTAGATGTGGACTGTGTTGGAGGCCGCCGGCGTGCCGGGTTCGTAGCTCCAGCCGGCTGCCGTGATCACCGCGGACGGCGTTTTGGTCTCCACGACGATGGAATCCAAGTAGCCGACCGGCGCCGCGGCGGCCACCGCTGTGGCGTTGCTGCATCCCAGCATGCCGTTGCCCTTGGTAAGGTTGGCCACCGCGATCCCGTAGGCGCAGACGCGGTACGTCCCCGCCTTCGTGACGTTGATGGACGCTGCGTAGCCGTGTGATCCGCCGATCCCCATGGCGGCGTTGACATCGCTCCTGGCGGCATTGGCCGTGGTCTTCACCACATTTGTGCTGCCGTCCGGGGACGTGACATACAGCTGAATGGGAATGGACGCCGACGGGACGCCCGAATCGTAGGACCAGCCTGCTACGTCCAACCGGGCCGACGAACCGGAGTTGATGAAGGATACGGAATCCAGGTAGCCGGTCGGCGGGTCGCTGACGGCCACGGGGACGTTCCGGCAGCCCAGGGTGGTGTTGCCCGCGGCTAGCGGAGCGACCGGAATGGCATAGGCGCAGACCCGATACGTGCCGGTCTCAACAGCCGGGACGGAGATCGCAAAGCCGTGCGTCCCGCTCACCCCCAGGGCCTTGTTGACGTCCGGGCGCTGCACGTTGGCGGTGAACGCCTGGCCGGTGGTTGTTCCCGAAGGAGTGGTCACGTAGACGTGGACCGGGATGGAGGCGCTGGCATTGCCCCGGTCAAGGGCCCAGCCCCGGAGCTTGATGGACGGGCTGCCGGACACCATTGCGGTGCTGACCTCGTCCAGGGATCCCTCGGGCGCGGGAGTGCCGGCCAGAGTGAGGGTCCGGCAGCCCAGGGATGTGTTGTCAAAGGTGCCGATGGCATAGGCACAGGCCTGGTATGTGCCTGGCACCTTGACGGGGATCGATTCCTGGAAACCGTGGTTTCCGCTGATGCCCAGTGCCGTGTTGACGTCGGCGCGCGGCTTGTCAGCATTGAAGGGATAGCCTTTTGTGCTCCCGTCGGGGGCCGTGATGTAAACGTGCGCCTGGGTGGAGGTGGACGTCGACGCCGGATCCACCGACCATCCGCGGACGTTCAGGTTGGCACCGGAAGAGGTGATGGCGAGCGTGGCACTGTCGAAAGAGCCCTTGGCGGGGGCCCCGGGCGGACGGATGGTCACGGTGGCCGCGGTGTCGCTGACCGCGTCGATGCTCACCTTGGTGCCGGCGTGCGTGACAAATGTCTGTCCGGCCTGCCAGGCCTGCGTGTTGCTGTAGTAACCGTTGAAGGCGGATGCGCGGGTATCGGGCGGCAGCAGGATCGAGGAATTGCCTCCGCCCTGCTGGGTGATCTTCACCCCGCGGTTCCCGGCCTGGGCAACCACGGCGTCATAGCCCACGGGCGCGCGGAGCTCGAGGAAATAGACTTCCCCTGATTTCGGGTCCGTGAATTTCGCGGCCCGGTTGGCACCGGTTCCTGCCCACGGCTTGAGGCTTACCGTCCGGGGGGCAGACACAGTGCCCAAGTTGGCGATCTCATTGCCGTTGCCGAACCGCCCCATTTCCCAGAAGCTGGCACTGATTTCTGGCATGATGTCCCAGTGCGAGATCCCCATGAGGTCCAGGTTGTCGCCGTAGGTCTTGATGCTGCAGGTGGGATCCGCGAAACCGGCGAAGGGGCCGGAGGCCACGTCCATGGCCCCGCTGCCACACAGCAGGCTGTTGGCGTGATCCATGCCCAAGGCGTGCCCGAACTCATGCGTCAGCACAGGAGTTGAGAGCCTGCTGTCCTGCGGCATCAAAATGCGGCCGCCAATGTTGCCGTTGCTGTACGTCATGCCCGCGGCACCGTTTGTGAGGTACGAACCCGGGATGAAGATAACCAACGCAGTGTAGGAACTCTGCGTCCAGCCCAGCTCCTGGGAAACGATGTCCACGATCTGCGACGGTGATTGCTTGGACGTGGCGGCCGACTTGTGCAGCTGACGTGAGGACGTCAGCGCAATGTCCACCCGGCCGGCCGTGGCGTAGGCCCAGTAGCGGTTGGCGGCGCTGAGCGAAGCCTTCGCCGCAGCGATCGGAACTGCCGCGTCCGTTTCGGCGGCCGACTTGTCGGCAAGCTGCACGGTCACCAGGGTGGTTTTCAAGGTGCCCGCCAGCGGAGCGCTGACGTAGGTGTATTCCGCCTTCGCCCGGTTGGCCGGCGGCTCGGGCCGGACAAAGTCATCCACCGCCTGTCCCTGGGGACTCGGGTCCGACACCGCCGGAAAAGCGCCCACCGACGCAGTGACTGAGGAAAGCGCAGCGGTCGACGCCGGTACCGCCGACGCCGCGGCGGCCGGTATCTGCACGGCGGCCCCAGCGGCTTGAGGCAAGGCTGCTGCCAGCATCACGGCGGCAATCACGGTTGCCGCTATGTTCAGTTTTCGCAAGATTGCTCGCTTAGGGGTGGGACCTCAGGTGGTGACCTGGCGGTGGGAGCGACGGAAGGTGCCTATAGCATAAACGCCAATTCACGTCTGTCACCCCACTAACTTTGATCCCTGTAATCACAACTGCATCACGCATTTTTCTTAGTAAGTTCTTGCGCAGGATCTGCGCATCATTTCGCCACCCGAAAACCGCGTGCCAAACTCTTAGCCGTGCCTCCTTCAGTCACCGCGGTGAATACCGCCACCCGCAGGGTGCTTGCCTTCGCCGTCGGTGGCCTCATGCTGTACCTGGTCATTGCCGTTCAACTCTTCGTCAACGTGGATCCGCTCAGCGTCCACCGGACCGACGCCGTCATCATGCTGGGCGGCGCAGCCAGCGAACGCCTTCCGGTGGCCCGCCAGATCCAGGCTGAATACAACATCCCGGTTTTGGTGATCTCGCACACGGATACGTTCGGCAACCGTGCGGCGGATGAGGCGTGCAATTCCACAGCCTTTCCGAACCCCAGCGTCATCTGCTTCCGCCCCCCGGACATGGACACACGGGGCGAGGCCCAGGCCATCTCCCGCTTGATCAAGGCCAACGGCTGGAGGTCTGTCACGGTTGTGACCTCGAGCTACCACGTCACCCGCGCAGGCCGGCTAATCAAACAGTGCACGGGCGCGGATGTACAGATGGTTGCCTCACATCCGGACCTTGACGCGGGCCAATGGATACGGCGGTTTGTGATCGAAACGGGGGGCCTCTTGGACGTTTCCCTCAGGCCGGAATGCGCGAATCAGTGAGCGGAAATGTAACAATTGAACCTCATCCGATTGAACTGGTCAGCCGGTTCAGGCATCTGACTGAGGCGAGGAGGACATGCTGGAACACTCTCCCCACGGCGCTCCCCCGTTGGTTGCCGCCCCCCGGCACCTGCGCAGGCGGCGCATGCACACGGAGATCCCGGACACCTTTTTGGTGCCGGGCGCGGAACCGATCCCGGTCTCCGTTCCACCGCCTCAGCCCGCTCCTGCAGACGAGGAAACCGCCAACCAGGACGCCAAACAGGACAAAGAAGCCCAGCAGCTCGTCCGTGACCACATGAACCGGCGCAAACGGCGGGTGGCCCTCCTGGCCGTAGTCTTTGTCGCCATCGCGGTGCCGGTCATCCTGCTGGCCCTGCTGTTCGGCTGAATCCGCCAATAACCATTCCAACCGCTCGCACACCCTTGGGGAACAGGAACATCCATGCACAGCATCATGCCGATTTTCGGAACCAGGCCGGAGGCCATCAAGATGGCGCCGATCGTCAGCGCGTTGCAGGAGTCTCCACTATTCCGCTGCATCGTGACGGTCACGGGCCAGCACCGCGAAATGCTGGATCAGGTCAACGAGCTGTTCGGCATTGCTCCCGACCACGACCTGAACATCCTGCAACAGGGGCAGTCGCTGTCGGCTATTATGACGCGGACCATCGACGGGTTGGAAAAGCTGTTCGCCACCACCCGTCCAGACGCCGTCGTCGTCCAGGGCGACACGACTACCTCCACGGCCGCAGCCATCGCGGCGTTCTACCACGGCATCCCGGTGGTGCACGTCGAGGCAGGGCTTCGTAGCGGTGACCTGCTCTCGCCCTTCCCCGAGGAAGCCAACCGCAAGATCACGAGCCAGATCACCCGCCTGCACCTGGCGCCCACCTCCACGAGCAGGGAAAACCTGCTGCGGGAAGGCATCAGCGCCGAGGACATCGTGGTGACCGGCAACACCGTTATTGATGCACTCCTCACCACGGTGGACAAGCAACTCCCCTTTACGGATCCGCGGCTGGAGGAACTGGACGCCAGCGGCCGCCGGATCCTGCTGGTCACCACGCACCGGCGCGAAAACCAGGGCGAATCAATGCGCAGCGTGGGGCGGGCGCTGGCCCGGATCGCCGACGCCGAACCGGACCTCGTGGTCCTCCTCCCCGTCCACAAGAATCCGGTAGTGCGCGAGGCCGTGCTTCCCGCGCTGGAGGGCAAGGCCAATGTGCTGGTGACGGAGCCGCTGGCCTACGGCGAATTCACCCGGATGCTGTCCCGGGCCCACATCGTCCTGACGGACTCCGGCGGAGTGCAGGAGGAAGCCCCCAGCCTCGGCAAGCCAGTCCTGGTGATGCGGGACAACACGGAGCGGCCCGAGGCCCTCGACGCCGGCACCGTGAAGCTGATCGGCACGGACGAGGAGCGCATTGTCACCGAGGTGACCCGTCTCCTGCACGATTCCGCGCATTTTGCCGCCATGGCCAACGCCGTGAACCCCTACGGCGATGGCAAGGCCGCCGCACGGACGGTGGCAGCGATCGAGGAGTTACTCGGCGTCGGCTACCGGACCGCGGAGTTCAGCGGGGCGTAGCGGCCGCCGGCCGCACCGGGTCCGGATCTCGGACGGCGAGTCGAACCTGGTCGATCATTCGTGGAAGAATGAGTGTTCAGCGGGCAAGGATGCGGGTTGATGGAATTGCGTTCTCCTCCTGCAGCTCTGGCTTCCTTGGATTCTGACCGGATTCCGCCACGATGCCAGGGGGTGCACATGGACCGCAGGACCTTTCTCACTGTCCCCCTCGCCGTCGGCGCCGCCGCCTTGGCAGCGTGCACCCCGAATACGCTCCCGGGGCCCCAACCGCCGTCAACCCCGAGCGTAGCTCCGTCCACACCAACGCCGTCCGCACCAACTACTTCCACACCGACGCCGTCCACACCAATAACCCGTCGGCCCCGGCCCGGATATGCCGGCAAGGGCATGGGGATGCCGCGGTTCGACGGATTCGGCTTCGAGGAGCTAAATTCCCTGGACTTGGACTGGTTTTACAATTGGGGACCGGGTTATCCGCCCCTCCGGCCAGCTTCGACCCATACCGCTGAATTTGTGCCGATGATCTGGGGGCGGGGATCCTTGGAGCGGAAAGGCGTTGAGCAAGTGCGGTCTGAAGTGCCGTGGACGGGGGCTAAATATCTCCTCGGCTTCAACGAACCCGACCATGAGGGCCAGGCGGATATGTCTGCCAACGCCGCCCTAAAGCTGTGGCCCCAACTGGAACGTTCCGGTCTCAGGCTCGGGTCTCCGTCGCCTGTTCAGGCCCTCGGCGATTGGCTCAAAAAGTTCATGGATGGCGCCGCCGCCAAGGACCTGCGAGTGGACTTCGTCACAATGCATCACTATGCGGGGCCCCGCGCAGACTCGTTCCTCAAAACGGTGCAGAAACTGCATGAACGCTACGGGAAACCAGTTTGGATCACCGAATTCGCCGTCGCCGACTGGAAGGCCACCGCAAAGTCGCCCACCCGGTACACGGAAAAGGAAATTCTGGCGTTCATGAGTGAGAGCGTCGCCGGGCTCCGGGAAATGCCCTTCGTGGAGCGCTTTGCCTGGAAAACACGGGCCCATGACGATCCCATTATGGGAGCCTCCGCCCTGTTCCGGAGCAACGGGGCTCTTTCCCCCACGGGCGAGCTCTACCGGTCCCTTTAGCATCTTTCTCCCCTGCGCAGAGGGCCGCCCCAGGGCGGACGGAAACCTGCGTATTTGCTGTGTAAAACCGCGACTTTCCTGAGCATTTCCCGTGCTAGGTTGACACCAGCCACAACTGAAGCAGGGACCACACGGGCCAGAGCAGTCACCGGTCGACGCCGCCGCTGCGTGAGCAAAATCCACCGTGACGCACCCGCTGCTGGCCTTCCTGTCACTGCACCAGCCGTGGACCTCCGCCAAACCTTCCTCGAAAGGAACTCATGGAACGCCGTAAGTTTCTCACCATCCCCTTGGCCGCAATGGCTGCGCCGGGTGCCCTGCTGGCCTCCAACGCCGGAACGGCACAGGCAGCCACGGCCCCGGCTGGAATCCCGACTGTCCCGGCCGTCACTCTGCCCGCTGACACGCTCAAGGGGTTTGGGTGGGGCGGGAAAGACGCCCTGGCGCTTCAGCAAATCAAGAGCCTCAAGCTGGATTGGCACTACACCTGGGGATCGCACTACAACGTCACCACCAACCCACCTTTTGTCCCCATGGTCAAGAGCGCAAGGACCCTGCTGGAGCAGGACGCCATCGGCTGGGTCACGCGTCAACTGACCCAAACGAAGACCAAGCACCTCCTGGGCTTTAACGAGCCCGACAACCGATCCCAAGCCAACATGTCCGTGGATGAGGCCATCCGCCTGTGGCCCAAACTTCAGGCGACCGGGCTGAGGCTCGGATCCCCGGCGCCTGCKGGTACGGCGAGCCCTTGGCTTGCGGAGTTCATGGCGAAGGCCAAGCAGAAGGGGCTGCGGGTCGATTTTATGACCATGCATCGCTATGCCTGGCCCAAGGCGGACGACTTCCTCAGCAAGGTGACGGAACTGCATGAGCGGTACGGCAAGCCGGTCTGGGTGACTGAGTACGCAGTGGCCGACTGGAACGCCACATCGACCCGGCCCAGCATTTACTCCCGGTCCCAGACTGAAGACTTCATGCGCGCCACAGTCGCCGGCCTGCGTGCGATGCCTTTCGTGGAGCGATTTGCGTGGAAAACCAGGCCCGCTGGGGACCCGAAAATGGGCTGCTCAGCCCTGTTCCACACGAACGGCTCCCTAACCACCACCGGCAGGCTCTACGCGTCTCTGTGACGCGCTAAAGAGCCTCCGCAGAGGTTGCGGACCCTCCACATCGCCTACCAGCAGGGAAAAGACTAAGCCCGGTCGAATGAAAACGGATTCATTCGACCGGGCTTAGTCTTCGTCTGGGTGGCTACAGTCGCACTAGTTAGCTGCGGCAAGCTCCAGCAGTTCGCTCTTGTGGCCGAGCGAAACGATATCCCAGCCTGCAGTGTTCCACTTTTCGTGGTCCAGGACGTTGCGGCCGTCAAACATGCGCCTGTGCGAAACCGCTGCCGCCAGCTCCACGGGATCAACAGTCACGAATTCGGGCCACTCGGTCAAGAGCATGACCAGGTCGGCGTCCGCCACGGCCGTGGCCAGGGAGTCCACGTAGTTTAGCCGCGGGTACCGCTTGGCGGCGTTGGCGTTGGCCGCGGGGTCATAGACGCTGACGTCGGCTCCGCTGTTGAAGAGCCTGGCTGCTACATCCAGCGCCGGTGAGTCGCGGACGTCGTCGCTGTTGGGCTTGAACGCCACGCCCAGCACGGCAATCCGCTTGCCCTCCACGTTGCCCAGCAGCGTCTCGGCAACGTGGACCGCACGGTCACGACGGCGGAGGTTGACTTCGTCGACTTCGTTCAGGAAGCGCATGGTGCTGTCCAGGCCGAGTTCGGAGACCCGTGCCTGGAGCGCGCGGATGTCCTTGGGCAGGCAGCCACCGCCGAAGCCGATGCCGGCGTTGAGGAAGCGGCGGCCGATCCGGGCGTCGAGGCCAATGGCATCAGCCAGCGTGCGGATATTGCCGCCAACTGTCTCCGTGACCTCGGAGAATGCGTTGATGAAGGAGATCTTGGTCGCGAGGAAGGCGTTTGCGGCCACCTTGACCAATTCCGCTGTCTCAAAGTCCGTGGAGATGAAAGGGGTCTCGCGGCTAATGGCGTCGGCGTAGACTTCGCGCAGCGTGGCCTCGGCAGCTTCGGAGTCGGTTCCGATGACCAGGCGGTCCGGCCGCAGAGTGTCTTCCACGGCGAAGCCCTCGCGCAGGAACTCGGGGTTCCACGCGAAGTTGACCGTTACGCCGTCGCGCGATTCTTCGGCCACGAGGCCCTTGAGACGACGTGCGGAACCGACAGGAACGGTGGACTTGCCGACGATCAGGGAGTCCTTCGTGGCAGCGCGGGCGATCGCCGTCACGGATGCGTCAACGTAAGTCATGTCCGCAGCGTGCTCTCCGGCGCGCTGCGGGGTGCCTACGGCGATAAAGTGGACGTCACCGAACGCGCCGGCTTCTTCGAACGAGGTGGTGAAGCGCAGACGGCCGGATTCCGTGTGCTTGCGCAGAAGCTCCGGCAGGCCGGGCTCGTGGATGGGCAATTCGCCCCGGCTGAGGCTGTCGATCTTTTCCTTGTCAACGTCGACGCCCAGGACTTCGAATCCCAGTTCAGCCATGCATGCCGCATGGGTCGCGCCGAGGTATCCCGTACCGATAACGGTTAGTCGAAGTGTCACTAGTCCCCCAGTAGCTGCAGTAAATGTCGTTGTCTTGGTCGCAGATGGCGCGACCAAACGCGACCACTATATCGTCATCACGCAGGAAGGGTCTCGTCGCGACTCTACCGGTGATCAATGTCACAAACATGGGCTCTGCGAAACGCCGCAGACGGAGGCACTCCAGTTCGGTGTCTCGGTTCAATGTGATGGGTTTAGCGTTTCGGTCTATGCTGTCGCGTGCGCGGCCGTATGGCGGGCCACAACAAGCCGAGCGTGTTCGTAACCGCCACTTGCGAGGGCCCTTAGAGTTTCCAGTGCCGACTGGTCACCCGAGGCCAAACGGACTTCCGCGGCCCGCGCGGCGTGCCATGGATTTCCTGCTGCCCGCTCATCGTGGAAGGCGATCGCGGCTTCCTCGAACTCAGCCAGCCGGTGCGTTCCATATATATGCCTGCCGCCGCGACGGAGAGCCGCTTGGATGTTAAATGCCTGCCTGCCATCGCCGCTGAGGTGACCGATAACGTAAGCCGCCAAGCTAAACACGGCCCTTGTTGAATCCTGCGAAAGCAAAGCAGGCAAAAGTTGTGCATAGCGGGCGTCGCCCTGCGACGCACCGCCGGAGAGCCTCGTCAGGAGGTGCTCGTCGGCCACCAACGTCGCGTTTCGGGACAGATCCTCCCGGAACTTGTTGAGGTCGATGTCGAACCCGGACAAGGCTGCAACACGGCCGGTCAGCATAGCGGCATCGAGGGCTCGAATGATGCGTTCGCTGTACCGGAGCATGCCCGTGTCATCACCGCCGGAGGCGAAGGTGAACTCTCCGAAGACGGGACCGTCAGGCCCGTCGTAACAATCCACCTTAACAAAACGCGTGTCGAGGCTCTGGGACAGCGTTGACGCCATTTCCAGGATGGCCCCCGCGAATCGTGGGAGGACGTGCTGCTCAGTCAACCATCGATTCTCGTCAATCGAATAGTCCCTCCCCAGCTCGAGTGGGATAAATGCTCCGTCGAACAGGGCAACCCGTGGCGGGAAGACATTCCGGTCGATCTGGGTGATGTGGCTGATTTGTCCCCGGAAGGCGTAGACCTTGTAGTCCAACGGAACGGGCTTGCCCGCCGGCAGTGACGGAATGCATTCCTCCGCGAGCCAGTATTCGGGCGTGTCACCCACTGCCTTGATATCGGCAGCAGCCAAGACCTTCATCCTCAGGAGGTCGAGGTAGGTGCCCTCGCCGAGCTTCTCAAGTACGTAGACGCCGGAAGCCGAATGGCGGTTCGGCTGTTTGATGACGAACCGGTCCCCGAACTGTTCCCCTGCTGCCAATGCCTCGGCCGCGCTGCTCGTCCGCACATACCGGGGGACGGCATATCCGGCCTGCTCCACGTACCTGTACGCCGTTTCCTTGTCATCAAGTTCCCACGGCACAGGATCCAATCCAGGATCATTTCGCTGATTAAACCTTCGGCGCATCAGACCCAGGAACGAAATCCCGTCCATGTGCAGTTCCTTCTCTTACTTTCGTGCGCAGGCGGACAGTGTGCAGCCGACCGCCGTTCGGAGGAGTGTCAACCAGCACTCTGCGCTGGGTGCGGTCATCAGGATCTCCCTGCGATGCGGCGGTGGCGGAGCATCCGAGCAGAGTACTGGACGGAATTGACCCATCAGACTATCGGCGTGATCTCAACGCATATCCTACGCTGACGGCGGACGTGTTGTGCGCGCGCCTGGCAGGCACTCAGGCGCGCCGTGGCGCCCCAGCATGTTAGCGGCACACTGGCCGCGGCTGGAGCGCCCGTCGCCAGGCCGGTGGCCCACCGTTGGTGTGGAACAATCGAATCCTGAAAAACAGTGATGAGGAAAAATGCTCAAAGGCTACGTCGATTCAATCTCACCGGACAAGCTGTCGCTCACTGGCTGGGTTCAAGTCGGAGAGGACGGAGAAGACCCGGATCTCTGGCTCGATCTCGATGGCAAACAAACTGGAACAACTGTCTTCGGCGCCGAGCGCGCGGATGTCCGTTCTGCCCTGGGGTTGGCCAACAGGTCCTTCACCCTGACTCTTGAGACACCTCTCCAGAGTCAGAACGTCTTGGCCAACGCCCACCAAGTAGCCGCGGCGGCCGAAGGTGTAAGGAGTTTCATTCCGCTGGGTGGCAGCGCCTACCACCACTTGCTGGCAGATTTCGTCCGGACCGCGGCCGCCAATGTCAGGGGATCACGAGAGGTGATCCTTGAGGCCCTGGAGGTCAAAGAACGCACTCTGTCAAAGCACTTCGCGGAAGTGAGGGCGTCGTCGGAGGCCGGCGAACTCTCTTATCTTGGGTTTCCGGTCGGGTTGCGGTCCAGTGACGACGTCGGACAGATTGGCAAGGATGGCCACCTCTTCCTCACGGGCGGCAGCAACGCGCTGCGCGACCAGTACAGGGGGCCCAAAGACGCAGCGGAGGCGGAACTACTGGAAAAGAGGGCCGCGATGTGGGCCTCGGCGATCCGCGCCAACAGCGCCGTCCTGGACGATCTGGGAATCCCGTTCCTTCAGGTCGTCATCCCTGAGAAATTGACTGCCCTGCGGCACCTCGCACCTCTGGCAGTAACCGGCCCGACTCCGTTGTACCGTCGCCTCGATGAACTCATGGAAAATGAACCCAACTACCTGAGTTTCCTGAGCATGTTCGAGGACTGGTCCGATGACCTAGAAGCCTGGCAGCGGAACGACACCCACTGTTCGCCGGCCGGCACGTTGGCAATGACACGCCTGCTTCTGGATCGGCTCCCGGGCTGCGATCCAGCCATCCTTGATAGAGTCGAACTGACGGGAACCATCTACCGCAACGGCGATCTGGCCCCAAAGTTCTTCGATATCCCGCTCTGGGACAAACAGCATATTCCTGCCCCTGGAACGTTGGGGGATCCAGAGATCGAACTTGTATTCTCCCACAGCCCGGGAAATTTCGTGGGTTCTCACAACATCTGGACTAACCAGAGCGCGCCGATCAAGAAGAAAGTGGTGGTCTTTGGCAACTCATTCTTCGGTAGTGTTACAAGCCCCACCCGGTTGAGCTGGTGGTTCGCCAGGCTATTCAGCGAGTACCACTTCAAGTGGGAGAATACTGTCGACATGGAATACGTCAGGGACGTCCGTCCTGACTTTGTCATCGCACAGTCAATCGAACGGTTCCTCGTACGGCCGCCCCGGATTCCAGGCACCGACTAGCCATGAAGCCGAAGACCCCGGCAGGTTCAATCTGTCGGGGTCTTCGGTAACGATGGCAAAGGTAGATCCCGTTTTGCTGCGGGGACTCGCTAAGGGCCTAGTTCGTGCTTTGGGCAAGTTTCTGGGTTGCCCGGAGCCAGTTCCTCACATAGTGTCCGACCAGCTTCTGCTGCCGGGAATGTGCCATCGCTTCGACTGCTTCCAGCCTCGAAGTCTGCGCCGGTCGTTGATCCAACGTGGACAGCACATCTTGAAGGGCAGACGACAGCGTGAATCTCGACAGGTCCCGGGATTTCAACTCGACGGCAAAATCGCTCGCCGCTTCAATACCACCGGACAGTTCGTTTCCAATCTCTTCCGGACTCTTGACGGAGAAGCCCCTGCCCGAGAAGTTGTGGAATTCCGCCAAGTCAAAGTTTTTCGCGTCAAGCCATCCGGGGCCACCGAATTTGTCGTAACAGTAGACAGGCACGCCAGCAAGCATCGCGTACTGCACGGTCTTGCCGATTGTTACCACGCCGTCTAGGGCAACCAGAGTCTCAGGAGTGACGCGGGCGGCGACCGAGTTTACCACCCCACCGCTGCCTATCGGCAGGAATTCCACGCCGGCCGGAGGGTTTTCCATCACGACGCCAAGCTCGTCAGGGACGTGGTTGGAGACGACGCCGATCAACTGCGTCCGCCCCCGGCCCGGCCTGGCCACTGCCCCAAAGTCGTCAGGAGCGGGATTGGCAAACACCTTCAAGCGTCCCGGGTCAAACGCTGCTGCGCCGTCGGCGAGATGCGCCTCAAGCGTCTCTGCAGAGTTATACAGGTGCAGGCCCGCAAGCCTGCCCTCAACGACCGCGGACCATGACGATTCCAATGGGTGGACAGACGACATGTGATTGAACACAAACGCCGTTTTACCCGGATTCCGAAGGAGCCATTGAGGGACGATCTGGTGATGAATCCATGCCAATTGCGGTGGATTGCTCTGCAGCAGATTTGAAAGCCGGTCGTCGTCAATATCGAAGTAGGCAATATTGGCACGATCCGTCAAATGCGATAGGACAGGCTTGCCGATGCTCCAGGTTCCGATGGTCACCTGAGAGCCCTCAGCAGCGAAATGCTCTGCAAGCTCCAAGGTGACCATTTCCGAACCGCCGTAACTTACCAAATGGGCTTGGGAGATGAAGACGTGCGGAAGCGGCGATGTGTTGTTATTCATGTGCGGGTCTCTCCATTGGTTCCCGTAGCCCTAAAGAATAGTCGTATCTACAGCGCAGGCGTGAGATCGTTTCTGGCACTATCCGACGCCGATTTCCTGTGTTCCCGGACTACCCCAAGCAGAGTCTCGGCTCGTTTGTCGAAGTTATGTTCGTCCCGGATCATCTGGCTGATGGCAGCCATCTCCGAATCATCCGGGAAACCGCTCGGATCGGCCAGGATTTCGGCAAGCTGCTCCGTCGAAGTATATGTCCGGACCGCTCCCTTGAAGATCTCATCGATGCCGTCAACGTCATCGCTGATCACCCGTGCGCCTGAGGCCACGGCGTCGTAGAGTCGGTTGTTGACGAACCCCCACCGCGCCATGTCTTCGAAGTGGTCATTGAGGACAACCGCGGACGACCTGTACACGGCAGCAAGTTCGTCGTTGTCGATGAAATCGGCCACGACCATGTTTGCCGGGATGAACTGCTCCCAGCGTGGGCCCCAAACGCTGACATTCTGGCCAAGTTCAACGCAATCGGCGACGATCTTGCGCCCAATCGGTTTCCGCGGTCCCCCAACGAACGTAAGGTCGTACCGTGGGCTTTCCTCGGTCGCGGCCGTCGGGTGGAACCGACTCGGGTTCGTGGCCTGCGGCAGGTACTGGGCTTCGATCCCCCATTCACTGCGGACATACTCGCACCAGATTCGGGACGCACCAAACACGACGTCGAACTCAAGGAGTTCTTCCCGGTCAATCAAGTCCGGACGGCTGATGGCCCAGAGGATATTTGTCTTACCTGGCTGGGGATCGCAGCGGTGCAGGCCGCGGATGACCACCACTACGTCGTCCAAATGGTTTGAAGGACGGGCAAGGGCCCCAACCCTGTCGACCACAACTTCCTGGCCACGGGCAGTCAGGGCCGCTGCAAGGTCGGCCGCATACGGAACGTCGCCCCACCGGTCTCCGCCAATACTAAACTCGGCGCCGATCTTGATTGCCCAGCGCAAGCTCGCCGCGGGATCCGACCCGGAGGTCCGTCTGGCGACAATCGGCGCCGCAGGCTGGAGCCTTGGGTTTCGTGGCGCAACGAATGCAAGGATGTCCAGGCCGATGTCCCTGTAGTGGGCATCCATCGGCGTGGTGGGTTCCTTGGACGCACTCAGCCAACCAACATCCGCTGCGGCCAGTGAAGGGTGCTCCGCGAATGCATCCGCCGAATGATCTACTGCGACCGCGGCGCCCACGACGACGAACTCTCCGGCTTCGGCGCGGCTGAGCCTCCGCACGAAATCGGTGACTGCCGCCTCGCCGGCAAAGATCGCGTTGAAGCGGCCCAGCAGCTCAAAGGCTTCCGTGCGGACCATGAAGGCGGCAGCTGCCAATTCGTCCACCCCCCGGCCGCTGTGGCGCCGGGCATCGGCGATGTTCAGGCCCCGGAACAGGGGGATGGCGAGGCTATTGCGATGAATTCCGGCGCCGGCGGAGACGACGACGCCTGCGGGATCGGTCAGGAGCGGCTGCACAGCAGCTACTGATGCGTCGCTAAGCTGCTCTACGAGCTTTTCCGTTGTGCCGGCGCGGACTTCAACACTTTCCTTGATGAACAAGAGATTCGAGCCGGCGGCGTGGACGGAGCCAATATTGTAGGCAATTGCTTCTGTGTAGCGTCGCGGCAGTTTGATGTACTTCAAGCCGGGCAGGCCGGCGAGAGCTGCACGCAGACGAAGCGACGTGCGGAAACCCTGGACTTCGTCGAGAACTATCAGTTCGATCGCGTCGGCGTCGATGGTCTCCTGGATTCTGCGGATATTCCGAATAGCCACGTCGATGCTCTCAGTGATGCGCATGACGACCGACAGGGACGGCGCTTGCAGTCGATCAGTGACGGAATCCGGGACAAACCGGCCCAGCACATTCTTGCCAAGTACCGCGAATTCCCAGTTCGCCGACTCCCTGCGCGTTATTCTGTCCTCGTTGTGATCGTCGACGTAATCGCAACCGATGAAGGGGAAGTACTCGATGCTGGCTGTCTCGGCAATTCGCAAGACGAGGTCATAATCGACCCACCGGCGGAGGGAATTGTCGAAACCACCAAGTTCTCGGATGAATGAGGTCTTCACCACGAGAACATTGAGATCTACGTAATTCCGTACCAGGAGCTGGCTGGTCGTGATCGGCTGGCCCGTGAATTCCTCGCGGGCATTCAGCATGCGGATTGCAGAGTAGGCGGCCTTGCCACCACTGGCATTCAGCCCCGCACACATATTCGTGAGAAAATCGGGGCGCCAGGTGTTATCGGAATCCAGGAAGGCCAGGAACTCGCCCGCAGCTTCTTCAATACCCCGGTTACGGGCTGCGCAGACGCCCAGGTGATCCGCTTCAACCAAGCGAATCCGGCTGTCCAGGCGTGCGTAGTCGCGCACTACATCGCGGGTCCCATCCGTGCTGCCGTCGTCGACGACGATGAGTTCCCAAGACCCCAGGCTCTGCTGGCGCACTGAGTCAATGGCACCTCGAATCGCCACTTCCCGGTTCCATGCGGGCATCACAATGCTCACGACGGTGGCCGTCCCGGTAGTAGCTGCGGGAACATTCTGGACGTTTTGAAGCCACTTTCGTTCTACGGTCTCCGACCACGAGGTGAAGCGCAGGGGCTTCTTGCTCAATTCGTATGCCTTAGAAGCGTGGGCGTGGGCAATCATCAGTGCCCGCACGTCTAGCCACGCAGGGGCGGAACCCGGCAATTTGTCCGGCACCGGAAGGTCTCGTATTTTCCCGGCACGGTATCTGGATAGAAGCAATGACCCTTCTGCACCCGGCTCTTTGACGCCGGCAGGATCGAACAACCAAGACCAGACATGCTCCCGCGACTCGGAACTGCGCAGGTAAGAGAGTAGAAACTCGACATCCCCAGCCTTGTATCGATCACGAACGGGCGCTGGAAACATTCCAAGGTCAAACAAGGGGTGGAAGCTGAGACCGGCTTTCATGCCATATTGAACAAAGTGACGAGCAGCAGCCTGCTTAGTCTCGAAGTCCTTCCCGCTTTCCGCGGCGTAGTACTCGGCATCAAACACTTCTGTGTTGATTAACCGCTGACTGCGGGCCGAAATAGGGGCAAGCGCCTGGGTCGAAGCATTCATTTGTCGCATTTCCTTCATTTGATCTAATCGTTGCCGACAGCCGTTTATGGGACGAAGCGGTCAACACAAGTAACTATGAACTCGCTGAGAGTTTCGCAATCAGCGAGTTTGAGGGCTGCCATCCTCCCCAGTGACGCTGACATCCCTCTGATGTTTCTCATTCCGCGACTGTGGCCTCAAACCGTTGCCCTTTTATTTGTGTCAGTGGTTGTTTCTGGTCAAAAACTTCAGAAGGCCGCGACGATACACGTTGCTGGAGACAGGGATCCCGGGCTTTTCAACCTCTTCCTCCAAAACTGCGAGCTCTGCGCCGAAGAACGTTGCATGTGCTTCTTGGAGATGCTGTCGGAACCGTCCCCGGGGTGGAGGCAGATGACCATCCTGCAATGCCAGAGGCACAAATTCGATCCGGCCGGACGCATCGAGGCCGCCGATGGAGGGATCAACCTTACGCGAGTCGGCGAACGGCGTGTAGTGCTTGCTGTAGTGGTCGGTGTCCCGCGTGTTCTGAACGAACCGAACGAAGTTGTTATCAGGCGTCGTTGCGTACAGATGGCGCAGGTCAAATCGTGAACGGTGAGCTTTTTCTACTGCAGCGTATCCCCCCAGCCCCGGGAAGCATGCGCGATAGAAGGTTCTGACCACGGAGTTGCGGTAGTCCCCCACGCGGGTTTGCGGTGAGAAGCAGACCGCCGTTGAGCCGTCGATCTGGCGGGATATCGCCAGCGCGGCAAATCCTCCACCGCTGGACCCTGTCAACAGAATCCTCTCGTACCCCGCCGCCGAGGCGATGTCCTTGATGAGGTCAGCCACGTCCGAGCTAAAATCCTGCTCCGAAGTTCCGATGTACCAGGCCAGCGCCATGGCTCTATTGACGTGCAAGCTTGAATCAGCAACGAAGAGTTGCGCGACTTCAAACGAGGCAAGGGAATTCCGCCATTCGAAACGCGGAAGTGTGAACTTGGACCGCTGCAGCGAGCCGTGAAAGCTGACGATCAGCGTCTTGGACGCCCTGGGAATGTACAGTGCGGTGATATCCAGACGTCCGCCGGAACTGGCCGGCACTACGAATTCGTAGGCCCCAGATGCCGCGTGGTCAATGCTGGCAGCCGAGGCATACCGGCGAATCTCGACGGCGTTTCGCTCGTCCCAACACTCGTCCGGGGTCACGTCCTGCAAGTTCACGGAATCTCTCCTGCCTCGAATCGTCCCGCAGTGGAGCCTGTCAGTGAAAGCGGAGCATCCTCCACCGCGATGTCGGGAACGATCAGCGGGTCGCTCGGCGCCACGTGGTCACCGATGGACTTCTGACCATGTCCGGACTCCGTGATGACCCGCATGGTGCGTTCGTTGAGCGGAATCCATTGTACGGAACCGCCGAACACGGACAAAAGGTTGCGTTCCACTGTGCCAACCTCGTACTTGTGTTCGTCCGTTTCCCAGTTATAGGGCGGCTCGTCCGTCCATACGGACACACGGCCCGCAACGTGTCCGCTTCGCAACTCCCGGCTGTACTGGAAAGCCGTGGGATCGTAGATATTCACGGCCGCAGACCGCACGCGGTCCGTCACCTCGACCCGGATAAGTCGCCCGTCATGGAAGGCGTCCATGAGTTCATCGGAGTATGAACTTTCGATCGCAGCTGTGTGAAGGAGGCTCGGATAATGCATAAGGCCTATCGTTTGTGCCGTCCCCATCCCAGCCGCCAGGTGTTCGAGCATCAGATTCGAAACTAAGGAATCAGCACCGAAATCGCCGACAAGCAACATATCGAGTTCCATCTCCGCCTGCTGTGGACCCGACGGCAGGAACCGCGGCGGTGCCGGGAACTCCCTTTCAGCAAGGGGGAAGTCCAGGAAGCCGGAATGATCGCCCGTCTGGATCTTCTTATGCCAGTGCTCATACGAGTCACGGTATGAAACCCGGTCCGGCGACCTGTAGCCGAGGCGGAAATCTTCCATGGAAAGGTTCGACGTGCCAACGAGGGAAAGCGTCAACGGCGCCTCGCAGACCTCGAAGGGCTCCTCGCCGTTGACGAGGGCCTGGTAGCGGAGAATGAACTCCGTGTCCGCCGCTTTACGGACGGAATCCCAGTGGCCCAGGCGCTCCCTGATAGTGGGAGTGTGGAACATGGTGGATACATGAGCCGGTGTGATGAAGGCGCCACGCCATCCGCGGTAGTGGAAGAATAGGTCCTCATCGGCGCGCGTCCAGGGAGCAGAGACGAGCCTGCCGTCCGTCTGATCCAGGGCGGCCCGGACCAGGAGGGAGATCTTCTGCGGGTGCTGCCAGTCGTCGCCGTCGAAAATCGTGATGAACTCGCCCTGAGCCATGGAGTAGCCAACATTCCGCGACGTGTAGGCTCCGGAGTTGGCCTCGTTGAGCACCACCTTGATACGCCCATCCACGGGCAGCCACTTGTTGAGCCGCTCAGCGGCGTCACCACCGGAGCCGTCGTCAACGATGATGATTTCGATGTTGCGGTAGCTTTGGTTGACGGCTGACTGGATCGCGAGATCCGTGTACTCGTCCGGCTTGTAGACCGGCATGACGATGCTGACGAGGGGTCCGTCCGTCACCGGATCCGGCGTATCCGTTTTCAGCCGGAGGAACGCCGGGGCCGACCCTTCGGCCAGCGAAAGCTTGGACAGCCCAGCCCGCTCGTAAATTTCGTTGATCCCGGCGAGCCAATCGTCGACGTCGACGGAATTGTCCTTAAACGGGTTAGCCGCGTTGGCCCTGTAGAGGTGGAGGTCGTTGGCGTTCATTTCGTCGGCATTGTAGAGACCCTGCAGCCTGATGACTTCCTCCCCCTGCCCGGTCCTGGCCAGGGCGTCGAGGAAGAACTCCCCACGCCGCTTGTTCTGGAACGGTTTGGCGCCGAGCCGCTGGAATACATACTTGTACAGCGTGGAGGCATTGAGTATGTCGTCCTGGAGAATGTTCTGCCGGAAGCACAGGTCGCCCAGGTGCAGCAGGACTGTCCGGGGTGTTTTGGCCAGGACGGGCTCAACGCCACGTCGGCTATTACCGCCTATCCGATACATTTCCAGGGCAACGGCCATGTCCCGCCAGCCCCACCGGCCCTTGGTTGCCGCACTGACCAGGACATCGCGCCCGTCAACGGAATGCAGCTTGGTCAAACGTTGGGCAAGCCGCGCCTCCGGGATCCGGGAGCGCGCCCCCCACTCAACGAGGGCTCCGGGGCGCGGCGTGGAAGCCAGCTTGGAATGTGCCGCCTTAGCGCGCTTAGTGGCTCGCCGGGATGCCTTCAGCAACCGGTCCATATACAGGGCGCCGACGGCCAGCGCAGCTACGAAAACCACGACCATAAGGCCCAGCAGCCAAGGGCTACGTGCGTACGCAGCCACCACTACCAAGGCAAAGAGGACGGCGAAAGAAGCGGCGGCGGCTTTCTTCTTCGGGGACAGGCGCGCAATTCTGCGGAGAGCTTGTTGAAACTTCATTCGCTGAGCCTTCTAAACATGCGGGTAGGTGGTGTGAGAGGACTGGGAGGCTGCGGGATCGGGCATGCGGGCGAAGTGGCTGCGCATGTCCTCGAGCCTTGTGCCGCCCCCGGCACCCGGGACGGAACCGATCTGCGGCGGCGGCTGGAACCCGTCCCATTGTTCGGCCACGCTCTGGAGGAAGATGCTGTCCTCCGGATTCCAGGTGTGTCCGCCGTGTGAGTCCGCGCCGGAGTGGCGTTGCATCATGTAGTTCTGGCCGTGGGAGCGGTAGATGAGTCCCCCGGCGACCTGGACCGCCTGCAGGAGGCAGCGGTCAACGGCGCGATGGATGGGCCGCCATCCCCCGAGCTGACGCAGCTCGTCTCTGCCGATCATCATGGTGCCGCCCGCTACATGGTCCGAGTACTGCTCGCCGAGCGGAGGCCGGCGCGTGGTGATGTCCAGGCTTTCCAGGTACACGAATTCGACTTGGGCCCCGACCAAGGTGGCGCCGCTGAAGTCCTTTGCGTGGACGAGGTCGCGCACGTGGTGCGGGCCGTACCAGTCGTCGTCGTCCATCTTGCAGACGAGATCGCCGCTGGCGGCGCGGACGCCGGCGTTCAGCACGTCGCCAAAAATCATGTCGGCCGGAACGGAGCGCAGCTGCAGCTCGCCGGGATACGCCTCGACGGCGCGCCGGACCTCGGGCAGTTCGGCATCGAAGCCGTGCAGGACCACCACCACTTCCAAGGCTTCCCAGCTCTGGCGTGCCAGCTGGTCCAGGGCGGACGCCAGCTTCTCGGGCCGGCGGGTGGCCAGGACCACGCTCACGGAAGGCGAGGGAAGCAGCGGCCCGCCCAGCTGGCAGAGCAGAGTGTTCCAGACGGCCTTCGGGCTGTAGATGTCCAGGGCCGTCCGACGCAGCTCGATCGACTTCGATTCCCGCAGCACCCGCGGATCACCGGCGTCGAAAGCCTGAAGGCAGTCCACCAGCTGGTGGCCGAGCAGGGACCGCACCGGGGCGGGCAACGCCCGCACCAGCAGCGGGACGCCAGCGACGGCCAGCTGGCTCAGGCGCCGCGCCAGCTGCCAGTCCAGACCGCCAAAGCGGGTTCCGTCCACCTCGAGGTAGTCGTGCGGCCGCAGGGCGGCGAGGTCGGCTTCGCTCAGGTCTCCCCCATAGCCGAGGTCGCCCGGCTGGAGCGCCCGCGTGGGCTTGTCCGGGTACGGCAGGAACCCCATGGGCGATACGACGGCGGTATCGACAGGGGGCAGCACGGTTCCAGGCGGGGTCCAGACCGGCGGCGTGACCCTTGCGGGCTGGTCAGCGATTTGCCGGCTGAGCTGCTGGGTGAGCTCGCCGGGCCCGATCAGCACGTCGACGGCATAGATGTCGTCCGGCTCTGGCTGCAGGAGCTGTTCCGTCATGAAGCTGCCGAGTGCGTCCCCGGCGAGCCAGACGCTGTCGGCGGGTTCGGTGATGCCCACACGCAGTCCGCCCAGCACGGGCCGCGGCGCAGCAGGCGAGCAGCAGCCCAAGGCGGCAACGGCCGCAGCATGCACGTTCACCCATTTGCCGCCTTCGACCACGACTGCGAAGCCGAGCCCCGGCACCGTCATGGCCGAGGTGCCGGCCTTGATCTGGAGGCTGCGTGGAGTCCAGACCGGCAGGTCGGCGGCGGGGAACAGTCCGCGGACGACCAGCACGAAGCGTTGCGCCCGTCCTTCGCTGCGGAACAACGGGAGCATCGTCCGGGCCTCGGCGAGCGACTCCGCCTGCACAACGTAGTGGTCCCACCACAATTGATCGGCCGGAACGGCGTGTTCCCATTCGGATCCGTTCCGGGGATCGCGGTGCTCCCAGTCCGTGCGGGCATAGTCCAGCCCAAGGTCCAACGCCAGCTCCGCCATGGAGTGCCCGGCGGAGCCAACGACGACGCTCTTGATCTGCATCCTGCTAGATCCCCGCCCGGCCTGAGCGGGCCATAAGCCGGCCAAGGATGTAGGCCGGACCCTTGCGGGCAATCGCGCGGGCGCGTGAGACGCCCCGGTTCGGGGCAAGCCCCTGCTCCAGGCGGCGGCGCTCGACTTCTGACTTCTTCAGCCGGGCCTCGAGGAGCCGGATTTTCTGTTCGTAGTCCACACGCGTGGCGCTGTCGGCCAGGTCCCGGACCACGATATTGAGGTCAAGGGTTGCCGCGGCCCCCTTGCGCAGGTGCAGCTTGGGCTTGGGCCGCCGGAAGTCGTGCAGGCCCAGGGCGCTGCCGGAAACCCAGCGTTCGCCGCCGGCGCTGCGCGCGGACTTTTCAGGATCACCGGCTTCCCGCAGCTCACGAAGGGTGGCTGTCCGCCACAGTTCGATGGCGCCGGGCTGCCCGTCCACCAAAGCCCGGAGGACCAGTGCCTGCGTCTGCCGCAGGCTGTCGAGCATCGCCTCCAGCGAGTGCAGGCCCAGGGCCGTTCCCGCGCTGAGCACCAGCGTGTGGTCGGCCTCGGCAATGTGCTGTACGTCGGTCCCGAGGAACGAAAAGCGGTGGTCGGTGGCAAGCCATTCCTCCAGTTTGGGACGGCGGCCGTCCTCAACAAGGATGTCGACGGCGAAGTCCTGGCAAGCGGAGCCGAAAAGCGACCCGACGGTCCCTGCAATCTCCAGATCCGTTGCCTTCGCGGCCCGGATCAGAATCCGGACCAGAGGAGTCTGGCGCCGCGGCGCGTGCAGGGCTTTGAGTGCAAAGCCGGCATTGCGCAGCTCTTCTTCAATGGACGCTGACACGGCGTGACTTCCCCTATCCACTTACGCTGGCCCCCACGGGCGTGTGCGGCCGGCCGTAGTCGACAAGCTCGTGCTCATTCCAAATACCCTTGGTGTCGATGACCTGCTTGCCCGCCAGGGAAAGGATGTCAAGGGTCAGGAATTCATCGTGGTCCACCAGAAGCAGGACGAGGTCTGCCGCGGCTACAGCTTCTTCCATGCCGTGGAGGCGGGAGAGGCCGGACGCCGTCAGCGCCGTGGGGAGTTCTTCGACGTTCGGGTCGACCACCAGGATGGTGCTCTTAGGCAACTGCCGGACCAGTTCCTGGACAATCGTCACCGACGGCGACTCGCGAACGTCGTCGATGTTGGCCTTGAACGCCAGGCCGAGGACGGCCACGGTGGCCGCAGGCTGGTCGGCCAGTGCCTCCACGGCCTGCCGGACCACGTGGTGCGGCTTGGAGTCGTTGACTTCGCGGGCCGTCCGGATCAGGCCGGAGTGCTCCGGGACGGCGTCGACGATGAACCAAGGATCCACGGCGATGCAGTGCCCGCCGACGCCTGGTCCGGGGCGAAGGACATTGACGCGGGGGTGGTGGTTCGCGAGCTCGATCAGCTTCCAGACGTCAATGCCCAGGTTGTCGCAGATCAGCGAGAGCTCGTTGGCGAAGGCGATGTTGACGTCACGGAAGGTGTTTTCCACCAGCTTGGTCATCTCGGCCGTGGTGGCATCCGTGAGCAGGATCTCGCCCTGGCAGATCACCTCGTACAGCCGCTTGGCCAGCTGGGCGCCCTCCTCGGTGAGGCCTCCGATCACACGGTCGTTGGTGACCATTTCGACCATAATCCGGCCCGGCAGGACGCGCTCCGGGGAGTGCACAATATGGACATGGTTCCGTCCGGGGGCAGCGTCGAGCGACAGGTCCGGCCGGAGTTCCATAAGGTAGGCACCCAGGCGTTCAGTGGTGCCCGGAGGCGACGTCGATTCCAAGACCACGAGTTCGCCGCCGCGAAGTCTTGGCGCGAGTGCTTCGAGGGCGCTGCGGAGGTAGGAGAGGTCTGCGCCGTTGCCCTCCGCGAGCGGGGTGGGCACAGCAATGATGAACGCGTCGGCCGAAGGCACGGTGGTCATGGCGACGAGGTTCCCGAGACTCACCGCTCCTGAGACCACCACACCCATGTCGGGTTCCACGAAGGGAACCTCTCCCCGGTTGACGGCGTCGACCGTCGACTGCTTCACATCGACGCCGGCTACACGCTTGCCTTTCGCCGCGAAGCTCGCCGCGGTGGGCAGGCCGATGTAGCCAAGTCCGATGACGGCAACATCAAAAATCGTCTCGTCCATGTCTCCCCTAAACTAAAATGTGCTCTTCGGGCGACCCGAAGAATTGAATCTTTGAAGTAGCCAGAAGCTCTTCATTGGTGATGGGCCACGTGTGTGACGACACGTCGGCGCCGCGCATCTGGCAGTAGTTAAAGCGGTCCGCCGAGTAGATCCGCGCACCCGACTCGATGACGTCGCTGAGGAAGCGCGAGTCCTCTCCACGTTGCAGTTGCTGAAAAGGAAAGCGCCTGAAGGTGTCAGTTGAGGCGAAAATCGTAGGTCCGGAGACTGCTTCGACGTACCGGTGTTCCAGTTGCGGGTTGCGCAGGATCGTAGCACCAGCTCCGGCAAGATGCATGTAATGCGCCCGTTTTCCCACCACCTCGGCTTCGGAGTACATCATGGCGTGGACTTGGTCGCCCAGGTACAGGGGGCTGTAGATGTCGTCGTCGTCCCATTTGGTGGCGAACCGGCCGTCGGCGTGCGCCACGAGGGAATTAAGGCACTCACCGAGCAGGGTTTGCTGCGGTTCGTGGAGGACCAGGATGTCGGAAATCCCGGCTTCCAGGCATTTCCGGCGGAACGCGGCTTTGTCGATCTCAAACCCGTGCGCAAGGTAGACCAATTGGACATCCACGTCCTGCTGGGCGGCCACGCCGGCAATGACGTGTTCCAGTTGTTGCGGACGGAAACTTGAAACGAGGACCGACACCTGGGGCCGCGGTGCCGCGGTGGCCAGCGCAGGCCGCGCCGCTGCCGCGATGGACCGTGCCCGGTGGCTGAAAGTGTGTTCCGCCCAGATTCTGCGCTGGGCCTTGTGGACGAGGCGCTGGGCGTAGTCCGGGTTGGCGGTCAACGCCTTCAACAGGTGGGCGGCATCGTCACGGTTGTCTGCGGTGGGAATTTCGCTTCCCGGGAAGAATTCCGTAATGGCCGCGCTCGGGGTCGAGACAACGCTGGAGCCGGCCGCGGTGATCTCGAAAATCCGCCGGGCGCACATCGAGGGCGAGTCCGTGACGGAGTTGACGTTGAGGAAGACTTGGTACGCCTTGTAGGCGGTTAGCATCTGTTTGTAGGACAGGGACCCCACGACGTGCTTCTTGAGGATTCCGGGGAACTGATACTGCGGCTGCCTGCCCAGCTGCCGCGAGAAGATTTCAAACCCGGGGCGTTTGCCCGCGGTTGCGTCCACGGCCGCACCCAGCAGGTACTCCATCTGGCGCCGGCGGTCTTCGTACTTGTGCGCGAAATACATCCCGGCAAAGGCGATCTCGCGGGCGTGCCAGCCGTGCCGGGGCCGCGACGGGTTGTGGATGCGGGGCTGCGCGGCAAAGGGCAGCACGGAAATCCGGTCGTGGCCCAGATCTGCCCGGTAGCGCGGCAACATGTTGGCGTCGGTGGTGAAGACGTGGTCGAACAGTTTCGCGGCGGGCAGGAAGTCCTCGTAGTGCGGCGGGTCTTCCTTGTTCCAGAAGATCGCCGGGAGTCCGGCTGCCCGGCAACCCTCAACGAGTTCCCGGAAGACCGCCGAAGGGCCGGTGGGGCCGGTGATCTTGCCCCGCCAGAGTCCGGCGTTGCCCGCCCAGGCGGATTCGACGACGACGAAGTCCAGCGCCTCATCGCGCAACTGCTCTTCCCAGCTGTCCGGCCTGAGCGCCACGACGGTCCACTCGGCGGAGAAAGCCGCCGCGGAAAAGTCATCCATGATGATGCCCACTCGCAGCTGCGGATTTCGCGGCTGCGCGACGTCACCCTCCGCTTCCCTGAAGACCAGGTGCCGGCCGCGTCCCAAGCCGCGCCATGCGCCTTCCGCGCCGCGGACGCCGGCCAGGCTGGCTTCGTCGCGCTCGGCCGTGCTGCGGTGAAGGTAGCTCTTGACCTGGCCCATGCCGCCTTGGCGGGCGTGCCACAGTGCGCGGCGCCAATACGCCGTCTTGTCCCTAAAACTCATTCTCTACCTGGACCGCTTCCAGCCGTTAGGGAGCAGCGTGGTCCGCATTTCGGGCAGGCTTGCCATTAGCTCGGCCCGGATCTGGCGGCCGTAGTCGGCGTTGCCCTCGTTCATGCGCCAGATGAAGTTCCGGTATTCCTTGGCCACGTCGTCCGGGGTTCCGTCCATGATGAAATCGCCCTTGTCGATCCATATGGCGCGGTTGCACATGCCCGTAATTGTCCCGAGGCTGTGACTGACCACGAAAACGGTTCCGGCCTGCTCGGTCACCTTCTCCATCCGTGCCTTGGAGCGGTCTTTGAACTGGGCATCGCCGGTGTTGAGTGCTTCATCGATGAGTAGGATCTCGGGGTCCACGGCCGCGGCGATGGCAAAGCGGAGGCGCGCGCCCATGCCCGAGGAGTAGGAGTTCATCGGGTGGTAAACCTCGTGCTCCAGTCCGGACATCTCCACAATGTCATCGAACTTGGCATCGATTTGTGCGTGGCTCATGCCCATCGCCAGGCAGCCGAGCCGAATATTCTGGGCACCGGAGATGGAGCTGATCAGAGCTGCGTTGACGCCCAGGAGGATGGGGTTGCTCGAGGCATAGACAGTGCCGGTGTCGGGGATGATCAGGCCGGCGAGGACCTTCATCAGGGTGCTCTTGCCCGAGCCGTTGCGGCCAATGATGCCGATGGAGTCGCCCTGGTTAGCCACGAAGGAGATCTTGCTCAAGGCCTTGGTCTTGACCGCTGAATCACCGAGACGGCGGGCCTTCAGGCTCTTCAAGATGGAGGTTCGGGCATTGGTCCGCCCGGGAGACTGGTTCTTGGTCCTGTAGACCACTGAGATGTCGTCCACCACCACTGTTGGCTCCGGGTGGGCGACTCCCGACAAATCAGACACGTCCATAGCTTTCCTCTCCGCGCCAGAAGACAAACAACCCCGCGGCAACGGAAACCAGTGCCCACAGTGCCAAGACCTCCCAGGCCCGCCATGCTGGCGTCGTGTCGTAAAGGACAGAATCGCGAATGATTTTAATGACCTGGAAAATCGGATTGTAATCCATGACGGTGCGTATGGCGGGGTATTTTCCGAAGCGGCTCTCGGCAAAGAAGACGGCCGAGACATACATCAAGAATCGAATGACAAACGTGAGCAGGTGGCTCAAGTCCGGAATCTTGAGCAGTAACGGCGCCAGCAACATGCCAATCCCCAGATTGAACAGGAATTGCAGCAGGATCACGGGAACAATGAGCAACCATCGCCACGTGATTTCCTCGGCCGGCGCCGTGAAAATGACGAAGAGCAACATGACGATAGTCACGGGAATGTTGGAGAGGAGCTCCCTCACGTTGACGGCGATGGGCAGTGAAGCGCGGGGAAACTGGAAGGCCCGGATCATTGACGTGTTACCGGTGAGCGACTTGGCTCCGCCCACGATGGAACGGGTGCTCATCTGAAACGTAAATGTCCCAATGAGAACGTAGCCGATGAAGTTATCAATTCCCTTGCCGGTGCCAAGGAGCACGCCAAAGATCAGGTAGAAACTGAGGCCGTTCAGTACCGGAGTCAGCACAAGCCACGCGGTACCTAGATGCGTCTTGTCGTTGCCGCTCTGGACCCGTGAGCGGGCGTCGAAGAGGATGAAGCTTCTGCGGTCCCACAGCTGGACCAGATAGTCCAGGAAGTCGGGCCGCTGGCCCACCTTACTCAATCGCACAAGGTTCACGGGCACAGAGACGGTGGGCGTCCTGGTCTCTTCCGTCTGGATTTCTTCCGCCTGGGCCTGCTCTTTGATGCTCATCAGATAGTTACTCCCAGCATTTCCAACTCTCGTGCCAGGGCAACCGCGTTGGCGGCCCATGTTCTGTCCTGCAACACACGTTCCCTTCCCGCAGCACCGAACTCTGCGGCCAACTGTGGATCCGTGAGCAGTTCCCGGATGGCGACGGCTAACGCGTCTGGATCCCCCGCCTCCGCCAGGCGCCCGGTCACCCGGTCCTCGACAATTTCCGCCAGAGCCGGCAAGTTACTGGCCACGACGGGGCGGGCGCAGGCCATGGCCTCCACGGGCTTGAGCGGTGTCACGGAACGGGTCACCTCCAAGTCCTTGCGCGGCACAACAAATACATCCAGCGCTTGATGGTACAGTGCCGTCTGGCTCCGGGGTACGCGGCCCGTGAAGATAACGCGGCTGGCGAACCTGCTCCGCTGCGCCTGAATCTGCAGCGATGGCAACGAGGAACCGTCACCCACGATCAGGAGACGGAGCAAAGGCAGGTCCTCCGCTAGCCGCACAAAGGCGGCTACGAGGTCCTCAATTCCTTCATAGGGTACCAAGCTGCTCACGGTACCGATAAATTGCCCGTCTTCTGCAAGACCGAGCTCACGCCGGGCGCTGGCCTTGTCCAGAGGTTCGGCGAGGAAGTTCCCGCCAACGGCGTTAGGGGCGATCAGGACCTTGCTGGCCGGAATTCCGGCAGCGACGATGTTGGCCTTCATGGCAGTCCCGAGGGTCAGCACGAGGTCCGCGTCCTGCATGACTTCCGTTTCCCGATTCTGAAACAGCCGGTACTTCTCGCTGTCGCGGGCCTCGGGCCCGCGGGTGGAGGCCCAGGTGTCAGCCAGTTGGCCGCGGACCTCGTAGACCCAGGGAATCCCGAGGGCCTCGGCCACGGCCCGCACCACCAGTCCGTTGACGTAGTGCGTAGTGGTGTGCAGCACGCTGGGCTTGAAATCCAAGGCCACGGCGAGCAGTTCCTCCGCCTGCTGCTGCAGCCGGGCGTCAATGGACTGGGCCATCTTGGCGGGCAACAGCCGTTGGTATCGGATCCCGTCCACGGTGTCATTGCTCTTCGCGAGGAGTTTCCCGACCTGCACTGGATAGCCCATCCTGGTGACCGCCAGCACATCCCAGCCAGCCGCCTGCTGCGCCAGCAGGGTGGAGTGGGACCGTTGGGCGTAGCCACTGGCGGTGTGAGGCAGGGAGTTTGTCAGCAGATGCAGGATCCGGCCGGGAACCGGAGCATAGGGTCGGCGCTCGAGCGACGGCGATGCGTCGGCCAGGATCGCGGCCTCGGCCGCGAGGCGGGCACGCTGCCGCAGTCCCGCAGCGCCCGAGCCGTTGAGTGCCGCAACGGCTTCGCTGACCGCGCCGTCGTACCACAGGCGCCGCGCCCGGGCCTGCTTCGCGTGCTGCGCGGTGCCCGCCTTGGCAAGGAAGACATCCGAGACCGCGGGCAGGTTTGCCGCGAGGGCGACGTCGGCCAGGCGCCGCGCCTTGTCCCCCTCGACGGGTCCGTCGGCAGCGATGCGGAGGCGACGATCGACGTCGGCGTCGTCACCGGCGGCGAGTGCCGCGAACAACACGGCCGCGGACGTGGAGTCTTTCGGAGCCAGCTGGCACAAGCGCTTGGCGAGCGGAAGCACCGCCGAGGGCAGCCTGCGCGAAAGCTGCAGGAACAGGATGACGGGATCGTCCGTCAGATGCTGGCGCACGACGCTTTGGGCCAGCCGGACGTTGTTAATCAGTTGCATCATCGACGAAGGCTGGTTTCCGCGAGCAGTTCGGTGATGAGTTCCATGTAGCGGCCGGCGAGTTGCCCGTACTCCGCGTTGGCTTTGACCCACTGGCGGCTGTCGCCATTGCGGACCAGGCGGCCGCGGTCGGCGGCCAGCTCGCGCCACAAGGCGGCCAGCTCTTCCGGATCGCTTGCCACGATATCGCCGGCCTCGGCGTCAGAGACGATCCGCGCGGCTTCTCCCTTCACCACGGCGGTGATGTGTCGGCCGATGGCCAGAACCTCATAGGTCTTGGACGGCACAGTGGTCTCAAAGGACTTCCAGTCGTCCCGCAAGGAGACGATGCATGTGTCCGCCGATGAGTAGCGTTCCAGCATGGCTCCCCCGGTCAGGGGCGGGTGAAACGTGACAGGAGCCCTTAGTTCACGTGCAAGCTTCTCCAATGCCGGCCTCTGGGTCCCGTGTCCCACCATGTGCAAGTGCATCGAGTTCCCCACGAGGGCACTCGCGCGGATGGCGACGTCGAGCTTTTGACTCTCGCCATGATTCCCCAAGTACAGGGCCTCGAAGACGTCCCGTTTCGGCTCAGGCGGTCCCACCACTGGGATAGCGTCCAGGTGCACTCCGTTGCTGATCGTCGCCACGTTACGGACTCCGCGTGAGCGCAGCGTGGCCGCGAATCCCTCTGTCACTGTGACTACGAGGTCCGCCCGGTGCTGGACGAAGTCCACTGCATGCTCAACGACGCTCTTAACGCTTCCTTGGACCAGGCGGGCGTCGCGGGCCAGGTCCGGCCAAGCATCCCGCATTTCCACGATCAGGGGGACCCGCCTCAATCTGGCCACGGCATAGCCGGCAGCAAGCGAGGGCAAGCCGGGGGCGGTGACAACCACGACGTCGGGCCGGCGGACCATCATTCCGGCGGGGATCGATAAAACGGCCGAAAAGCACTGGTCCAGCAGCCGGGCGGCGCGGGAGTTGCCGTGACGCAGGTAGGGGACGTGGAGGATCTTCTCGGTGAACTGGCCGTTGCGCAGCCGGAATGGTCTTCCAGCCATCCAGCGCGGGAGCGCCCGCCGGCCGAACGGGTAGTGCGCCACGGGAGTCACGACGTCGACATCCCAACCTGAGTGCGTGAATTCCTTGATCATGGCGGTCCAGCGCCTCTGTGGAGGGCTCTGTTCCGGCCAGTAGGAGTGGGTGATCAGCGTGATCCGCAGGCTGTCACTCACGGACTTGGGCGCAGTCGACTCCACCGGGGCTTCATCCTGCATGAGTGTCAGGACTTACTGGTGCGCGGAACGCCGGTGGCTTTTTTGGAACCGATGAACCGGAAGTAAGCAAAGCCCAGGCCCAGCAGGACCAGCACGGTGATGGCTTGGACGGCCAAGGGGCTTCCAGTCGCGACGGCAACGGCGGCCTGGACTTCAGACTTCACCATCACGGGGGGTTCGGTGGGCGTAGCAATGATTGCGGGGGCCGTGGATGGCGCCACTGTCGGAGTGGGCGAGGGAGTCGGCGTTTCAGACGGGGTTTCCTCGACGACAGGAGTCGGGACGACGGGCGCCGGGGCAACGGGTGCAACGACGGGCGGCGTTTCAATGACGGGCGCAGGCGTCACGACGGGCGGAATCGGCGCCACTACGGGCGGGACCACGGGCGCCGGGATGGTGTCCACCGGCGCAGGCGGCGTCTCAACGGCCGGTGGCGGGGTTTCCACCGGCGGCGGAGTGAGAACGGGCTCGTCCGGTGTAGTCGGCGTAGGTTGGGGCCCCGGGTCAGCGGGCGTCGGGGAGGGTGAAATCGCCGTTGCCAATGGGCTAGGGATCACCAAGTCATCGGCGCTGGCTGCTGTTGCCGTGCCCATGACTGAAGCGGCTAGGAGCAATACTCCCAGCCCGGTCCGTATGGTTTTCTTCCGGCTGCACGACGTCATCGACAGTCCCTCCCCCACAGTGCGAGATTGAATCAGGTGTGCGTTATGCGACCAACACTAACGTCTTTGTCGGCAGAGCCCCAGAGTTGCACGAGGTCCCAGTCTACTCGAAGGTAAGAGTCAGGCTGTTCATTGTGATGCTACCCGCTCTCCCGAATGTGTGGCCATAGCGCCACGCGGGCCGGGTTACGCTGGATGAATGCTCCAGTTCAGCCGCCGTGTTTCCGCCCGCATTGCCCTGGTTGCGGCGGCCGCCGCAGCCGGCCTGGCCTTGACCTCGTGTTCCCCGGTGGTGGACGTAACGCCCGCCAAAGATGCCGCGAACGCCGCCTGCGCACCCATGATGCTGGCTCTTCCGGACGCAATCGGCGACGCCAAGCTGCGCAAGACCAACGCCCAGGCCACAGCGGCGTGGGGTGATCCCTCCGCGGTGATCCTTCGGTGCGGGGTCAACGTTCCGGGACCCACCACGGATCGCTGTGTAAGCGTCAACGGCGTCGACTGGGTCATCAAGGAAGGCAACCCGGTGTGGACGCTGACGACGTTCGGCCGCGAACCGGCCACGGAGATCCTGATGGATCCGGACAAGATCAGTTCGGCCACCGTGCTGGCAGACCTCGCCAACGCCGCGCAGAAGATCAAGGCAACCCGGAACTGCGTGGGCCAGGAAGACCTGCAGAACCTGCCGTCCAGCAAATAGACGCAAGCCGGTGGTGGGTCCACGCCGGCAGGGTTCCCTGACCGAAGCGGAGCGAGGTTAGGGTGCCAGTGGTGGGTCCACGCCGGCAGGGTTCCCTGACCTAAGCGGAGCGAGGTTAGGGTGCCAGTGGTGGGTCCACGCCGGCAGGGTTCCCTGACCTAAGCGGAGCGAGGTTAGGGTGCCGGTGGGTGGGGCCTAGCGCAGGCCGGTCTTGCGGTGCAGCGCCAGGTGGATCAGCTCGTCGATCAGCTCCGCATATCCCAGGCCTGAGGCCTTCCACATCTGCGGGTACATGCTCTTGGGCGTAAACCCGGGCATCGTGTTGATCTCGTTTATGATCAGTTCGCCCTCAGGCGTGTAGAAGAAGTCCACCCGGCTCAGTCCCTCACCGCCGACGGCGTCGAAGGCGACCGCGGCAAGTTCCCGGACCCGGGTGATCGCTTCCTCGGGGAGGTCGGCCGGGCAGCTGAGTGCGGCGGCGTCGTCCACGTATTTGGCGTTGAAGTCATAGAATTCGTGCCCGCCGCCGGCCACGGAGATCTCGCCCGGCATGGACGTCCTGGGGGCATCGGTCCCCCGGCCTTCCAGCACGGCGCATTCAATTTCGCGTCCCGTGATGCCGGCCTCGATGACCAGCTTGGGGTCATGCTCGCGGGCCGCCGCGATTGCGGCATCCAGGCCCTCGAGGGAATCCACCTTGGAGATGCCCATCGAAGAGCCCGCCCGGGCAGGCTTGACGAACACCGGGAAGCCGAGCTGGTCCACGCGCTTGCGGACGGACTCAGGATCATTGCGCCACTGGCGGTCGGTCACGGCGATGTACGGTCCCACGTGGAGACCGGCCGATTCAAAGACTACTTTCATGAAGTGTTTGTCCATGCCGACGGCGGACGCCAGCACGCCGGCACCGACGTAGCGGGTGTCAGAGAGCTCCAGGAGGCCCTGGACGGTGCCGTCTTCGCCGAACGGCCCGTGCAGCAGCGGGAAGACGACGTCGACGGCGCCAAGCTCTTGCGGGACCGCGTTCGGGGAGGCCACGATCAGCTGGTGCTCGCCGCCGATCTCGGCCAGGGCTACGGTCTGCGTCGAAGGCGCCACTTCAGGCAGCGACGACGCCGAGAGCGACCACTCGCTGGTGGCGCCGGAAGCCAAGACCCACTGGCCGGTCTTGGCGATGCCGATGGGGATGACGTCGTACTTGTCCTTGTCGATGGCGCCCAGGACACCGGCGGCTGTCACGCAGCTGACGGCGTGCTCGCTGGAACGGCCGCCAAAAAGCACCGCGACGCGGGGTTTGGACTGGCTCGTACGGCCTTCAGTGCTCACATTTTTCTCTGACACGCTCAGTAGTCGCCTTCGGGTTTCAGGTCCCGGGACAGCAGCAGCGGACCCAGTTCATCTACGGACAATTTTCCGGCCAGTACGGCGACGACGGCTGCCGTGATGGGCATGTCGACGCCGAGCTTCCCGGCGAGTTCGTGAACCGCCTGGCTGGACTTGATGCCTTCAGCCGTTTGCTTCATCTCGGCGGTGACCTGCTCGAGTGTCAACCCCTTGCCAAGCAGCCGGCCGGCCGTGTGGTTTCGGGACAGGGGGGACGAACAAGTGGCCACAAGGTCACCCAGGCCGGCGAGCCCAGCCATGGTGCGGGCCTCCCCGCCCAGCGCCAGTGTCAACCGGGAGGTCTCGGCAAGGCCGCGGGTGATGACCGAGGCCTTGGTGTTGTCCCCCATCTTCTTGCCTTCACAAATTCCCACGGCCAGGGCGATGACGTTCTTGACGATCCCCCCGATTTCCACGCCGATCACATCGTTCGTGGTGTACGGGCGGAAGTAGGGTGCGGTGCATGTCCGGGCGATCCAGCCGGCCGCGACCGGATCCGTGCAGGCCACAACGGACGCCGTTGGCTCTTCCCGGGCGATCTCCATGGCCAGGTTGGGACCTGAAACCACGGCCACCCGGTTGGCGGCCAGGCCAAGTTCCTCGCAGATGACCTCGCTCATGCGGGCATCGGTGTGCAGTTCGAGGCCCTTCATGAGGGACACGACGACGGCGCCGGGCGCCAAATGCTGTTTCCAGGCCTGCAGTTGGGGCCGCAGGGTCTGTGCCGGAACGGCCAGGATGACCACTTCCGCGCCGGCGAGGACCTCGGCGACGTCCGTGGACGCGGTGATGCTGGACGGCAGCGAGATGCCCTTCAGGTACTGCTCATTGCGGTGCAGGGTGTTGATCTGCTCCACGACTTCCGGGCGCCGGCCCCAGAGGCGGACGCTTCGTTCGACCCCGGAGGCGGTGGCGGCGTCGGCGACGACCTTGGCGAACGTGGTGCCCCAGGAGCCTGCTCCCAGGACGGCCACGGTGGTGGCGGAATCGGATCCGCGGCTGGCCGCCGTCACGCGGTGCCGTCCGGGTCGGTTCCCGTGGCGGCGGTTGTGCCTGCAGCGTCCGAGTTCTTGCCGGTGCCCTCGGTTGGGTTGGCGCCTGTCCCGGCGGCTGCTTCCGGCGCGACGTCAGCGCCGGCGTCGGGACCTTTGCTTGCCGTCTTCGTTGTTCCTGGCGTTGTGCCACGCTCGACCATGCGGCCGTGTGTGGACTGGTTGTGCGCGGCCGGATCCCAGCGCTGCGCGGGCGGCTGTTCGCCGCGCAGTTCCGCCAGAAGGGCCGTAATGGCGTCCATGATGACATTCGTGGCTGCCGTAAGCGTCTGCCTGTCCAGCGGGCGGCCTTCGAAGGCGCTCAAGTCAACGGGATCCCCCACCACCAGGCGGGAGGTCTTGCGGGGAAAGATGTAGAAACGCTTCGCATACCGCGGGAAGACCTCCTGGGCGCCCCAATGGGCCATGGGCACCACGGGAATGCCGCTCTCCAATGCCATGCGCGCGGCACCGGTGTGACCCTTCATCGGCCACAGCGCCGGGTCCCGGGTCAGGGTTCCCTCGGGGTAGATGATGATCGCCCCGCCTTCGTTGACAATCTCCTTGGCGAGCTGCAGCGAACGGTTCGCCCCCGTCGTCGAGCGTTCCACCGGGATTTGCTTGGTGGACCGCAGCACCGCGCCCAAGACGGGCACCTTGAAGAGGCCGGCCTTGGCGAGGAAGTGCGGCATCCGCTTCTGGTTGTAGAGCATGTGCCCCACCACCAGTGGGTCGATCTCCGTGCAGTGGTTGGGCGCGGCGATGAAGCCCCCGGCGGGCAGCTTCTGAAGGCCTTCCCACTTCTTGTTCATCAACAGGTTCATCACAGGCCGGACAATCCCGGCGACGGCCACAAACGTGGCGTGGCTCTTGGCCGATTCCTTCACCAGGTCCCCGCTACTTGGCTGACGTGATGTCGAAATCGGCGCCGAGGCCCGCGAGCTTCTCCGTGAAGCGCTCGTAGCCGCGGTTGATGATGTCGATTCCCGTGACGCGCGAGGTGCCGGTGGCGGCCAGTGCGGCGATGAGGTGGCTGAATCCGCCGCGCAGGTCCGGGACGTCAATGTCGGTGCCCTTGAGCTGCGCGGGTCCGGAGATGACGGCGGAGTGCAGGAAGTTGCGCTGGCCGAAGCGGCAGGGCACGCTGCCGAGGCACTCGCGGTGGACCTGGATGTTGGCGCCCATGCGGATCAGCGCATCGGTGAAGCCGAACCGGTTCTCATACACCGTCTCGTGGACAATCGATACGCCCTCGGCCTGGGTCAGGGCGACGATGAGGGGCTGCTGCCAGTCCGTCATGAATCCGGGGTGCACGTCCGTTTCGAGGACCAGCGGGTTGAGCTTGCCGCCGCGGTGGTAGAAGCGGATGCCGTCGTCGCCGATGTCCATTCCGCCGCCAACCTTGCGGTAGGTGTTCAGGAACGTCATCATGTCCCGCTGCGTGGCGCCCTCGACGAAGATGTCGCCGCGGGTGACGAGTGCAGCGGAAGCCCAGGAGGCCGATTCGTTGCGGTCCGAGAGGGCACGGTGGTTGTATCCGCCGAGGTCCCGGACGCCTTCGATCCGGATGGTGCGGTCGGTTTGGACGCTGATGATCGCGCCCATCTTCTGCAGCACGGCGATGAGGTCAACGATTTCCGGCTCGGTGGCCGCGCCGGAGAGCTCGGTGATGCCTTCGGCGCGGGTGGCGCTCAGCAGGACCTGCTCTGTGGCGCCGACGGACGGGTAGGGCAGGGCAATCTTCGCGCCCTTGAGCCCGTTGGGCGCGGAAATGTGGATTCCGCCGGGGCGCTTTTCCACGACGGCGCCGAACTGGCGCAGGACGTTCAGGTGGTAGTCGATCGGGCGGTCGCCGATCTTGCAGCCGCCCAGGTCGGGGATGAAGGCCTCGCCGATCGCGTGGATCAGCGGCCCGCAGAGCAGGATCGGGATGCGCGAATCGCCGGCGTGGGCGTCGATGGCCGTGCTGGAGGCGGTCTTGGCGCCCTTCGGGTCAAGGGTCAGATCGCCCGTGACGGGGTCCTTGTCGACCCTGACGCCGTGGAGCTGGAGCAGGCTTGTGACAACCTCGACGTCCTTAATTTCAGGCACGTTGCGCAACACCGACGGTTCGTTGCCCAGAAGGGCGGCAACCATGGCCTTGGGGACAAGATTCTTGGCCCCGCGAACGGTGACGCGGCCAGTTAGCGGGACGCCTCCGCGGATTGTCAGAACACTACTCATATACCGGTTTCCTCACGACTACTCGCCCCCAAATCCTTACAAAGGCTCCAGCTAAGCATAGGAGCATCCGTTACCGATCTGAAATACAGGGCGGTTCGAAGGGCCGCGTGTTGGGTTCGGCTGAGCGGATATGGCGAGGCGCACGGCGCCGCATGCGCGGCGCCGTGGGACCGCAGTGTCAGCGAGAGTTGCCGCAAAGCAGGCGGGCACGTTGCCGGGGATCCCCTGCCGCGGCGCTGGCCGCCGCAGCCAGGCCGAACGCACCGTCCAGCACCGCCCGATCCGCAGAAGCGGAGGACCCGTAGGCGGCGAACTCCGCCGTGTGATGGGCTGCGCCGCCCACGTCGTAGCCAAGCAGCGGGTGGATGCTCGGCACCAGCTGAGAGACGTTTCCCATGTCCGTGGAAGCCACCGGTTTGGCGTTGAAGGTGACGTCCCTCCCCCGGACGGCCATCGCGGCACGGTAGGCCTCGGAGAGGAAACTGTCCTGCCTCAGCTCGGCATAGGCGTTCCCGGCCGGCGTGACCTTCAGCGTTGCGGCGCTGGCAAGAGCACCGGCCTCCAGGCAGCGCCGGACCTTTTCCTCGATCACCCGGAGTGTCGCAAGGTTCGGCGAGCGCATTTCCACGCTGGCCCGGGCCCGCTCAGGGATAACGTTGACGGCGCTCCCGCCTTCCGTGACGATCAGCGACACGATGGATCCCGGCGGAAGCTGTTGCCGGGCCAGGGCAATGGCCGTTTGGGCGACCACCAGTGCGTCCAAGGCGTTGATACCTTCGGCCGGCGCCGCTGCTGCATGGGCCGGACGCCCCTCGTACAGCACATCCCACATGCACATGGCCAAGGATGAACCGCCGATGACGTCCTCGGCACCCGCATGGGCCATCATCGCCAGGGCGACGTCGTCGAAGTGGCCCTCTTCGATGAGATCCACCTTTCCGCCGGTCGTCTCTTCGGCGGGGGTGCCGAGCACCTTGACGGTGATGCCAAGGTCGTCCGCCACGGCAGCCAGTGCCAGCGCCGCACCCACGGCACTGGCGGCGTTCACGTTGTGTCCGCAGGCATGTCCAATGGCCGGCAGTGCGTCGTATTCGACGCAGAGGGCCACTACAAGCTGGCCGTTTCCGTACCGGGCAGTGAAAGCGGTCGGAGATGCAGGCTGGGGGCCGTCGAAGCTAAAGCCAGCGGCCCGCAACAGCACGGCGGCCCGTTTGGCGGCCCGGAACTCTTCGCCGCTGAGTTCCGGATCGGCGTGGATCGCGTGGCTCAGCCGCAGAATCTTGGGCTGCCAGCGCTCCAATGCCGCGGAGATTCGGCCGTGGATCTCAGCCATGGAGGCAATGGAGGAAGTGGCAAATCCTGCCGGCGTCAGCGTAGCCGGGTTCACGGAAGGACCTGCGCTGACTGACGCTGCGGATAGCGTGCTGAGGCTGCCGCCGCGATCAATGCAGCCATTGCGAGCGCTCCCCAGATGGATACGAGGCCAACCTCGGTGATGCGCCCGGACTCCGCCGACGATGACGAGAGGAGCTTGACGACGGCGGCACCCACCGCAATGCCAACCGACAGTGCCAGCTCGTTGAGTCCGGCCGCCGTCGAGGTCTCCTCCAGCGCGACACCCTCGACGGAAAGCGAGCGGGTCCCGGCCTGATACATGCCGAGGCTCAAGTTGAACATGGCGAACCCGACACAGTACCCGGCCAGGGAGCCGTGCACAGCGATCATCACCACGAAACCACCCGCGAGCAGCAGTCCGGCGAAGACCAGCGTGGCCCGCTCGCCGAACGCCTTGAGCGCCCGCGCGGTCAACATCGACGACGCGAATGAGAGCACGGATGCGGCGGCAAGGACGATGGCGATCATGAGTGGGCTGAGGGCGAATCCATAGCCGGTCTTGTCGGGGTTGGCGTGCAGGAAGATACCGTTGGTGCCGAAGTAGCTGATGGATGCGAAGCCGAAGAAGAAGGTGGCCAGCGAGACTGCCCGGATACGCGGGTTTGCAAGCATGCGCAGATCCACGAACTTCTTTCCCTGCTCAGGGCCCCTTGCGTCTATCCGGGCCCAGAAGGCCAGCAGCGCCAGTCCAACGAGGCCGGATCCGAGCGTCCGCGCATCGAGCCAGCCCCAGTCCGGCCCCATCGAAAGGGCGACGACGAAGCCGATCAGGCCGACGGAACAGGCCATCAATGGCACCAGGGCAATTCCTTCCCGGGTGGGAGTTCCGGCGTCGGGCAACAAGAAAGAAGAGACCAGCGCCGCGACGGCGAACGGAACCGCCACCCAAAATCCGAGCGTGGGGTCGCTGACGCCCACAATCCCCGCCAGCAGCCCGCCTGCACCGACCATGATCATGAGCATGGCTATCATCACGCTGACTCCGGTGCGGGTGTGAGCTGGGCTGCTGACCCTCAGGATTCCCATCATGAGCGGGATGAAGCCCACGACGCAGGTGAGCAGGACGACGCCCACGGTCACGGTGGCCAGGGACGGCCAGAGGGCCATCATGAGCACTCCCGCAGCGACCACCGCAGTTGACCAGCGGAGCACCAGCCGGTAGCCGTAACTGTCTCCGAGCCGGGAGATGATGGGCGTGAGCACGGCGAAACTGACGTTGGAGATCAGGAAGATGCCGTTGATGGTCGGATCATCGATCGACAAGACGGGCCCGAGGGCGGGCAGGATGGGGTTCAAGTACCCCTGGGTGACGCCACTGAGTGATTCGATCACGGCCATCGCCACGACCATGCCGGCGATCGTTCGGCGGGTGATCGCCGCCGTCGTCGGTGGGACTGTCTTGCTTGTCATATTGCTTCCTTGGGACTCGGGACACCTGAATTGGAGTGATGCGAGTCACAACGTTAGCTTCGGCCCCATCCACGACTCCGATATTGCTCTCAATCCCCAACACATCGAGAAATTTGAAAGAATCAGCCATGATCTCTGAATTGGATCTCGAAATCGTAAACGCCCTGCAGATCAATCCGAGGGCCGACTGGGCCCGCGTGGGGGACGTCCTTGGCCTCTCCGGCCCCACCGTTTCCCGACGCTGGAATGCACTCGCGGAACAGGGACTCGCGTGGATCACCCCGTCTCCAGGACCGCGGTACCTCAGCGCCGGTTGGTCCGCTTTTGTCTTTCTGTCCTCGGTGCCGGGCGAGCACGAGGCCCTCATTCAGCGGCTCTGCGCGGAACCCGCTTTCGGGACGGTTTCCCTGGTGTCAGGAGCCCACGACTTGTTCGTGGACTGTTTCGCATCAAGCCATGAGGAACTCATGGCGATCGTCACGGGCGCCTTCGCGGACCTGCCAGGTGTGACGCGCAGGGAGGTTGTCTTCGTTACACAGCTCTATCGGCAGGCCTCGGAGTGGCGCAGCGGAACCCTGGAACCAGCGCGGGCCCGGCTCATGGCGAAGGAGTCCACTCCGCCACCGCCCGCGTATGCCCCCGACCGGCTGGACGCCACCCTGCTGGAGGAGCTTGCTCGCGATGGTCGGGCCAGTTGGGCAGAGCTGGGCGCCGCCTCCGGTGTGTCGCCCCAGACGGCCCGACGGCGGGTGGAACGGTTTCTGGCGTCCGGCTACATGACGATGAGGTGCGATACTTCCGTCGCCGGCCAGCAGGGCCTGCGGGAGGTGAGCCTGAGCCTCAACGTTCCTGCGACCCATGTGGACTCCATCGGCCGATACTTCGCGGGACTGCCAAGCTGCCGCTTGAGCGCGCAGGTACTAGGTACCCAGAACCTTTTGGTGACACTGTGGGTCCGCGACTATCTAGAAGTCCAGGGGCACGAGCGGGAGCTGGCAGCCCGGGCGCCGGGAAGCACGGTAATCACCCGGCAGGCGGTGGTTCGCACGTATAAACGGCTCGGACATCTGTTGGATGAGTCAGGGCGAAGCCAGGATGTTGTCCCCCTGCCACTGTGGCGGGAGGACTCGGCGCAAGCCTTGCGTCGCCACGATTCGTGAACGGACGCACAAAGCCATAACGTCCGCGCCCACGTCTGGACCGCCGTCCCACGCCCAGGACCACGCCACACCATCAAACTCACCACCCCCACCGGCCACACCTACCACTCCACCGCACCACCCCTGCCCGGAACGCCGTTGTCAGGAACAGCTTCCTATGGCCGCCCGCACACTTGGATCCGTTTTCCGGAATAGCTCCAATGGACTCGAGTACGTTCGGAACGGATTGGCCGGGGTCCCTGCACCGACGCAAGCTCCGGCACCGGGCGAAGGCCCTCAAGAACGGTCAGCGCTCTGCAACCGCGGTGGCATAGGGCCAGCGAAACATGAAGTCGGAGGGCCAGGCCATGAGAACTGCGAACGCCAGCCCCGCCAAAAGACAAGTGCCGCCGTCGAGTCTTTCAACTCGACGGCGGCACGTCATCACTACGCGATTACTGCCAGAAGACCTGGCGGCTCAGCCCTGGGGCCTCAGGACAACCGGGCAGGAAGCGTCTTGGGCTTGAAGGAGGGCCGGGTGGCCTCGTACGCCGTGATATCGGGTTCGTGCTGCAGCGTCAGCCCGATGTCGTCCAGGCCTTCCAGGAGGCGCCACCGTGTGTAGTCGTCAATCTCGAACGGCGCCACAATGTTGCCGCACTGCACGGTCTTGGACACGAGGTCCACCGTAACCTCGGTGCCGGGTGCGTTCTCGAGTTCTTTCCAGATGAGCTCGATGTCGTCCTGGGCGACCTCGGCGGCCAGGAGGCCCTGCTTGCCGGAGTTGCCGCGGAAGATGTCGGCAAAGCGGGAGGACAGGACGGTCTTGAAGCCGTAGTCCTTCAGTGCCCAGACGGCATGCTCGCGCGACGAGCCGGTGCCGAAGTCGGGGCCCGCCACCAGGACGGATCCCTCGTTGAACGGCGCCTGGTTCAGGATGAAGGACGGGTCTTTGCGCCAGGCGGCGAAGAGCGCGTCCTCAAAGCCGGTGCGGGTGATGCGCTTGAGGTAGACGGCGGGGATGATCTGGTCCGTGTCGACGTTGCTCTGGCGCAGAGGGACACCGATTCCGGTGTGGGTGGTGAACTTTTCCATGGCGGATCCTTCGGGACTGTATGGATCAGGGCTAAGTGGATCGGGCTAAGTGGATCGGGCGGTGCGGCGGAGGCTGCGCGGCCGGGACTAAAGGGCGTCGACCCGGAGCGCCGCGGACTCCGGGGCGGGGTCCAGATCCGACGGCGAGCTCAGCGTGCCGCGGACCGCCGTCGCCGCTGCGACAACAGGCGAGACGAGGTGCGTGCGGCCGCCCTTGCCCTGGCGTCCCTCAAAGTTGCGGTTGGACGTGGAGGCGCAGCGCTCCCCCACCTCCAGCTGGTCCGGGTTCATGCCCAGGCACATGGAGCAGCCGGCAAAGCGCCACTCGGCACCGAAGTCCTTGAAGACTTTGTCCAGGCCCTCGGCTTCGGCCTCAAGCCGGACACGGGCGGATCCGGGCACCACGAGCATGCGCACGGCCGGGTCCTTGGTCCGTCCCCGGACAATGTCGGCGGCGGCCCGGAGGTCCTCCATGCGGGAGTTCGTGCAGGAGCCCAGGAACACTGTGTCCACCCGGATCTGCTTCATCGGCGTGCCGGCCTCCAGGCCCATGTACTGCAGGGCGCGTTCGGCGGCAGCCTTGGCGTTCTCGTCGCCGAAGTCCTCCGGCGAGGGCACCTTCGCGGACAGGGACACGCCCTGGCCCGGGTTGGTCCCCCAGGTCACGAATGGTTCCAGGGTGTTGGCGTCCAGGTCCACCTCGACGTCGAACGCAGCGCCGTCGTCGGTGCTCAGGGTGTTCCAGTATTCGACGGCGGCATCCCACTCGGCGCCCTGGGGCGCGTGCGGGCGGCCGTACATGTAGTCGTACGTGGTCTGGTCCGGGGCCACCAGCCCGGCGCGGGCGCCGGCCTCGATGGACATGTTGCAGATGGTCATCCGGGCTTCCATGGACAGGGCACGGATGGCCGAGCCACGGTACTCCAGCACGTAGCCCTGCCCGCCGCCGGTGCCGATCTTGGCGATGACGGCCAGGATGATGTCCTTGGCGCTCACACCGGGCCGCAGCGTGCCCTCAACATTGATGGCCATGGTCTTGAACGGCTTCAGGGACAGCGTCTGGGTGGCCATGACGTGCTCCACCTCGGAGGTGCCGATGCCCATGGCGAGGGCTCCGAAGGCGCCGTGGGTTGAAGTGTGCGAGTCGCCGCAGACCACGGTCATGCCCGGCTGCGTGAGGCCCAGCTGGGGTCCGACCACGTGGACGATGCCCTGCTCGGCGTCACCGAGCGAGTGCAGGCGGACACCGAACTCCTGGCAGTTGTTGCGCAGGGTCTGGATCTGGGTCCGGCTCGTGAGATCGGCAATTGGCTTGTCGATGTCCAGCGTGGGAGTGTTGTGATCCTCGGTGGCTATGGTGAGGTCCGGCCGGCGCAGCTTGCGCCCGGCGAGCCGCAGGCCTTCAAACGCCTGCGGCGACGTCACCTCGTGCACCAGGTGGAGGTCGATGAAGAGGAGGTCCGGCTGGGCGTTGGCTCCTTCGCCGTCCCCCTTGCGCACTACGTGCGCGTCCCAGACTTTCTCGGCCAGTGTCTTTGCCACGGCCTGCTCCCTTCACTGCGGTAAGTAAATGTGCGTCCCTACGCGGGCTGTTAGTTCCACTGAACCAGCACAGCCAAGTAATACGCCAGCGCGTTGACTTGCATCTCAGATAATGAGACGTCAATATCATTACATGGACAATTCTAGTGGAGTCGGTGTCATCGATAAAGCGGCCCATGTGCTTGACGCACTTGAGGCCGGCCCCACCACCTTGGCGCAGCTGGTGGCGGCCACGGGGCTGGCTCGGCCCACCGTGCACCGGCTGGCTCTCGCCCTGGTGCACCACCGGCTGGTGAGCCGCGATATCCAGGGCCGGTTCGTACTCGGGAGCCGCCTGGTGGAACTGGCTTCCGCCGCAGGCGAGGACCGCCTCATCGCCTCCGCCGGCCCCGTGCTGATGCAGCTGCGCGACGCCACCGGCGAGAGCGCGCAGATCTTCCGCCGCCAGGGCGACTGGCGCGTCTGCGTGGCCTCCGCCGAGCGCCCCATCGGCCTGCGCGACACAATTCCCGTTGGCACCCAGCTGTCCATGAAGGCCGGCTCGGCCGCCCAGGTGCTACTGGCCTGGGAAGACCACGACCGGCTCCTGGAAGGCCTCCAGTCGGCCCGCTTCACCCCCACCGTTCTGGCGGGAGTACGACGCCGGGGCTGGGGTCAGAGCCTGGGTGAACGCGAGCCGGGGGTCGCCTCCGTTTCGGCCCCGGTCCGCGGGCCGTCCGGCCGCGTGATTGCCGCGGTGTCCATTTCCGGGCCCATCGAGCGCCTGACCCGCCAGCCGGGGCGGCTGCACGCCGAAGTGGTCTGCAACGCCGGCCGCATCCTGACCGAGGCACTGCGCAAGACCAACGACTAAGCAAGACCAACGACTAGGCAGACCAACGACTAAGTATGCTGTGCCCATGAACAGCTATGCAGTATTCCTCCGGGGCATCAATGTGGGCGGCATCAACATCAAGATGGCCGACCTCACGGTCGCACTGAAGTCTCGGCCGTTTTCAGACGTTAAAACGCTGCTGGCCAGCGGGAATGTGGTGCTGGCCAGCGATCTGGATCCTGCCGGCGTTAAGCGGGAGTTTGAGGCCTGCCTACGGGAAACCTTCGGCTACGACGCCTGGGTGGTGGTTCTGACCTCGGACCGCGTGGCGGTACTCGTCGAGGCGTGCCCCTACCCGGCCGACGACGCGTCCACCCACACCTACCTGACACTAGCCTCGGATGAGGCGGCACTCTCGGAGCTCTTTGAATCGGGCAGCGCCCTGGACGGTGCCGAGCTCACCCGGCTGGGACCGGAAGCCCTGGCATGGCTAGCCCCCACCGGAGGAACCCTGGAGAGCCCTATCAGCAAGCTCTCCTCGAAGGCCAAGTACAAGGCAACCACCACCACCCGCAATCTCCGCACCATGATCAAGGTCCGCGACGCCGCTGCCGGGCTTTAGCCGCGATCGGACATTCGCCGGGGGCGGAGGCGCGAGCCGGAGCGACTGAGGAAGCGCCACCGGATCCGGGCAAAACAAAACGGCCCCGGGCTAATGCCCGGGACCGTTTCCATTGTGACCCCAGCGGGATTCGAACCCGCGTTACCGCCGTGAGAGGGCAGCGTACTAGGCCGCTATACGATGGGGCCGCGTACTCTCCAGAACAGCATTCCTGCCGTTCAAGCCAAATGATTGTTTCATACATTTGGTCGCTGTTTCAAATCGGCAAAGCCGCTTCGAAACTTCCAAATACTCCCGAAAATCCGTGAGTTTTCAGAGCTGGGATACCAGGACTCGAACCTAGAATGACGGTACCAGAAACCGTAGTGTTGCCAATTACACCATATCCCAATGGCACTTCAGGACCGGATGACTGGGTCCAAACCCTCGCTCCCGGCGCCTCAGCACGAGTAATTACTTTACCCGAGAGTTTTCACTTGCACAAATCGGGCGGGCGGCCACGGGGCCGGGTGGGCTGGGCAGGCCGAACCCCGTTTCAACCACCGGAAAATCCTGGTCCGCCCTTGCCAATCCGGGCGAAACAAGTTTACGCTCGGTAAGTTACCAACGAGTAACCACCCCTCCCCCACGCCGCTGAGGGCAGCTTTGCGCTCAATTTCCAGTGTTAGCTGCATCACACTGACCGGGGTGGCCGGCAGCAGAGCCGCTGCCGGCGGGAACGTCGAGAGGAAACACCTGTGTCACTGAGTCGTGCCGCCACCAGCAAGACCCGGACCCGTGCGCAGCAATTCGCCATCGCCACCCTGGCGCTGCTGCTCATCGCCCTGCTGGGGTTCTATACCCTCGTCACAGGCCGCATCACGGACGGTTCTGCGAAACTCAAGGACGGGGCCGCCCAGGCTTCAGCCGGAGCCGGCCAGCTAGAGGACGGCGCCGGAAAACTCGCCAACGGCGCCAGCCAGGCCGATACCGGGGCCGGCAAGCTCTCCGCGGGGGCGGACAAGATCTACTCGGGCATCAGCACCAAACTGGCACCCGGAGCGGACAAGCTCCAGGCCGGTGCCGGCGACTTGGCCGCGGGTGCCGTCAAGATCCAAACGGATGTCAACAGCAAGCTGGCACCGGGCGTCTACAAAGTCGACGACGGCGCGCAGAAGCTCGCGGCGGGGGCCGTGCAGCTGTCCGCCGCGCTGACCCCTACGCCGGCGGGCAACGCCCAGAACAACCTCGCAGACGGAGCCACGCAGCTCGACGGCGGCGCCGCCCAGCTGGCCGGGGGCACTGTTGCCCTGGCAGGTGGAACAGACCAGCTCAAGGGTTACCGGGGCGCCAACGGTAACCCGGAGGCCGGAACCGGGACAGCGGCACTGGCGCAGGCCATGGAACTGCTGCAGGCTGCGGCGAACGATCCGGTCCAGGGCCTCGTACCGCTGTCCGTGGTGAAGGACAAGATCGCCAAGATCACCGCCGGCGCACACAAGCTGGACGCCGGCGCCAGCCAGCTTCAGGCCGGCGCGAAGCGTCTGCGGGACGGCGCAGGCCAGTTGCACGCGGGAACGGGCAAGCTCACGGCGGGATTCGCCATGCTGGCCGGAAAGCTCAACAGCCAGGACCCGGCCAGCCCAGGCGTCGTCCTGGGCACCCGGCTCCTGGCCGAGGGCACATCCAAGATCCGTGTCGGGATGGACGGCGTCCCCGGCGATCCCGAACACCCGGGCCTGCTGAAGGCCGCCGCACGGATGACCGACGGCACCTCCCGACTTGCCGACGGAACCGTGGCGCTGAACTCCGGCATCAATGGCGTTCCCGGCGATCCGGCCAACCCGGGCCTGCTCGGTGGATCCCAGGCTCTGGCGTCCGGGGCCTCCCAGCTCTCGGCCGGCAACACCAAGCTGGCGACCGGCTCCTCGCAGCTGGCCACGGGGGCGGACAAGCTCGCCGACGGCAACGCCCGGATTGCTGACGGCACCGGAACGCTGTATTCCGGGGCCGCGGCGGTATCTCCCACCAGCATGATCCGGCAGTCCGACGCCGCCACGGCACTGGGACTCGTGGCTGTGCTGGCCCTTGGTTCCGTGGGTGCCTTTCTGGCGCTGCGGAAGAAGCAGTCCTCGGCGCGGTCGTCCTAGCTTGCGCCAGCCACCTTTGCTGCAGCGGTCGAACTCCTCGAAGTGGTGGTGTAGTCGGCTTTGGAAGCCGTGACCTCCACCGTGAGGGTTCTCCCCCGATCAGCCGAACCGGGCCTGTACGTATTGCGGGTGGCTCCACTGATGGCGACATGCGAGCGGTACCACTGATAGGCAAACGCGACACGTCCAGGGCCCCAGGCGCCGGGAACCGCGGTCAGCGTTGCCCCGACTTTCGCCGTCCCCCGGATCGACGGCACGGCTGAGGTGAGGCTTCTACGGACCACCTTGGCCGTGCCGGACGACATTCTCGAACGGGAGGGGTGCCCGGCCTTGGATCCCGTGACCTCCACCGTCAGGGTTCTCCCGAGATCGGCGGCACCCGACGTATACGCAGCACGGGTAGCTCCACTGATGGCAATATGGGAGCGGAACCACTGGTAGGCCAACGAGACCTGTCCGGGGCCCCAGGCGCCGGGCACAACGGTTAGCGTGGTCCCGACCATCGCGGTCCCCCGGATCTTCGGTATCGGTGCGTTCAGCGGGATGGAAGCTACATGGGCAGCGTGCCAATAGGCGGCGAGGTACGTTCGCCCCAGATACTGAATACCGGTCCTGGAGAAGTGAGTGATATCGCCGGCGTTGACACCCCCGGCCTCGGACGCAGCGAACCCGGTGTAGGGCACACGCGCCGGGGTTTCCTGTTGACTCTCGTCCACGTTGCTCCGGCCCGGAACGACCGCAATTCCCTCCGGGGCCATGCGGCCGAGCACAAAGGGCAGATTTGGCGCCGCGAGCTTCGTCCGGAAGAATTCAATCAGCTGGTCCAGCTTTGAGCTATATGCCGCCGTGGACATCGCAGAGTTGTTTTCGCCCTGGTGCCAAAGAATGCCTTTGAGCTCCACCACGTAGCCAGCCGCCCTCGCCGCCGCAATACCCTCAAGAGTCTGGGTGACTGCGAGACCGGGGAGGTCGGATGCCGGCGAAATCGCAGCACCGACCGACCAGGTGAGGGTACCCGGAGCCCTTGTGAATCCGGTTTTGCCGTGCGCCGCGGGGATGATGAGGACCCCGACGTTGGCGGCCTGGGTTTTCAAGTACTCACGGGCCATGGTGGTCGCGGGCGAGATCCCTGTCGCAGCGTCGTGCATGTCCAAGGGAACCGTCGCCGGCCGAAAGGTGCGAAGTTTTGCGCCGTATTGGAAGATCCTTGGATCCTCTGCGTCGTTGGCTCCGCCGACGGGAAGCCCGCGGCCGGACATGTTCGACTGGCCTGCCGCCAGGAACACATGCAAGACCTTGACAGACGGCACCGCTTGCACGGGCCCCACGCCTGCCAACATTAGGCCGGCAACCGCCAAGCCAATCACTAGCCCCCGATAGTATCTGGCCATAGCTCTATGCACGGATCCCCCATCCGTTTGTTGGCGATGCCGCCTATGCCACTGAGATTTGRAGTCGAACGAAATACTACACGGTCTTTAGTAAAGCCGATGTCACCGCGGCTTCCCCTACGCCAGCAGCTCCAGCAGGGAGCCGACCTCGCGGCCAACGAAGCCCGAGGCCGGCTCCCCGCCGCGGTTCAGCCAGACGCCCAGGAGGCCGGCCGCCGTCGAGCCTTCCGCGTCGAGCAGCCGGTTGTCCCCGACGTACAGCGTTTGGCCGGGTCCGGTACCGATCCGCCGGACACCCTCGAGGTAGATGGCAGGGTCGGGTTTGGCGACGCCGACAGTATCGGTGCCCACCAGGACGGTGATCCGTTCCAGCCCGGCCGCGTCCAGTTTTACCCGCTGGTAATCATGGACGTTATTGCTCACGGCACCGTACGGAATGCCAGCGGCGTCCAGGGCGTCCAGCAGGGGGCCGACGTCGTCGAACGCCCGGATGTAGCCGTGCTGGCGGCTCGCGTAGGAACTCACCCAGTGGTGGGCCTGCTCGCCGTCGGCCAGTTCGACGCCGAAGTAGCCCAGCGCTGCCCGGCCGCGGAGCAGCCGCTGTTCGTTGAACGTGATCTCGCCGGCCAGGTAGCGGTCGTAGAAGTGGGTTGTCTCGTGGGTGAAGATCCGCCCGAACTTCTCCCACCCGGCCTCGTCAAGGCCGGGCAGGAGGTGCTCGCTGACGTCGCGGAGTGCGGACGTCATGGAGAATTCGAGGTCCACCAGCGTGTCGTCGATATCAAAGAGGATCCCTTGGACAACTCCCGCGCCCAGCCCTGCTGCCAGCATGTCAGCCGCGGAAGGCACGCAGCCGGGCGAGGGAGGAATCCTTGCCCAGGATGACCATGGATTCGAACAGGGGCGGGGAGATCCGGCGGCCCGAGACGGCCGTTCGGACCGGGCCGAAGGCCAGGCGCGGCTTGACGCCGAGGCCTTCCACGAGGGCCTCCTTCAGGGCGGCCTGGATGTTCTCGGCCGTCCAGTCAGCAACGGGCTCCAGTGCGGACAAGGCGGCGTCGAGCACCTCGGTGAGGTTCTCCGGCAGCCCCTTGCGGGCGTCGTCGGCGACGTCGATCGCGTCGTCTGCCTTGAACAGGAACGCGAGCATCTCGGGGGCTTCGCCCAGCAGCGAAATGCGCTCCTGGATCAGCGGGGCGGCCTCGGCCAGGATCTCCTCCTCTCGGGCGGTGAGGCTCTCCCCGACCAGGCCGGCGGCCTGCAGGTAGGGCACCAGGCGGCCGTGGAAGTCCTCGGGGTCCAGCATCCGGATGTGGGTGCCGTTGATGGCCTCGGCCTTCTTGATGTCGAAACGGGCGGGGTTGGCCAGGACGTCGTTGACGTCGAAGTGCTCGATCAGCTGGTCCACGGTGAAGATGTCCTCGTCCGCGGAGAGGCTCCACCCGAGCAGGGACAGGTAGTTGAGCAGGCCTTCGGGGATGAAGCCGCGGTCCCGGAGCAGGAACAGGTTGGACTGGGGGTCGCGCTTGGAGAGCTTCTTGTTGCCCTCGCCCATGACGTACGGCAGGTGGCCGAAGACCGGCATGTAGCTGGCCACGCCGATGTCCATGAGGGCCCGGATCAACACCACCTGGCGGGGTGTGGAGGAGAGCAAGTCCTCGCCCCGGAGCACGTGGGTGATCCCCATGAGGGCGTCATCCACCGGGTTGACCAGGGTGTACAGCGGGGATCCGTCGGCACGGACAATGACGTAGTCCGGGATGCTGCCGGCCTTGAAGGTGATCTCGCCGCGGACCATGTCCGTGAAGGTGACGTCCGTATCCGGCATGCGGACGCGCAGCACGGGCTGACGGCCCTCGGCCTTGAACGCGGCGAGCTGCTCTTCGGAGAGCTCCCGGTCAAAGTTGTCGTAACCAAGCTTGGGGTCGCGTCCCGCGGCGCGGTGGCGGGCCTCGACTTCCTCCGGGGAGGAGTAGCACTCGTAGGCGTAGCCGGCGTCGATCAGCTTGGCCACGACGTCCTTGTAGAGGTCCAGCCGCTGCGACTGACGGTAGGGCTCGTGCGGACCGCCGACTTCCACGCCTTCTTCCCAGGTGATGCCAAGCCATTTGAGGGCCTCAAGCAGCTGCTGGTAGCTCTCCTCCGAGTCGCGGGCCGCGTCCGTGTCCTCGATCCGGAACACAAAGGTGCCCTTGGTGTGCCGGGCGTGGGCCCAGTTGAACAGGGCGGTGCGGATCAGGCCGACGTGCGGGGTGCCCGTGGGCGACGGGCAAAACCGCACCCGGACCGGGGTGTCAGCGGTGACTTCACCGGCGGGGGCGGCAAGCGGGGCGGAGCTGGAAACGGCGTCGGACGCGGAAGCAGTAGTCATAGTGGTACCAACATTACCAATCCCTGCCATCACTACTTGCCCGGAATACCGCTACGAAAACGGACAGCCGCACCGTGGATCCACGGTGCGGCTGCCCGAAAACGGTGCGGCTTCCTCCTGGCGGAGCAGTTAGCGGCGGACCGCCGGGTTGGAGAGGCGTCCGATGCCCTCGATTTCGACCTCGTAGCGGTCCCCTGCCTGGATGGCGCCGACGCCGGCCGGGGTGCCGGTCATGATGACGTCGCCGGGCAGCAGCGTGAAAGCCTGCGAGACGATGGAGACGAGCTCCCGGACGCCGCGGATCATCTGGTTCGTGCTGCCGTCCTGGCGCAGTTCGCCATTGAGCCGGCCCCGGATCTGCAGGTCTTCAGTGTCCAGCTCGGTCTCGATCCACGGGCCAAGCGGGGCCGAGGTGTCAAAGCCCTTGGCCCGGGCCCACTGCAGGTCCGTTTTCTGGACGTCGCGGGCGGTGAGGTCGTTGCCGCAGGTGTAGCCGAAGATGACGTCGTGCACCCGGTCCTCGGGTACGTCTTTGCAGATCCGGCCGATAACAACGCACAGCTCGGCCTCGAAGGAGACGTCCTCGGAGAACTCGGGCAGGACGATGGGATCGTTGGGCCCGATCACGGAGGTGTTGGGCTTGAGGAAAAGCAGGGGCTGCTCCGGGACCTCGTTGCCCAGTTCCTTGGCATGCTCAGCGAAGTTGCGGCCCACGCCGATCACCTTGCTGCGCGGAATGATCGGCGCCAGCAGGCGGACGTCTTCCAGCTTGTGCTTCGTGGGGGTTCGTTCGACGCCGTGGAAGAAGGGGTCACCCTTGATGACAGTGACTTCCTCACTGCCGGGTTCACCTTCCACGATGCCGTAAAGGGGATCAGAATCGACTACAAACCGGGCGATACGCATGGTTCCTACCCTACCGTCCCGGCAGCCTCCGGGGCTTTTGCGACAGCGGCCCCGGGTCTAGCGGCGTCAGCCGCGCAGGTAGTCCAGCTGGGCAGCCACGGAGAGTTCCGCGGCGCGGCGGACGGAGGGGTCGACGTCGGCGTACACGGCGTCGGTGACGGCGGCGACGGTTGCTTCTGCGCCCAGCGCAACGAGGGCTGCCCGGACCTGGTCGAGCCGGCCCTGCCGGTGACCCCGGTAGGCGCGGGCGACGGTGTCGAGCGCGGGCAGCACCGGCCCGTGCGCCGGCAGAACCGTGGCCGGGCCCAGGCGCTCCAGCCGGTCCAGCGATTCCAGGTAGTCGCGGAGGGTCCCGTCGGGGTAGTCCAGCACCGTGGTGCCCGAGCCAAGAATCGTGTCACCGGTCAGGACCGAGCCGTGCGTGCCGTCCTTCGGCAGGTGGAAGCACAGCGAATCCCCCGTGTGGCCCGGCGTCGCCAGCACCCTGATCTCCGTTCCGGCCGCCCAAATCGTTTCGCCGTCCAGCAGCGGGGCCGCGCCGTGGCAGTGGGCAGGATCCGCGGCCCGGACCGGCGCGCCCGTCAGCTCAGAAAACCTCGCCGCCGCAGCGGTGTGGTCCGCGTGCCGGTGCGTGATCAGGATCAGCTCGACCGGCCCGTCGCCGGCCAGCGCCTGCAGGTGCGGCTCATCGAGGGGCCCGGGATCGACGGCCACCCTGCCCTCCGCCCCCGGGGCGGAAATGAGATAGGAGTTGGTTCCGGCCAGGCTCATAGGGCCAGGGTTCGGGGCGAGCCGGAACCGGGTCAGCTCGCTGCTACGGACAATGCCACTGGAGTTCTGGGTAGTCACTCCACCATCCTTGCACTGAAGGGACCCTGCAATGATGGGACCTTGCACTGAAGAGACCCTGCACCGGTGTCCTCGACCGTCCGTCACCCTTAGACGAGCAGCAGGACGCCGATGACCAGCGGCAGGGCGGCTTCGGCAATGGCATTTCCCCAGAGCCGCCGTTCGGAGAGGAACAGGATCAGGCCCAGGGCCACGTGGGCCGCACACGTGAACATCAGGAGCGCCTCGCCGGCCGCGGCCTCGGCTCCGCCCAGGGCAATCGCGCCAGCAATGGCACCGATCCCCCAGATGACGTTGTAGAAGCCGAGATTGAACGTCCACAGCCGGACTGTTTCGACGTCATCCGGTTGGAGGAGGAACACCCGGTGCAGGCGCTGGTCCCGGATGAAAAAGGACTCCATGATGCCGACACTGATGAGCAGGACGCCGAAGATCACGCCCAGAACTTGGATCAGCCCCGTCATGTGCCCATTGTGCACTGCGGGCGGCCGGGTGAAAAGGGCCCAACGGGGGCCCGGTCTGGGACCGCAGACGCCGACGGCGGCCCGTCACCGGAAGGTGGGGGCCGCCGTCGTGCCGTATTTCAGTCTCTAGGCGAGGCGGGTCAGCCAGCCGTGGGTGTCTTCCACGGTGCCGGTCTGGATCCCGAGCAGCTGCGCGCGGATGGCCATGGTGGTCTCCCCCGCCGTGGCGTCCTCGGAGCCGATGAACTCGGTGGCGTCCTTGAGCACGCCGATGGGGGTGATGACCGCGGCCGTCCCGCAGGCGAAGACCTCGGCGATGTCGCCGGAGGCGACGCCGTCGCGCCACTCATCCAAGGTGATCTTGCGTTCGGTGACTTCCCGGCCCATGTCCTTGGCCACCTGGATCACGGACATCCGGGTAACACCTTCAAGGATGGTTCCGGACAGCGCGGGGGTGACCAGCGAGCCGTCCTTCATGACGAAGAAGACGTTCATGCCGCCGAGTTCCTCGACCGCGTCGTCGTTGAAGTGGTCCAGGAAAAGGACCTGCTTGCAGCCGTGCGCCTCGGCCTCCTGCTGGGCGATCAGGGAGGCGGCGTAGTTGCCGCCGCACTTGGCGGCGCCTGTTCCGCCGCGGCCGGCGCGGGCGTATTCGCGGGAGATCCAGATGGAGACGGGCTTGAGCTCGCCGCCGAAGTAGTTGCCGGCCGGGGAGGCGATGACGCGGAAGGAGACCTCACGCGCTGCCCGGACGCCAAGGAACGCCTCGGTGGCGATCATGAAGGGCCGCAGGTACAGGGCTTCGCCGTCGCCGGAGGGCACCCAGTCCTTGTCGGCCGCCACGAGTTCGCGGATGGAACCGAGGAAGTATTCTTCCGGGAGTTCGGGCAGGGCCAGGCGGCGGGCGGACCTGTTCAGCCGGGCGGCGTTGGCCTCGGGCCGGAAGGTCCAGATCGAGCCGTCAGCGTGGCGGTAGGCCTTGAGGCCCTCGAAGATTTCCTGCCCGTAGTGCAGCACTGCGGCGGACGGGTCCAGGGAAATCGGGCCGTAGGGCTCAACCCGCGCGTCGTGCCAGCCACCGTTGCCTGCGGCGTCGACGCTGTAGTCGACAATGGCGGTGTGGTCAGTGAAATAGTCGCCGAATCCCGGGTTCGCCAGGATGGCTGCACGCTCTTCAGCAGACTTCGGGGTCTCCGAGGGGTGCTGGGTGAATTCGACGCCATGGGCAGTCTGAGTCATGGTTCCTCCACGATCGGCTGCCTGGTGTGGGAACGTGGTTCACCCTCGGACCACGGCAGCATATTGGTGATTCGAAACAAGCTTACGCCCGTTGGCAGCGGGGTTTTGCGGCCCCCTCGGGGTGAGGTGCAGGGCAGCGGCTACAGCGCCGCCGCGATGGCGTCGCCGACCTCGCTGGTGCTCCGGAAGGCACCGTCGCGGGCTTCGACGTCGGCCGTTACGGCGGCCTCGATCTTCCGGGCGGCGGCGGTGAAGCCGAGGTGGTCCAGCAGCAGTGCCGCGGAGAGGATGGCGGCTGTGGGATCGGCCTTCTGCTGCCCGGCGATGTCCGGGGCGGAACCGTGGACGGGCTCGAACATGGACGGGGCGGTGCGGTCCATGTTGAGGTTGCCGGAGGCGGCCAGGCCGATCCCGCCGGTCACGGCTGCCGCGAGGTCGGTGATGATGTCGCCGAACAGGTTGTCGGTGACGATCACGTCGAAGCGGGCCGGATCGGTGACCATGAAGATCGTGGCGGCGTCGACGTGGAGGTAGTCGTGGGTGACCTCGGGGAACTCCTGGGCCACGGCTTCGACGGTGCGCTTCCAGAGCTGGCCGGCGAAGACCAGGACGTTGTGCTTGTGCACGAGGGTGAGCTTCTTGCGCGGGCGTTCGTTGGCCCGGCGGAACGCGTCGCGGACCACGCGCTCCACGCCGTGGGCGGTGTTCAGGGAAACCTCGGTGGCCACCTCGTGGGGGGTGCCGGCACGCAAGGTGCCGCCGTTGCCCACATAGGGGCCCTCGGTGCCTTCACGGACCACGATGAAATCGATCTCGCCGGGGTTGGCGAGCGGGCTGCCGACGCTGGCGTACAGGCGCGAGGGCCGCAGATTGACGAAGTGGTCCAGGCTGAAGCGCAGCTTCAGGAGCAGTTCGCGCTCGATGACGCCGGAGGGGATCCGGGTATCGCCGGGGGCCGCCCCGACGGCGCCGAACAAGATGGCGTCGCGTGTGCGCAGATCGGCGAGGGTGGCCGCGGGCAGGGTCTCCCCCGTCTCGAGCCAGTGCTCCGCACCCAGCTTGTAGTGGGTCTGCTGGAGCACGATCCCCTCGGCGGCCGCGGCCTTCTCGAGGACTTTTAGGGCTTCGGCCGTGACCTCCGGGCCGATGCCGTCGCCCGGGATGACTGCCAGATCAATCGTGGATGCGCTCATGATTTCAGCGTAGCCAAGTCATCCACATTCTGGTCAAGTCGTCTCATTATTCGAACGCCCGTCCCGACGAAACGCCCGGGACGAAAAACGCTCCCGCACCCCCGTTCAGGGGTGCGGGAGCGTCAGTGGCCTGCGGGCTTAGGCCTCGGCGGGTTCCTCGTACTTCGGGAACACCGGAGCCGGGGCCGGCAGTTCGGTGCCGGCGGCGATCGGCGTGCCGACGGCCGAGAACTGGCGTGCCCCGCCCTCGGGCTGGCCGAGCGTGTGCAGGATCGCCGCCGTCGCCGTCGGCATGACCGGCTGGGCGAGGATCGCGACGATCCGCAGCACCTCGAGCGTCACGTAGAGCACGGTGTTCATGCGTTCGACATCGGTCTTGCGCAGCACCCACGGGGCCTGCTCGGCGAAGTAGGCGTTGGTGTCCCCCAGGACGGTCCAGATGGCCTCCAGCGCGCGGCTGAACTCCTGCTTCTCAAACGCTGCCCGGGCGGCGTCCAGCAGAGCGTTGGCCTGCTCGAGCAGCGCGGTGTCCTCGGCGGTGAACGCACCGGGCGCCGGCACGCGGCCCTCGCAGTTTTTGGCCACCATGGACAGGGACCGCTGGGCCAGGTTGCCGAAGTTGTTGGCCAGGTCCGAGTTCATCCGGCCCACGATTGCCTCGTGGTTGTAGTTGCCGTCCGCGCCGAAGGGGACCTCGCGCAGGAAGAAGTAGCGCACCTGGTCCAGGCCGTACTGGGCCACGAAGTCCGAGGGCGCCACCACATTGCCCAGCGACTTGGACATCTTCACGCCGTTGTTCTGCAGGAAGCCGTGGATCATGATCCGCTTCGGCAGCTCCAGCCCGGCGCTCATGAGGAACGCCGGCCAGTAGATGGCGTGGAAGCGGGAGATGTCCTTGCCGATCACGTGGACATCGGCCGGCCAGAACTTCTTGAAGGACTCCGAATCGACGTCCGGGTAGCCGACGCCGGTCAGGTAGTTGGTCAGCGCGTCCACCCACACGTACATGACGTGCTTGTCATTGCCGGGCACGGGGACGCCCCAGTCGAACGTGGTGCGGCTGATGGAGAGGTCCTCCAGCCCGCGCCGGACGAAGCTGATGACCTCGTTGAAGCGCGACTGCGGGGCACCGAACTCAGCGTGGGCCTCGTAGAGTGCGAGCAGTTTGTCCTGGTAGGCGGAGAGCCGGAAGAAATAGCTCTCCTCGGCCGTCCATGTCACCTCGGTGTCCGATTCGCGGGAGTAGCGGACGCCGTCGTCCTTAACGACCGTCTCGTCCTCGACGTAGAAGGCCTCGTCCCGGACCGAATACCAGCCCTCGTACTTGGACAGGTAGATGTCCCCGTTGGCCTCCATCCTCTTCCAGATGGCCTGCGACGCCGCGTAGTGGTCGGCGTCGGTGGTGCGGATGAAGCGGTCGTACGAGACACCCAGGGCGGCGTGGGCCGCCTTGTAGATCTCGGCGTTCCGGTCCACCAGCTCCTTCGGCGTGACGCCTTCCTTCTCGGCGGCTTGGGCGATCTTCATGCCGTGCTCGTCGGTTCCGGTCAGGAAGAAGACGTCATACCCGTCCAGGCGCTTGAAGCGGGCCATCGCGTCGGTGGCGATGTACTCGTAGGCGTGGCCGATGTGCGGCACGCCGTTGGGGTACGTGATGGCCGTGGTGATGTAGAACGGGGTTTTTTCAGAAGAAGTCACGGTCTAAATCTAGATCAGTTCTGTGAGGGTATCGCTCAGGCGGACGAGTTCGTGATCATGTGAAGCGACCAGCACGGCAATGCCGTCCGAGGTCGTGTCCTTGAGGATGCTGATGATGCGGTTGGCCGCGGCGCGGTCCAGGCTGGCCGTGGGCTCGTCGACCACCAGGACGCGGGTGCCGAGGATGAGGGCGCGGGCGATCGCCACGCGCTGGCGCTCACCGCCGGAGAGCTGGGCCGGGCGGTGGCGCATCCGCCGGCCCAGGCCCACCAGGTCCAGGAGGTCCTTGGCCATGTCGCGGCGCTGCTCAACCTCGCCGTCGGGCACGGCCGGCAGCAGGACGTTCTCGAGCGCGCTCATCCCGTCGATCAGGGCACCGCCCTGGTCAACGTAGCCGATCAAGGCCCGGCGGCGGTCGGCGATCTCGTCGTCGCCCATCGTCTCGAGCGAGTCGCCTTCCCAGAACACCCGGCCCGACGTCGGCAGGGTCAGTCCCGCGCCGACGGTCAGGATGCTGGTCTTGCCCGAGCCGGAACGGCCGGCGACGCAGTGCATTTCGCCGGCGTGCAGCGTCATGTTGAAGTCGTCCACGACGTTCACGGCCTCGGCACCGCCCTTGCCGCCGCCGTAGTGGATGGTGATGTTGCTCAGTTCCAGCGGGGTGGCGTGGTCCGTGGCCTTCACGATCGTGTTGGCGCGGGTCTTGTGCGCACCGCGACGGGTGCTGGCGGTCATCCGGTCGTGTGCCTCCCGGTCAAGGTTCAGCTCGTTAGTCATTGGACCACTTTCGTTGCAATCGGAATCCAGCAAAGTACAGCCACGAGACCGGCAATTGCGGCCCACAGTGCGGCATAGGGGGCGAGGAGAAGGCCAATGCCAAGGGCGCCCACGACACCCAGCGGCAGCGCGACGGTTCCCACCATGGCATTTTCAAAGAATCGGACCTGGCCCAGCATGTCCGGGTTCCAGCCCATGGCCCGGAGCGTGCCGAGGTACTGGCGCTTGGCCTGCAGCTCGAAGCGGCCGGTGACCATGGTCAGGAGCAAGCCGACGGCCACTCCGGACACGGCCAGGATGATGCTCGGGAGCGCGATACTGGCGGCGGCCAGCCCGCTGAGGGCGCTGGCGCCCGCGGCCCGGGGAATGTCGATGAGCAGGGCGACCAGTCCGCCGACGGCGGCGGCGAAGACACCGACGGCCACGGCGAGCGAGATGGTGTTGAACTTGTTGGTGCTCAGCTGCCGGTTGGCGAAGGTCAGCGGGGAATCGACCGCAATCAGCCGCTCATCGTGCTGCGGCTCCTGGTCCACTTCGTCGCGGTGGCGCAGCTGCTGGGCCGCGATGAACGCCGCACCCACGTACAACACAAGGACCGACGCCGAGACGACCGCGGTGGCGGTGCTCCAGCTGATCAGGCTCAGGGCGGTGCCGGCGACAGCCAGCAGCGCGGCGCCGACGCCAAATTCGGCCAGCACCCAGGATCGGATCTTGCGCTGTGTCCAGCCCATGGCACGCAGGGTGCCGGCCTCGCTGCGCCGTTTCCGGATGTAGCTGACTGTGGAGGCACCGGTCAGCAGGGCTGCGCCGCACAGGGTCAGGAACAGCAGGGTCACGTTCGTGGCCGTCAGGGAGCCGGAGACGGCGTCCGCGGCATCCTGCCGGACCCACGACTGCTGCACGGTGCCCAGCGGCGATTCCTTGCCGGCGTCGTCCTTGGAGTAACCGGGAACGGCGATGCTGGCGTCCTCGCGGGCCGAACCGGCCACAACGGTGGCCTGCAGGCCCATGTCGCGGATCTCGTTGGCGAGCTTCTCCACCTCGGGCTGCGCCTGCTTCCAACTGCCGGGGACCTTGGCCCGGACGCGCACAGCGTCGATCACGGAGGCGTTCTTCTCGTAGCCGCGGGCGGCGGCGAGGCCGTAGTAGTCGGTGATGGCGCCGGCGGACTGGCTGACCAGGCCCGTGGCACTCAGCGAGGGCTTGAGCTCGGTGTTGGCCTCCGTGCCGGACGCGTCCTTGGTCAGCGTGAACGGCGCGGGGTCGTAGCCGCCCAGGGGCAGCCGGTTGACGTCGCCGGCGGCGTTCTTGACGGCCGCCGGGTCGAAGGTGCCGTAGACCATGGCCAGCGGGGTGGCCAGCTTCTTTCCGGTTTCAAGGTTCTGCCGGTAGGAGCGCTCGTCTACGGGGTTGCGCTGGGTCTGGTCGACGGCGGCACCGTTGGCGGCCTTGTCCGGCAGCCGGTTCACGGTGACCCAGTCGCCGGGCGTGGCGCTCTTGTTCGCGGCGCCGTTGGCGGCGGCGTCGCCGTCCTTGTACGTGGGGGCGGCGGCAAAGTTAGTGGTCCAGGTGGCCGGGTTGTAGAGGCCCTGGCTGAAGGAACCGGTGTCACCCATGAGCTGGGAGAGGTCCTTGGACCCGGGCCAGGCGAGGGCGAACGGGGATTTGGAAACGAACGGCAGGTAGTCTTTGTCCAGCGAGCGGGACACCGTGCCGACGTCCTTGGTGACATTGCCGGAGTCGTCGATTTCCTCGATCTTGACCGAGTACTTCAGGTCCAGGGAGGTGCCGGAGCGGACGATCAGCGGGATGGCCTGCGAATCGGCGGTGAGCTGGCCGTCGCGCTTGGCCTGCTGGTACTGGGTCATCAGCGGTGCCCAGTACTTGAGCTTGACGCCAAGGAAGTCCGGGCCTTCCTTGAGTTCGTCCATGCTGATGYCGTTGGTGAAGAGGCTTTCGAAGTGCCGGCCGATCGCGCCGGCATTGCGGGCGTCCGCGGGCGGGGCCTTCTCCAGCGGGGACAGGAAGTCACCGGCCGTGCCCAGCAGCGCGCGTTCGGAGACGGGGTCGACGGCGACCACGGATTCGGTGACCTGCGGCGCCATGGGCAGGGATACGGAAAGGTTGAAGAGGTTGTGCTCGGAGCCGCCGGCCGGCGTCGGGAACTTGATGCCGGTCTCGCCCTCGGGGCCCTGGATGCGGACGTTCTGGCCGCCCTCGACCTGTTCCTGGACCAGCTTCGCCTTGCCGAGGGAGCCCTCAGCCGTGGTCTTGAACAGCATCTGGTCGGAGTGGCCGTCGGAGCTGACGGCGCTGGCGGTGAGGCGGTATTTCTTCGGCGTGTCGCTCAGCACCGATTCCGCGGCCGGCCACTTGCTCGGGTCGGTGGCGGTCGGGTCGCCCGCGGTGCCCGCGAGGCCGGCGTTGAAGCCCAGGTAGTCGGTGGCGTCAAGGCGCGGCGACTCAAGGTTCTGCGTCACGCGCGAGACCAGGCTGATGGGCGCGGCCACCGATGTGCCGGAGAGCTTGCGGATCGAATCCAGCTGATCGAAGCTGATGCCGCCCTGGCCGGTGGCGATGTCCGGCTGCATCAGGCCGCCGTTATCATCGGCCTTGGCCTGGACCAGGACGTCATAGAGCCCCCGGGAGTTTTGGTCCACGGTCCTGCTCAGTGCCGCCTGGGACTGACCCTGGACGAGCACGGACAGGCACATGGCCACGATCAAAATGGACGCGGTCAGCAAAAGCACTCTGCTTCTGATGAACCTCTGGACGGCGTTCATTGGGCTCCTGAAAGCTGGATTGCGTGCGCACGCCACAGTTCATTTCCTGCGGAATTGAAGGCGTCCCCTGCCGGGCGTGCAAAAGTAAAGGCCGGTCTGCCGGCCAAGACCCGAAATTCGGTCCTAGCCATTGTACGCAGACCGGCCGCCCGCTCGTGGCCGCCGGCGGCGGTCATGCCGCCGCCGGGGCCCTGGGGGCAGGACTTTTAGTCCTCGAGGTCAACCTCGCGGACCATGTCAGCGCCAATCCCGGCCTTGATCGCGTCAAGGACCTGCTGGGGAACGGAGCTGTCGATGGTCAGCAGGGCCAGCACCTGGCCGCCCTCTGCCTGGCGCGCCACCTGCATGCCGGCGATGTTGATGTTGTTCATGCCCAGGATGTGGCCGATCGTGCCGATCACGCCGGGGCGGTCCGTGTAGGCAACCACCACGAGGTGCTCGCTGATCGGAATCTCCACCTCGTAGCCGTTGACGCCCACGAGCTTCTGGATCTGTTTGGGGCCGGTGAGGGTGCCGGCGACGGAGATCTGGCTGCCGTCGCTGAGGGCTCCGCGCAGGGTCAGGACGTTGCGGTAGGACTCGGTGTCCGGCGTCGTGATGAGGCGGACGTTGATGCCGCGCTGCTCTGCGATCACCGGGGCGTTGACGTAGGAGACCTGTTCGGTCACGACGTCGGCAAAAATCCCCTTGAGCGCCGCGAGTTCCAGGACCTTGACGTCGAGGGAGGAGATCTCGCCCGCCACCTCGACGTCGAACTGCGTCAGGGAGGCGTGGGTCAGCGCGGTGAAGATGCGGCCCAGCTTTTCAATCAGCGGGATGCCGGGGCGGACGTCGGGTGCGATGACGCCACCGGCGACGTTGACGGCGTCGGGGACCAGTTCGCCGGCCAGGGCCAGGCGGACGGACTTGGCGACGGAAACGCCGGCCTTCTCCTGGGCTTCGTCGGTGGAGGCGCCCAGGTGCGGGGTCACCACGACGTTGTCGAGCTTGAAGAACGGCAGGTCGGTGCTGGGTTCCTTATGGAACACGTCGATGCCGGCGCCGGCGATGTCACCGGCCTGCAGCGCGGTGTAGAGGGCTTCCTCGTCCACCAGGCCGCCGCGGGCGACGTTGACGACGTACGCCGTGCTCTTCATCTTCTTGAAGGCGTCGGCGCCGAGCATGCCGACGGTTTCCGGGGTCTTGGGCATGTGGATGGTGATGAAGTCAGACTGTGCCAGGAGCTCGTCCAGCGTCACCAGCTGAACGCCGAGCTGGGCGGCCCGGGCGGAGGTGATGTAGGGGTCGTAGGCGAGGATCTTGGTGTCGAAGCCCTTGAGGCGGGCCGCGACCAGGGCGCCGATCCGGCCCAGTCCGATGATGCCGATCTTCTTCTCGAAGAGCTCGATGCCGGTGTACTTGGAGCGCTTCCACTCCCCGTCCTTGAGGGCGGAGCTGGCCTGCGGGATGTGGCGGGCGAGGCTCAGGATGTGGCCGACGGTCAGTTCGGCGGCAGAGACGATGTTGGAGGTCGGCGCGTTGACCACCATGACGCCGGCCTGCGTTGCGGCCTTGATGTCCACGTTGTCCAGGCCCACGCCGGCGCGGGCGATGACCTTGAGGTTCTTGGCGGCAGCGATGGCCTCGGCGTCCAGCTGGGTGGCGGAGCGGACCAGGATCGCGTCGACGTCGGCGATCGCGGAGAGCAGCTGGGAACGGTCGGAGCCGTCAGTCTGGCGGATTTCAAAGTCCGGGCCGAGGGCCTCGACGGTGGCGGGCGAAAGTTCCTCAGCGAGGAGTACGACAGGTTTGGTGCTTGTCACCGGTGACCTCTTTAGCTCTCTTGTGTATCTGGTGGGGATTTTGGTGAATCGGGTGGTGCTGGTGATGCTGGTGGTGCTGGACAGCAGGGAAGCCGGACCCCAGAAATGGTGTCCGGCTCCCCTGCCGGGCCTTGACTAGCGGGCTGCAGAGCCTTCGACGTAGTCCACGTCCTGCTGCTGCCAGGCGAACAGGGACCGCAGCTCGCGGCCAACGGCCTCGATGGGGTGCTGTTCTGCCTTGGCCCGCAGTTCCTTGAACTCGGGGGCGCCGGCGTCCTGGTCGTCGATGAAGCGCTTGGCGAAGACGCCCTCCTGGATGTCCTTCAGGACTGCCTGCATGTTCTCCTTCACCTCGGGGGTGATGACGCGCGGGCCGGAGACGTAGTCGCCGTACTCTGCGGTGTCGGAGACGCTCCAGCGCTGCTTGGCGATGCCGCCTTCCCACATGAGGTCAACGATGAGCTTGAGCTCGTGCAGGACCTCGAAGTAGGCGATCTGCGGCTGGTAGCCGGCCTCGGTCAGGGTCTCGAAGCCGTACTGGACCAGCTGGGACACGCCGCCGCACAGGACAGCCTGCTCGCCGAAGAGGTCCGTTTCGGTCTCTTCGGTGAAGGTGGTCTTGATGACGCCGGCGCGGGTGCCGCCAATGGCCTTGGCGTAGGACTTGGCCAGCTCCCAGGCGGAGCCGGTGGCGTCCTGCTCGACGGCGATGATGTCCGGGATGCCGCGGCCGGCCTCGAACTCGCGGCGCACGGTGTGGCCGGGAGCCTTCGGGGCGATCAGGATGACGTCAACGCCCTCCGGTGCCTCGATGTAGCCGAAGCGGATGTTGAAGCCGTGGGCGAAGGCGAGGGCCTTGCCGGGGGTCAGCTTGTCCTTGATGGAGTCGTTGTAGATCGAGCGCTGGTACTGGTCCGGCGCGAGGATCATGATGACGTCGGCCCATTCGGCGGCGTCGGCGACGTTCTTGACGGTGAAGCCGGCGTCCTCGGCCTTGGCGATCGACTTCGAGCCCTCCTTGAGCGCGATTGCAACCTCGACGCCGGAATCGCGCAGGTTCAGCGCGTGGGCGTGGCCCTGGGAGCCGTAGCCGACAATGGCAACCTTGCGTCCCTGGATGATCGACAGGTCTGCGTCGTCGTCGTAAAACATTTCAGTCACTTGCGTAACTCCTCTTGAGTGGATTTTCGATGTTGTCTGTGGTGCTGCGGTACTGGGCGGGTTTTGCGTCCCGCCCTGCGCCTCACGCCGCCGCTTACGCGGAGCGCAGGGCCCTGTCACTCATGGAGCGGGATCCCCGTCCAACGGCCAAGGTGCCGGACTGCACGATTTCGCGGATGCCGAATGGCTCCAGCACTGAGAGCAGCGCCGTGAGCTTCTCGGGGTGGCCCGTTGCCTCAATGACCACCGACTCTGTGGAGACGTCGACCACTGAAGCGCGGAACAGGTCTGCGGCCTGGGTGACCTGCAGACGTGTCGCGGCATCCGCACGTACCTTGACCAGGATGTGGTCGCGCTGTACGGAAGATTCGGAGGTGAGCTCGACGATCTTGATCACGTTGACCAGCTTGTTCAGCTGTTTCGTGACCTGTTCGATCAGCTCGCCATCGGCGTCGACCACCACGGTCATCCGGGACATGCCCGGGACCTCRGTGGGGCCGACGGCCAGGGAATTGATGTTGAAGGCCCGGCGGGCGAAGAGGCTGGCGACGCGGGTCAGCACACCGGGCTTATCTTCGACCAGAACGGACAATGTGTGGCGGGTCATGTTCAGTCCTCCTCTTCCCATTCCGGGGTCATGTTGCGGGCAACCTGGATCTGGTCGTTGCTGACCCCGGCGGGGACCATCGGCCACACCATCGAGTTCGGGCTCACAACGAAGTCAATGACCACCGGGCGGTCGTTGATTTCCAGCGCCTTCTGGATGGTGGCGTCAATGTCCTCGTCGCGTTCACACCGGAAGGCAGCGCAGCCGTAGGCGTCCGCGAGCTTCACGAAGTCCGGGATGCGGACGGTGTCGTGCCCGGTGTTGAGGTCGGTATTGGAGTAGCGGCCCTCGTAGAACAGGGTCTGCCACTGCCGGACCATGCCCAGCGAGGAGTTGTTGATGATTGCGACCTTGATGGGGATCTTGTTGATCGCGCAGGTCGCCAGTTCCTGGTTGGTCATCTGGAAGCAGCCGTCGCCGTCGATCGCCCAGACTACGCGGTCCGGTTCGCCCACCTTGGCGCCCATGGCCGCCGGGACGGCGTAGCCCATGGTGCCGGCGCCGCCGGAGTTGAGCCATGCGTGCGGGCGTTCGTACTTAATGAACTGTGAAGCCCACATCTGGTGCTGTCCGACGCCTGCCACGTAGATGCCTTCGGGGCCGGTCAGGGCGCCGATGCGTTCGATGACGCGCTGCGGGGCGCTGAGCCCGTCCTCGGGTTCGGTCCAGCCAAGCGGGTAGGTTTCCTTGAGGTTGTTCAGGAAGGCCCACCACGGGGTCAGGTCCGGGGTGCCGAACGCTTCGAACTGCAGGCGAAGGGCCTCGGTCAGCTCGGGGATGATCTCCTTGACCGAGCCGACGATCGGAACGTCGGCCGTGCGGTTCTTGGAGATTTCCGCCGGGTCGATGTCCGCGTGGATGACCTTGGCGTTCGGGGCGAAGGACTTCAGGATGCCGGTCACGCGGTCATCGAACCGGGCGCCGAGGGTGATCAGCAGGTCGGACTGCTGCAGGGCGGTCACGGCGGAAACGGTGCCGTGCATGCCCGGCATGCCCACGTGCTGCGGGTGCGAGTCCGGGAACACGCCCCGGGCCATCAGGGTGGTCACCACGGGGGCGCCGGTCAGCTCGGCCAGTTCGCGCAGTTCGGCCGAAGCGTGCGCCTTGACCACACCGCCGCCGACGTACAGGACGGGCTTGCTGGCGGCCGAAATGAGCCGGGCGGCCTCGCGGACCTGCTTGCTGTGTCCGCGCACCACCGGCCGGTAGCCCGGGAGGTCGACCTTCGGCGGCCAGGAGAACGTCATCTGGCCCTGCTGGGCGTCCTTGGCGACGTCAACGAGGACCGGGCCCGGGCGTCCGGTGGAGGCCAGGTGGAAGGCCTCGGCCATCACGTGCGGGATGTCGTTGGGGTCTGTGACCAGGAAGGAGTGCTTCGTGATCGGCATGGTGATCCCGACGATGTCCGCTTCCTGGAATGCGTCGGTCCCGATCACCCCGCTGGAGACCTGGCCGGTGATGGCCACAATCGGCACGGAGTCCATGTGGGCATCCATGATGGCGGTAACGAGGTTGGTGGCGCCCGGTCCCGAGGTGGCGATGCAGACGCCAACCCGTCCGGTGACCATGGCGTAGCCTTGCGCGGCGTGGCCGGCTCCCTGTTCGTGACGGACCAGAACGTGGTTCATTTTGGAGGCCATCAAGGGGTCATAGGTGGGCAGGATCGCGCCACCGGGCAAACCGAAAATGTCCTGGACGCCGAGTTCTTCGAGCGAGCGGACAATTGCTTGCGAACCGGTCATAACAGTCGGGGGTACGACGTTGTTCGGTCCGAGGACAGGAGAGACGGCAGCAGTGTCGACGCCGGCGTCAGCCGGACGATCGACGCGTTCCGGAGCCTTGTGGGCTCCAGTGGACTTGGTGGCCATCAGCGAGGGGCTGATCGGCGATCCTTTGCTCATCGGACTCTTCCTTTGTGGATCTTCGGTGATCGTGGAACTTCTTGGGTACTGCTGGTGATGGGTGCTGCTGGTGATGGGTGCTGCTTGTGCTGCGGGAAATAAAAAAACCCCTCAGCCGGAGGGCTCTTCGAGGGGTTGCGCGTGACGGTTCGTTACCGAGAGGCTATTGAGCCACGCGCTTGGTAAGTACGACGGAGACACATTCAGTGATGCCGGCGGTAACGATCTCGATCATGCGTTCAGTTTTCCCTCTGAGTGAGACAGGTGTCAACGAGCCCGGCGACTGTCTCACTATTTGGACGGCGCTGTCCACGGATTGGTCCTCCGGTTTCCCCTGGCCCTGCAGCCTTGGCGGCAGACGGGAATCTCCTACCCCGAACGCCCGGCGCGGACGCCGTGCGTTCGGGGCCCCTCGGAGCTTCCCTTATTAAGCCTGGTCACCGAGGCCGGAGGATCAGCCGCAGTAGGCGCCGGTGGAGGCGCTGTGGACGAGCTTGGCGTACTTGGCCAGGACGCCCTTGGTGAACTTGGCCGGGAGCGGCTCCCAGCCGACCTTGCGGGCCTCGAGCTCGGCTTCCTCGACCAGGAGGTCGAAGGTGCGGGCCGCGATGTCCACGCGGATCCGGTCCCCGTCCTTGACGAACGCGATGGGGCCGCCGTCGGCGGCTTCCGGCGCGACGTGGCCGATGCACAGGCCGGTGGTTCCGCCGGAGAACCGTCCGTCGGTCAGCAGCAGGACATCCTTGCCCAGGCCGGCGCCCTTGATGGCGCCGGTGATGGCGAGCATCTCGCGCATGCCGGGACCGCCCTTGGGGCCCTCGTAGCGGATGACGACGACGTCGCCGGCCTTGATCTGTCCCTTGTCGAGCGCCTCCAGGGCGCCCTGCTCGCGCTCGAAGACGCGTGCGGCGCCCTCGAAGACGTCGGCGTCGAAGCCGGCGCTCTTCACGACGGCACCCTCGGGGGCCATTGTGCCGTGCAGGATCGTGATGCCGCCGGTCTTGTGGATCGGGTTGTCCATGGCCCGGAGGATCTTGCCGTCCAGGTCCGGCGGGTTGATCGCCGCAAGGTTCTCGGCAACCGTCTTGCCCGTGACGGTCAGGCAGTCACCGTGCAGCAGGCCGGCGTCGAGCAGTGCACGCATGATGACCGGAACGCCGCCGATCTTGTCGACGTCGGTCATGACGTAGCGGCCGAACGGCTTCAGGTCGCCCAGGTGCGGGATCCTGTCGCCGATCCGGTTGAAGTCATCGAGGGTCAGCTCAACTTCGGCTTCGCGGGCGATCGCGAGCAGGTGCAGCACGGCGTTGGTGGAGCCGCCGAAGGCCATGGTCACCGCAATGGCGTTCTCGAACGCCTTCTTGGTCATGATGTCGCGGGCGGTGATGCCCAGGCGCAGCAGGTTGACCACTGCTTCGCCGGACTTGCGGGCGAATTCGTCGCGGCGGCGGTCTGCCGAGGGCGGGGCGGCCGAGCCGGGCAGGGACATGCCGAGCGCCTCGCCGATGCAGGCCATGGTGTTCGCGGTGTACATGCCGCCGCAGGCGCCTTCGCCGGGGCAGATGGCCTTTTCGATGCGGGTCAGGTCTTCGAGGCTCATCTTGCCGGCGGCGCAGGCACCGACGGCTTCGAACGCGTCGATGAGGGTGACTTCCTTTTCGGAGCCGTCCTCAAGCTTGACCCAGCCGGGCATGATGGAGCCGGCGTAGAGGAACACGCTCGCGAGGTCCAGGCGCGCGGCTGCCATCAGCATGCCGGGCAGGGACTTGTCGCAGCCGGCCAGGAGCACCGAGCCGTCGATCCGCTCGGCCTGCATGACCGTTTCGACGGAGTCGGCAATGACTTCGCGGGACACCAGGGAGAAGTGCATGCCCTCGTGGCCCATGGAGATGCCGTCGGAGACGGAAATCGTGCCGAACTGCATGGGGAACCCGCCGCCGGCGTGGACGCCTTCCTTGGCGCCCTGGGCGAGCCGGTTCAGCGAAAGGTTGCAGGGAGTGATCTCGTTCCACGAGCTCGCGACGCCGATCTGCGGCTTGGCGAAGTCGTCATCTCCCATGCCGACCGCCCGGAACATGCCGCGCGCGGGGGCGGCGTGGATTCCATCGGTAACGACCCGGCTGCGGGGCTTGATGTCCGGCTTGGTGTCTGTTGCTTTTTGGGTGTCCTGACTCATGGCTCAAAGTCTAGGGCTCCGCCACAGACGCAAACGACCCGGCAAGGGAGCGTTAAGCGGAAAACCGGGAATATGTCGATCAAATAGTGGACTCTCGTCTCACATCATGAAACTGGGGGCCGGTTTGGCTCAGGCCTGGTGAGCCGCGTCACGCAATTCAGGGGCTTCGGCGACACCCTGCGCTTCGGCCCGGAGCATCGCCAGGACCTGCTGGATGGTGGTCCGGGCCGCGACGTCGGGACGGGCCAGCGCAACAATGCTGCGGCTCGCTTTCACGCCTTCGAGCGGACGCAGGACGAACCCCCGGTCCTGGTTGCTGACCGCGGTGTACCGCGGCAGCAGGCTCAGCCCGTGGCCGGCGCTGACCAGGGCTTCCAGTACCCGCAGATCGGGGAACTGCTGGGCACGGAGGGCCTGCGAGTCGGCCCGCACCTCGATCTGGCGCAGCACCGTGTCGAAGGGAAAGCCCTCGGGAACGCCCATCCACGGGAAGCCGACGACGTCCTCGGCACACAGCGTGGTCTTGCCGGCCAAAGCGTGCCCGGCCGGCAACGCCACATCCAGCGGCTCGTCCAGCAGCGGCACCACCGTCAGGCCCTGGCCGCCGAAGACTTCGGGACCGTCGACACTGTGCGCCAGGACGATGTCGTAGTCAGCCGTCAGCCCGGCGAATCCGGCAACACCGGGGTCCTCGAAATGCGCTTCGAACCGCAGCCCCTCGACCGCCTTGACGCGATGGAGCATGCCGGGAAGGAACATCTCCGCGGCGCTGGGAAAGAAGGCCGCCACCACCCGCGTCTGCCAGCCGCGCCGGTACGTGTCGATCGTCGCTTCGGCCCGCGCCATGGCCGTCGAGACGTCGGCAGCGGCGCCCGCCATGGCCAGTCCTGCCTCCGTGAGCCGCACTCCCCTGCCGGACTTCTCCACGAGAACTACACCCAGTTCTTCCTGCAGGGTCTTGAGCTGCTGCGATACGGCCGACGGCGTGACCTTCATGGCCTCCGCTGTGGCCCCGACCGTGCCGCGGTCTGCGAGTTCGCGCAGAATCTGCAGTCGCTTGAAATCCATGAGGCGAGGCTACACGTCGGAGCACGGTTGATTGCTGGACAGCCGGCTTCGCCCGGACGTAACGTCAAGCATCGGCACCCATGCTTCATAGGCTGAATACGGACTGAACTTGGACTGAAAGGCTCTGCTATGGACTGGATCGTCTGGCTCGTCGTCATCATCGTGGTGGTCGCTGTGGTTTGGTGGCTGTTGAACCGCAAGAAGAGCCGCCCGGGCGCAGACTCCGGATCCGCCGCAGGCACCGGTGCCGCTTCCGGCTCTGCGGCCAGCCCGACCGCGGCGGCCGATTCCGAAGCGGTGGCCGGTTCGACGGCGGCGGCCGGTCCCGCGGCTGCCATGGCGGCGTCGGCTGCGGCGCAAGCGCCCGAGCCGGCTGCGGCTGCCCCGGAGGAGGCAGAGCCCGAGGCGGCCCCTCTGGTGGCGCCGGAAGCAGCCGCGACGGCCGCAGCCGCGCCTTGGAGCGAGCCGGCGGCCGGACCAGCCGCAGAAGCGGCCGGAACCCCGGAGAACGCCGAATGGGAGACGCAGTGGTCCGAAACTGCTCCGCCGTCGGATGCGCATGCCGCCCCGGCCCATATCGATCCGACCCGCGGCGCACACGTTGCGGCGGGAGCCGAACCCGGAGCGGCCGCGGAAACGGCTCCAGCGGAGGGCCTCCCCGTCCACCATCCCGAATACACCGAACCCCACGCGCCGACCCTGCCCGGAGCAGAATCGGCAGCCGCGGAACCGGGCGAGGACGAGGCCACTGGAACCGCCGCGGACACCGGAACTGGCACTGGCACTGGCACTGGCACTGGCATTAGCACGCCGGAACCGGCGATGGCTGAAGCCCCCGTCCCCGAGGCTCCGGCAGCGCCCCTCGCTGACGCAGAAACCCGGCAGATGGCCGCCTCGTCCGCGGCGGCGGAGGCCTCCGCCAGCCACACGGCCGAGCCCACCGGCCACCTGGCCACTGAGCAGCCCTATGGTGAAGGATCAGCGGCACCGGCGGCCGATGGGAGTGGTCCTGAGGGCTTCACAGTCAAGGGCAATGCATCGTCGATGGTCTACCACGACGAGACCAGTCCTTCGTATGAGGAAACTCGGGCAGAGGTGTGGTTCCTCTCGGCCGCTCATGCCGAAGCAGCCGGCTTTCGGCCTCCGCGCCGGACCCGGCAGTAGCTGGCCGTCCGGGCCGGCGTCCGGTCCTGAGGCGCCCCGCAGTTTGGTTACGCCCCCAAGCTTCCCTGTGAGGGCAACGGCCCGGGTGACTGCCCTGATTGTTGTCCTGCTTTTCCTCAGCGCCTGTACTGGCAGCGGCACCTCCCCTCCCGTGGTTCAGCCAGGAGACCGCACCGCGACCGCCACAGCCGGCGCAGCGGGCGAGCCCAAGGTTGCGGGCCGGATCGACGGCCTGCACCTGCCGTGGTCCACGGTTTACCTTCCCGACGGCACCGCGGTCATCTCCGAACGCGACACCGCACTGCTCCGGACCGTCAGCGGCGGGGCGCTGGGAACGCTTGGCCAGGTGCCCGGCGTCGTACCCGGCGGAGAAGGCGGCCTCCTGGACCTTGCCCTTTCGCCAAACTTTGCCGCGGACCGGTATCTCTACGCCTACTTCACCGCGGCGACGGACAACAGGATCGCCCGCATGCGGCTGGAGGAGCGTGACGGCCGGTTGGAGCTCGGTGCCCTGGAGACAGTTTTCACGGGCATTCCGAAGGCCGGAACGCATAACGGCGGACGAATCCGCTTTGGACCGGACGGCTTCCTGTATGTGGGGACGGGCGACTCCCAGCGCCGCGAGCAGCCACAGGACAGCAGGGCGCTCGGCGGAAAGATCCTCCGCCTCACAGCAGACGGCCGGCCGGCACCGGGAAACCCGTTTGGCGATAACCCGGTCTACAGCCTTGGCCACCGGAACGTGCAAGGACTTGCCTGGGACAGCGCCGGCCGGCTCTGGGCCAGCGAATTCGGCCCCGACGTCAACGACGAGCTCAACCTGATAGTGCCGGGCGGCAACTACGGCTGGCCGGAGGTGACAGGTGCCCCGCACCGCTCCGGCTTCCTGGACGCCAAGGTGGTGTGGCCGTCGACGGCGGATTCGTCACCCAGCGGCCTCGAAATTGTCGGCAGCACTGCCTACCTGGGTGCCCTGCGCGGTCAAAGATTGTGGGTTGTTCCCCTCCGGGGCGAATTCGCCGACGAACCTGTGAGCTATTTCACGCAAAAGTACGGCCGGGTCCGGAACGTTTCGCTCGCCCCTGACGGCCGGCTGTGGCTCCTCATCAACAACCAAAACCCTGATTTCGCGCTGATTTTGGACCTTCCCGGCTAGCCGCAGGCATCCCGCGCCGCTCGATTTCACACGACAGCCAAACTCGTGTAGAGTTTCATGTCGTTGCGGAGAACAACGCGGGAAATAAAAAGCCCACGATGAACGAAAACAACAGATGCACCTCTAGCTCAACTGGCAGAGCAATTGACTCTTAATCAATGGGTTCCGGGTTCGAGTCCCGGGGGGTGCACCATAGAGAAACCCCGTCTTCACCAGCCTAACGGCCGGTGAAGGCGGGGTTTTCTTTTTGCCCTGATCCCTCCGAGGGGATATCTGGGTTAATGGGACAAAACGTGTGTAAATCCCGGGTGCGTCAGATGCGTCCTGGCAGGGAGGAACTTCACTACTTCCGACACACAGGTCACCGGGCAGGTCGCTGAGCAGGACTGATACGCTCCTCCATTGGAGGAGGAGAACTCCCAACCCTATTGGACCATCCCAAGGATCAGCGCCCATGGACTACAGTGTCGCCCGCGAGCGAGCGCGGAATGAGGAAGAGGGCCTGCGGCTTCATGAGCCAGTCTCCATGCATTCCATCCAGGCCCATCTGGAGGCCACCAGGGGACGCCGGATCGTCATCAAGCCCATCAACAACACCCCCACGGACAAGGTCTGCGGCCTGTGGTTCGGGCTGGACGACATGGATCTCATCCTGCATGCCAGGGCCGCATCGGAGGTGCACCGCCAGCAGATCGTGCTCCACGAGTTCGCGCATATGATCCTCCGTCACGAACAGGAAGTCCTGTCACACGGCTACGCCAGCGCCTTCTTCCCGGACCTCGACCCGGAGCGCGTCGTCACAGCCCTCAAGCGAACCGACTTCTTCGACGAGCTCGAGGTGACGGCCGAACTCCTCGCGGACCGGCTCGCGTCCCGCATCCGCCACTCCCGCCGGAAGCCTGACACGCAGCCGGGCAACTTCGGGGCGGTCTTCGGATGACGCAGCTCCTCATGGCCGGAGCCCTGGTCCTGCTCGCCGTTGCCCGCATTCCCGCACTGCGTCGCAACCGGACCGACCTGGTGCTCTCCTGTGCCGTGTACGGAGGCATGGGCTCATTGCTCATGTCCCCGATTGTCTACGTCCCCGTCGACACGGCCCTGGGCGGGATGAACCTGGTCAAACTGGTCCTGAACTCCCTGATGATCATCTCTCTCTGGTACCTGCGCCTCGCTGCATTCGCCGCCATCGCCCCGGAAGTCCGCGGTCGCCGGTCCTGGTGGACGCGGTCCCTGCCTCTGACGCTCACGCTGACCCTGCAAACAGCGTTCTTCCTCCTCACCGGTCCCACCACCACAACCCCCGCCTGGGGCATCTACGAGAACCGCTTCCCGGCGCTCCTTTTCTCACTGATGCTCACCCTCTTCATCTGCTCGATGAGCGCGGAAATTGCTGTGATCTGCTTCCGCTATGTCCCGCGAATGAGCCCCTCGTTCCGAGTCGGATTCTCCATGCTTGGCGCCGGCTGCATCATGGGCTTCCTGGTGATGGCCGAGATGTGCCTCTCCCTGCTGTCCCGACACCTGACGTTCCTGGCCGTACTGGTCAGGCCTGACTTCCCCTACCACCAGCTGGAACTGGTCGCGACCGTCCTGGCCGGCGCCGGACTCACGATCCCGGCGGTTGCCGGCCGGACCGGCCGCAGAAACCAGCACCGCTGGAACACCGAAACCCTCGCACGCGTCGAGTCCATCCGGGCCAAAGCGCTGCAGAGCACATCTCTTGACCGGACCCTTGAGGCCGACCCCCAGGCACCGGTTCAGGACCGGCTGCACCGGATGATTGTCGAAATCTGGGACGCCGAGCTCGCTGCCGGCACTTCGGCGACCTTCCTGACCGCGGAGGAGCGCAGCTACGTGCTCGCCGTCGAATCAAAACTCCATGTCTCCCCTGCCCGGGCATAACCTGCGGCAGCTACAGAAAGCCCCCATGCACCTTCTGACGCACCCGACCCGCCAAACAGGACCTAGCGGTACGGACATGTACGGGATCTACCGGAACATGGTCCTCTTCGATTTCAAGGCTGAAATCCATTCGGGCTTCTTCGTCGCCTATTACCGCAACTTCGCCATCCCCTCCACAGCCCGGACCCTGGCGGCGACCGGGGAGATGAAGTCCCGGCCAATGAAGCGCTCCTACGACACCGGCATCGTCATCCACGAGATCATCGCCAACGGCTTCGCCCACGAACGCAGCCAGGCCATGATTGAGCTGCTCCGCCGGGTACACAAGGGAGTGCCCGGCACCCAGGACGACTTCGTCTACGTCCTCACGACCATGCTTGTCCTGCCATTGCGCTGGGCCGATCGTCACGGCTGGCGCCGGCTGACCGAGCTGGAGAAGCGGGCCGCCACGGACTTCTACGCCGAGCTGGGCCGGCAGATGGGGCTCGACGGCGTCCCGGCCACCTTCGCGGAGGCGGAACGGTTCCTGGACGAGTACGAGGACCGGGACATGGGCCCGAGCCCCGAGGGTGCAATGCTGCTCGAGGCGACGGCCGAGGCCCTCGCCAGACGTTTCCCCACCTGGCTTCGCCGGTTCACCCCGACCGTCCTGGCGCTGATGATGGACAAACCCCAGGTCGCCGTTGCTCTGGGTCTGAAACCTGCCCCGGCGGCGCTGCGCCTACCTTTCAACGCGGTGCTGCGGTTCCAGGCTCTCAAGGCCAGGCGGCGCCCCTTGCCGCCCGAGCCCAAATTTGTGCCCGGCGGCAGCCTGTCCGCGTACCCGGACGGGTACACTTTGGACATGATCGGGCCGCGCGCAAGCTGACGTATGAGGCCGGCCGCCGCACACAGAAGGAAGCCCCAGCAAAAGGCGCGCCTGCCCCACTCCGCCTGATTGCCTACGCATGATAGGGCCATGACCGAAAAATCCCTGCGCGTCCTATACTCGATCGGCCTGGGCATCATCATCGTGCTCTTCGTCGGCCTCGGCATCGCCACCTTCTATCCGGCCCCCGAACTGTCCTCCATGGTAAATCTCGACTCCGCGGCCCGGCAGGCGGCCATCGAAGCCCATCAGTCCGCGGTGCACGACTACAACCGGAACGTGACCATCGCGGCGCTCGCCTCCGCCCTCCTGATCCTGGGGGCCAGCATCTGGACGGAGTCGAGGAAGCCCTTGTTCGCCGGCGGGTTCCTCGTGGGCGGCATGCTGACCCTCATTTACGGCCTGATGCGCGGCCTGACGTCCGGCGTGACGGCAGTAGCGTTCTTCTCCGTGGCCGTCGGACTCTTCGTCGTCGTGTACCTCGGGCACCAGCGCTTCTTCTCCGCGCGGGCCGTCGAAGCCCGCGCCAGGGCACGGGAGGAGGACAGGAAGGCCACCTTCGCCCGGATGCCCATGCAGGCGCCATACGCCCCGGTGCAACAGCCACAGGGACCTGCTCCGCTCCCCTACGCCCAGGGCCAGCCTTACCCACCGCAGCAGGGGCTGTACCCGCAGCAGGGGCTGTACCCGCCGCAGCAAGGCCAGTACCCGCAGCAGGGGCTGTACCCGCCCCAGGGACAGCCGGTGCAGCCGCCGTACCCACAGGAGCCTGGAGCGCCCGGACAACGCTAGCGCCCACCGCTATTCGGGGCCCGGCGACCACCGTGGCCGCCGGGCCCCTGCCGTTCCTTTTGTCAGCGAAAAGGAGCCTCACCGGGTTGAGATTCCCTGCCGGCCGTCGGTGGAACCATACGATGGTGTGGATGAACTCCATCCGGAAGGCCTCATACACATCCGCCGTGGCACTGGTGCTCGCGGCAGCGCCGCTCGTTCTGGCGTTGCCCGCAGTGGCCGATCCTTGTGGGCCGGCCGGCCTTCTCCCGGTGAAGTTCTGTCCGTCTTCGCCGACGCCGAGTCCGCCGCCTGCCTCCCCTGCGCCCAGCCCGAAGGGTCCGGGCGGCGCCTCGCCGTCACCCTCCGGGGCCGCTCCGCCTCCGGCGCCGTCACAGACATCGTCCGCAGGGCAACCCGCCCAGCCCGCGCCGGTACCCGCGACACCAACCTCCGGCCCCAAGGATTCGACGGCGGGCGAAGGCAAGCCTGCTCAACCTGCGACGACGTCCGTCCCGGCTACGGCCACGCCTGCTCCCGGGTCGGGGACGACTGCGTCCCCGACCGGGGATGCGGGGCAGGGTCCGGGCCCCTCAGCGGAGCAGCCGCCGAACGCGGCCGGCCCTGGTGATCCCGGACCGGACGGGCAGATCGGCGTCGCCGGATCCCTGCTGGCGGTCAGTGGCCTCCTGCTTGGGCTCTCCGCGGCGATTGGCCTCCGCCGGCCGGCCCGGCCATGAAGCGGCCGCCGAACCCACATTTTCACTGTCTCAGCTAAATGTGTGGTTCAGCGGCCGGTCGGGTCACATCGTGTCCTTAGACCTTCTCGCGGGGCCGGTCGACCACTGTCTCCGGCTCTTCGACTGTGAACTCCTTGCTGCGGCGCGGGAAGCCCCAGAACCTGGATTCCTTTGCCTCCACCCGGGGCTCCGGGCGTTCCTCAGTTTCCCGCGCGGCATCCTTCGTGGTGTCCCGCCGGAAATCCCTGTTGTACGGGTAGCACATCATTGACCTCCTTGATGGTGTGGCCCTTTAATCGTCCTCCCGATGCGGTGGCGCGTCGATACTTCGGTGCTGGACATTTCCGCGTGGGTGACAGGCCTTCAAGGGGATCCTCCAGACGTCCCGGTCCCCTACCGGCCGCCATGGCCCGCGGCTAGAATCGACAAACGCTCCAACACAAGGGGGAACCATGGAGTTGCTTATCCTGGGCGGCGCGGCCGCACTCGTCGTGATCGCGACCATTGTCCGTGACGTGCGGCACAAATCCAGGCGTCGGCGCACAGTCTCGAACGCCGAGTCCGAAAGGGCCCTCAGGGATTTCCGGCGCGGGAGAACCAGTGGCCTGTCGCACTTCGTCGGCCTTGACAACACCGGCCACCGCCGCTGACGGGCCCTTGACCCGCCGTTGCGGCCGCGCCCATGTACTCTCTGTCCTAGATGTGCACCTAGCCAGAACCGAAGAGTGCGTTGAATAAGCGAACGCGCCGCGCCGCAAAGGATGAAACGCCATGACCGTCCCGCCCAATGCTTCATCCCCTGGCCCCGGCTGGTATCCAGACCCCGCGGGCTCCGGCCGGCTTCGGTGGTGGAACGGGACGGCGTGGACCGGACAGTTGAGCGCAGGCCAGTTCCAGGCGACACCGCCCCAAGGCCTGGTGGCACCGCGGAGGCGCATCAGTGACAAGACACCGGTCTACAACGCGTACATCTGGACCATTGTGGCCCTTCCGCTCGTGTCGCTCATTCTGCTCATGTTCTGGAACCCGGTATTCCGGCTGCGCACCGTGGGCCCCCGCCAGATCCAGACGCTCGATCCGGCGTCGATCTTCACGGCTCCCTACTTCATCCTGGTGGCCACGAGCTTCGTGCTCTATGGCGTGTCCGCGCTCCTGGCGTACCTGGACTGGGACAGGCTTCGCAAGGACGGCGTGGTCCGTCCGTTCCACTGGGCATGGGTGTTCCTCAGCCTTGCGCTCTACGTGATCGGCCGCTCCGTGATAGTCCATGAGGTGGCGCCGCGGCGCGGGCTCGCCCCGCTTTGGGCAATGATCGGCGTCACCCTGCTCACAGTGGTGCTCACGGGCCTCAAGATGTCAGCCCTCGTGGCCACCCTGGCGAACCAGGCCGTGACAATCTAAGCGGCTAGTTAATAAGCGGCTAGTTAAGCGGGGCAGCCTCGGCCGCGGCACCGGGATTGGCCGCGGCGGCCGGGTCCGCGGACGTGACGATGGCCTTGGCCTCCACGGAAGTTGACCTTGTTGCCAGCACCCTGACCACGGCCTGGAGTTCCTGGCGCAGCACGTCGGGGTCAATGGGCGTCGCGGCGAGCACCGAGCGTTCCATGTCGGCGGCCGCTGTCACGGCTTGGCGTCCCTGGTCAGTCAGCGACACCACATGGCTGCGCCTGTCAGAGGCGCTGCGCTGCCGCGAAATGTGGCCGTGCGCTTCCAGGCGACTCAGCGTCTTGCCCATGGTCTGGGCCTGGACCCGCACGAGTTGGGCCAATTGGGCTTGCGTCATCGGCCCATTCGCCGAGAGCACCTCCATGGCGATCACCCCGGCATGGGTCAGCCCAATGGCCCCCAATTTTTCGTTCCAGGAGTGTTCTACGAGACGTGCTGCCGTGGACAATAGGCGGCCCGTGGGCCAGCGATCCATATCAGGCATACCCAAGAGTATAGCGAGCAGCGGATTCGTCGTGGGCCGATCGCCTCACTACGCTGGATGGTCAGCCCGTATTGCGGCCCAACCCATCTAGGAGACCCCCGTGCCTGAGCGACTCATCGCCGGTGCCACAGCACCGGATTTCACCCTCAAGAATGCCGAAGGACAGGACGTCAGCCTGCGCGATTTCCGGGGCCGGAAGACCGTGATCTACTTCTACCCGGCGGCTTCCACCCCGGGATGCACCAAGCAGGCGTGCGACTTCCGGGATTCCCTCGCCTCCCTGCAGTCCGCCGGTTATGACGTGGTGGGCATCTCCCCCGACCCCGTCGGAAAGCTTGCCGCGTTCGCGGCCGCCGAAGGCCTGACCTTCCCGCTGCTCTCCGACGAGGACCACTCCGTCGCCGACGCGTATGCGGCGTGGGGCGAGAAGAAAAACTACGGCAAGACTTACCAGGGCCTCATCCGCTCCACGATCGTCGTCGACGCCGAGGGGCGTGTCGCCCTCGCGCAGTACAACGTCCGCGCCACCGGGCACGTAGCCAAACTTCGCCGCGACCTGAAGCTGGACGCCTGACCTACGCCGTACGCCGCACCAGTAAAGCGTGAGGGTAATAGGTCCCGGGTAATAGGTACAATGGAGCCTGGCGCCAGGCTCCGGGGTTCAATTCCCGGACGACGACGGCGCCGCGCGCGAGTGGTGAAATTGGCAGACACGCAGGATTTAGGTTCCTGTGCCTTCGGGCGTGGGGGTTCAAGTCCCCCCTTGCGCACACAGAGAGAACCCCGGTCTTCGGACCGGGGTTCTCGTGTTTTCCAGCGGTTTTCAGGGCATTCGGGGGTGTTCAAAAAGAATTTCAATTCCCCACCCATCCGTTTCCTCCGAGCAGCCGAATACCCATTGAGACACCAACCAAGGGTCGGTGCCCAACAGTCGGGAAAGGCCACAGCGGCAACGTCCGCCGCAGGCAACATTCGGCACAATAAAGGAGAAACCAAAATGCAGAACATCAAGCGCACCACGTTCGCCGTTGCAGGTATCGCAGCTGCCGCTATGCTCAGCCTCACGGCCTGTGGCGGATCTTCCGCTTCCTCGGCACCGTCTTCTGCGGCACCGTCCGCCGCGCCGTCGGCATCCAGCATGGCGCCGTCGGCCACCGCCTCCGCCGCAGCCATGGATCCGGCCGCCAACCTCGTCGGCCCCGGCTGCGCAGCTTACGCCGCCCAGGTTCCGAGCGGTGCCGGCTCCGTATCGGGCATGGCCCTTGACCCGGTAGCCACCGCCGCCTCCAACAACCCGATCCTCACCACGCTGACCGCCGCCGTTTCCGGCAAGCTCAACCCCAAAGTCAACCTGGTCGACACCCTGAACGGCAGCGAATTCACTGTCTTCGCCCCGACGGATGACGCCTTCAAGAAGATCGACCCGGCCACGATCGAGGCCCTGAAGACGGATGACGCCACCCTGAGCAAGATCCTGACCTACCACGTGGTCCCGGGCAAGATCACCCCGGACCAGATCGTCGGCACCCACAAGACTGTAGAAGGCGGTTCGGTGACCGTTACCGGCACCAAGGACGCCCTCAAGGTCGACGGCGCCAACGTTGTCTGCGGCGGCGTCCAGACCGCCAACGCAACGGTCTACATGGTCGACTCTGTCCTGATGCCCAAGTAGTCAGACTCAAGCACTCCTGTCCCGGCTCCAGCCTGACTCCCTGGACCAATAGGAGAAGCGAAGGCCCGCACCAGAAGGTGCGGGCCTTCGCTTTTGGCAAGCACGTGCTGCGCGTGCCGGTGCGCCACAAAAGCTGGCGGACTCCGCTGTCAACTAGACTGGGGCTGTTCCGCAGCCGGCGGCCCAACCAGTTCCCCAGAGGTGATTCTCGAGTGCCCAGCAGTACAGTGCCCAGCAGGACAATGCGGCGGATTGCCGCCGGCATCGGGGCCGCACTCCTTGTGTTCCCGCTCGCGTCCTGCACGGGCAACCTCGGCCCGGCACCCAGCTCCGCGACCCCCACATCCGCTCCTGCCGCGGCGCCCACCGCCACGTTCACCTTCGGCACCGGCTCGGATCCGCTGGGCCTCGATCCCGCCCTTGTCTCCGACGTCGAGTCCTATCGCGTCACCCGGCAGGTCCTGGAGGGGCTTGTGGGCGTCGACCAGACCACCGGCGAGCCCACGCCGCTGTTGGCCACGGAGTGGTCCCAGAGCGATGAAGGCCGGACCTACGGGTTCAAGCTGCGCGAGCACGTCACCTTCCAGGATGGGACGCCGTTCGATGCCGCCGCCGTCTGCACCAACTTCAACCGCTGGTTCAACTTCTCTCCTGCCCTCCGCCAGGAGGCCAGCGGCACCACGTTCAAGGGCGTGTTCAAGGCCCATGCGGACCAGGCGCCCCTGTCCATCTACAAGGGCTGCACCGCTGTGGCTCCGGACAATGTCCGGATCGACCTGACCCAGCCCTTCACGGGATTTCTCCAGGCCCTCACCCTCCCCGCCTTCGCGRTCTCTTCSCCCAAGGCCCTTGCCGCGCAGCACGCGGACGTCCTGGACCAGAGCCGCGGCGGCCAGCCGGTGTCCGCCTACGGCCTCCACCCGGTGGGCACCGGACCGTACGTCTTCGACTCCTGGGACCCTGGCAGCGTCACCCTGAACAGCAACAAGGACTATTGGGGGGACAAGGGACAGATCGGAACCATCAAGTTCGTGACCTACGATCACCCGCAGACCCGGATGCAGGCACTGCTGGACGGCAAGATCGACGCCTACGACGCCGTCACCGTCGGCAACTTCGACCAGCTGGTCAAGAGCGGAAAACAGATCATCCAGCGGGATCCCTTCTCCGTCATGTACCTGGGCATGAACCAGGAAATCCCCATCCTGCAGAACCTCAAGGTGCGCCAGGCGATCGAGATGGCGCTGGACAAGGACACCTTGATCCGACGCTTCTTCATCGACAACACAGCGCAGGCGTCCCAGTTTGTTCCGCCCAAGCTCAGCGGCTTCAACAACAACGCCGCCGCGCTCGGCTACAACCCGGACAAGGCCAAGGAACTTCTCGCCGAAGCCGGCTACAAGGGCGAGGAGCTGAAGTTCTACTATCCGCTCAACGTCACCCGGCCCTACCTGCCGACGCCCGAAAAGGTGTACGCCGAAATCAGCCGGCAACTGACCGCCGTCGGACTCAACATCAAGCCGGTGCCCGTGGACTGGGCCGACGGCTACCTGCAGAAGGTCACCTCCCCGGGTGACCACGCCCTGCACCTGCTCGGCTGGAACGGCTCGTATTCGGACCCTGACAACTTCGTGGGCCCGCTCTTTGGCGAGAACACCGGCGAATTCGGCTACCAGGATCCCCAGGTCTTCTCCAAGATCGCCCGGGCCCGGGGATTGCCGGACGGCAAGGACCGCACGTCCGAATACCAGACGATCAATGCCCAGATCGCGGCCACGGTGCCGGCGGTTCCCATCGCGTACCCGATCTCCGCCCTGGCGCTCTCAGACAGGGTCCTGAAGTACCCGGCGTCCCCGGTGCTTAATGAAGTTTTCACAAAGGTCGAGCTAAAGCCTTGACGCCCGGGGCCAATTTCAGTTAGTGGGCGGTGCGGGATATTCTGTGACAGCCAGAGCCGCTGCTATCGGAGACTGATTGTGACTTTCATTTCCAAGACCCAACATGCCGACGTCGTCCTGATTGGCGGCGGCATCATGAGCGCCACTCTCGGTGCTTTCATCAAGCAGCTCGAGCCGAACTGGACCATCTCCCTGTTCGAGAAGCTCGACGAGCCGGGACTGGAAAGCTCCGGCCCCTGGAACAACGCCGGCACCGGCCACGCCGCCCTGTGTGAGCTTAATTACTCCCCCGCAGCCAAAGACGGCTCGGTGGACCCCGCCAAGGCCCTGAACATCAACGAGCAGTTCCAACTGTCCCGCCAGTTCTGGTCCCACCTGGTCTCGAATTCCCTGATCGGCTCCCCCAAGGGCTTCATCAACACCGTTCCGCACATGAGCTTCGTGATCGGCGAGGACCACACCAAGTTCCTGCGCACCCGCTACGAGGCACTCAAGCCGAACCCGCTGTTCCGCTCGATGGAGTACTCCGAGGACCACGCCCAGATCGCCAAGTGGGCCCCGCTGATCGTCAAGGGCCGCGACCCCAAGCAGCGGGTCGCGGCAACCCGTGCCGCCGAGGGCACCGACGTCGACTTCGGCGCCCTGACCCGGGAGCTGACCACCTACCTGGGCAACAACGGCGTGGAAATCAACTACGGCCACAACGTCAGCGACATCAAGCGGGCGTCCGACGGCGGCTGGGACCTGTCGCTCAAGCACCCCGAGAGCGGCGAACACGGCTCCATCCACGCGAAGTTCGTGTTTGTGGGTGCCGGCGGCGGCGCCCTGCACCTGCTCCAGGCCTCCGGCATCCCGGAAAGCAAGGGCTTTGGCGGCTTCCCGGTCTCCGGCCAGTTCTTCCGCTGCACCGACGAGAGCCTCGCGGCCCAGCACAGCGCAAAGGTCTACGGCCAGGCATCGGTCGGCGCCCCGCCCATGTCCGTGCCGCACCTGGACACCCGCTACGTCAACGGCAAGCGTTCCCTGCTGTTCGGCCCCTACGCCGGGTTCTCCACCAACTTCCTCAAGAACGGCTCCTACCTGGACCTGCCGCTGTCCATCCGCCCCTCCAACATCATCCCGATGCTGGCCGTGGCCAAGGACAACATGGACCTCACCGCCTACCTCGTCAAGGAAGTCGCCAAACGCCACGGCGACAAGGTCGAGGCCCTGCGGGAGTACTACCCCGAGGCCAAGGACGGCGACTGGGAGCTCATCACGGCCGGCCAGCGGGTCCAGATCATCAAGAAGGACCCGAAGAAGGGCGGCGTGCTGCAGTTCGGCACCGAGGTCATTGCCGGACGCGACGGCAGCATCGGCGCCCTGCTTGGCGCGTCCCCGGGCGCGTCCACGGCCGTGCCGATCATGATCGAACTGCTCCAGAAGTCCTTCCCCAAGAACTTCAAGGGCTGGCAGTCCAAGCTCAAGGACATGATGCCCGGCTACGGCATCAAGCTCAACGACAACCCTGAGCTCGCCGCACAGCTGGAGGCCGAGACGGCCAAGACGCTGCAACTCGAACAGGTCTCCGCCCACAACTAAGTCCGGGGCGGGGCGGCGGCTGGTTTACACTGCTGGTTTGGGACCGCTGCAACTCTTTGACGTCCCTGCGCTTTGATGGCCTGCAGTGCAGGACGTCGCCGACCCACCAGGAGACCATGAGATGTTCCGGCTCGCAAAGCTGTCCCTCGCCAACCGGGCCCTGATCGCGCTGATCACGGTGTTCGCGTCGGTTTTCGGTGTGATCACGATGTCCTCGCTGAAGCAGGAGCTCATTCCGTCCATCGAGTTCCCGCAGATCACGGTCATCTCCTCGATGCCCGGCGCGTCGCCGGAAGTCGTGGACAAGCAGATCAGCGCTCCGCTGGAAACGGCGCTCAACGGCGTCGAGGGCCTGGAGTCGACGTCCTCGACCTCGCGGAACGGTGTCTCCCAGATCACCCTGGCGTTCACGTACGGCACCAACCTGGACCGCGCGCGGAACCAGATCGACCGCGCCATCTCCAACGCCAAGCAGGCCCTGCCCAAGGACGTCCAGCCGCAGGCGATCGCCGGGAGCATCAGCGACTTCCCGATCGTGTTCCTGGCCGTGTCCTCGGACAAGCCGCTCAGCGAACTGAACGCCGACCTCGCCCGGCTCAGTGTCCCCCGGCTGCAGAAGCTCGACGGCGTCAGGGGCGCCGACGTCACCGGCGGCGCCACCGAGCACATCCGGATCCTGCCGCGCCCCGGGGACCTGGCGGCGTCGGGCGCGAATCTCCAGTCCATCAGTGACGCACTGAAGAACAACGGTGCGCTGGTTCCGGCCGGCACCGTCGAGGAACAGGGCAAGACCCTCTCGCTGCAGATCGGCAGCCCGGTGGATTCCCTCGACGCCATCAAGGCCCTCCCGCTGGGCTCGGCCCGCGATGCGGCGACGATTGGCAGCGTGGCCGACGTCAGCCTGGTCGAGGACGCCCGCACGTCCATCACACGCACGAACGGCAAGGAAACCCTCGCCCTGTCCGTGACCAAGAAGCCCGACGGCGACACGGTTGGGATCTCCCACGCGGTCAAGGCCGCCATCCCGCAGCTGGAGGCCGAGCTTGGCTCCAACGCCAAGTTCACCCCGGTCTTCGACCAGGCGCCGTTCATCGAGAAATCGATCAAGGACCTCACCACCGAGGGCCTGCTGGGCCTGGGCTTCGCCGTCGCCGTGATCCTGGTGTTCCTCATGTCCGTGCGCTCCACCCTTGTCACGGCCGTGTCCATCCCGCTGTCCCTGCTGATCACGTTCATCGGCCTCTCGGCCACCGGCTACTCGCTGAATATCCTGACCCTGGGCGCGCTCACCATCGCGATCGGACGCGTGGTGGACGACTCGATCGTGGTCATCGAAAACATCAAACGGCATCTGAGCTACGGCGAAACCAAGATCACGGCGATCCTGACCTCCATCCGCGAGGTGGCCGGAGCCATCACGGCCTCCACACTGACCACTGTGGCCGTCTTCCTGCCGATAGCCTTCGTCGGTGATCTGGCCGGCGAGCTGTTCCGGCCGTTCGCCCTGACGGTGACCATCGCCCTGATCTCCTCGCTGCTGGTCTCCCTGACCATCGTGCCGGTGCTGGCGTACTGGTTCCTGCGCACGCCCGCCGGCGCCGGCGCTGATTCTGCCGCCGGCGCTGGCGCTGATTCTGGCGTTGGTTCTGGTTCTGGCACCGGTTCTGGCGCTGGCGTTGCTGCCAGGGCGCATGAGGCCGAGCAGCGCACGCTCCTGCAGCGCGGGTACCTGCCTGTCCTCGCCGGAACGCAGCGGCACCCCGTCCTCACTCTGATCGCCGCGGCGCTGGTGCTCGGCGGCACCGTGGCGATGTCCCCCCTGCTCGCCACCGACCTGCTGGGCCGCTCCGGCGAGAACAGCATGACGGTTAAGCAGGTCCTGCCGGCCGGCACCAGCCTCACCGAGGCCAGCGCCTCGGCCATCCGGGTTGAGGATGTCCTGCGGGGCATCGACGGGATCAAGGACGTCCAGTCCACCACCGGCAACGCCCAGACCGGCTTCTCTGCCCTACTCTCCAGCGGCGCGTCGAACTCGACGTTCACGGTGGTGACGGACGAAAAGGCCAACCAAGGCAAGCTCCAGGACACTGTCCGCAGCCAGCTCGCCCAGCTCGGCGACGCCGGCAAGATCACCGTCGGATCCCAGCAGGGCGGCTTCGGCACGTCCTCGACCGTGGACATCACCCTCAAGGCGGCCACCACGGCTGATCTCCGGGCCGCCAGTGACGCCATGGTCAAGGCCATGGACGGGGTGCCCGGCAGCAGCGAGGTGGCCACCAACCTGGCCGCCAGCCAGCCGGTGGTCCAGGTCAAGGTGGACCGGGCCAAGGCCGTCGCTGCCGGCCTGAACGAAGAGCGCGTGGCAGGGGTCCTGGCCGCCACGATCAGCCCGATCCCGGCCGGCACAGTCCGCATCGACACCAACGACTTCCCGGTACGGATTGGCGACGGCACCCGCTTCACGAGCATCGACGCTGTCCGCGCGATCCCGCTCCCGACGGCGGCCGGCACCGTGCCGCTGGGCAGCATCGCTTCCGTGGAACAGGTCGACGTCCCGGTCTCCATCACCGCCAGCAACGGCCAACGCACAGCACGGATCTCCGTGACGCCGTCGGGCGCCAACCTCGGCGCGGTCAGCACCGAGGTGCAGAACCGCCTCAAGTCGGTCCAGCTGCCGCCGGGGGTCACCGCCACGATCGGCGGCGCCACGACACAGCAGGCCGATTCGTTCCGGCAGCTGGGGCTCGCGCTGCTGGCCGCCGTCGCGATCGTCTACGTGATCATGGTGGCTGCGTTCAAATCCCTCATTCAGCCGCTGATCCTGCTGGTCTCCATCCCGTTCGCGGCCACCGGGGCCATCGCCCTGCTCGTGGTAACCGGGGTGCCGCTGGGACTGCCGTCACTGATCGGCATGCTGATGCTCGTCGGCATCGTGGTGACCAACGCGATTGTGCTGATTGACCTCATCAACCAGTACCGCCAGCCCCGCAACGGCGAGCCCGGGATGGCCGTGGCGGAGGCGATCACGCACGGAGCCCGCCAGCGCCTCCGCCCGATCCTCATGACAGCCCTGGCCACGGTGTTCGCTCTGACGCCCATGGCACTGGGCCTGACCGGCGGCGGCGGTTTCATCTCCCAGCCCCTGGCGATCGTGGTGATCGGCGGCCTGATCTCCTCCACGGCCCTCACGCTGATCCTGGTGCCGGTACTGTACCGGCTCGTGGAAGGACGGCGTGAGCGCAGGGCGTTGCAGAAGTCCCTGCCCCGCGGTCGCCACTCCGCACCGGCAGCCGCGTCCGAGGACTTCCCGGACGACTTCCCCGAAGACGCTCCCCTGCCAACCGGATCTCACTAGGGACTCCGGGGCTGGGATCCTGCCCGGTCAGTGCGTAGTGGCCCGCGCTGACCGGTGTGCCCCGTGGGCCACCCTCGGAAGCCTCAGGAGCCCGCCCTGTGAGGCGAGTGGATCCCGGTGGCGTGGCCCGCTGATGGTCCCGGCACCGATGGTCCCGGCACGGCGCGGCTCCGGGCTGGCGGGGATCATCACCTCGCGTGCCGGGTTGCCCGTGTAGGTTGCATTTTCCGGGACGTCTTCGCCTTTCATCAGCAGGGCATCGGCCCCCAGGGCGGCACCGTCCTGCATCGTCACGCCGTAATTGATCCATGCATCCACGCCTACGGTGCACCGGTCGCCGAGACGGATGCGGTCCGACTTGAAGGCGCCGTCTTCCATGGAGTGGCCCTGAATGGTTGCCCCCTCATTCAAGGCGCCGTCATCACCGATCGTCACGAGTGTCTTCTCCGGCATGTTGGCGCCGGCATCGTAGAGCCGCTTGCCAACCTTGACGCCCAGCATCCTCCAGATCAGGGGCTTGAAGGGCGTCCCGTTGAACCCGGGCATGGCCAGCAGCTTCCACAGCCGTTCGTGCCGCCAGAAGTAGCGGTCGTAGATCGAGCAGTACTGCGGCTTCAGGTGGCGGAAACCCATGACCGAGCGCTCCACCAGCACCAGGATGAGCACCCGGAACACCAGCATGGCGAGCATCATGGCGGCGACAGACAACACACCCAGGACGCTGAAGGCGGACACGGCAACGGCCCCGCTGAGCGTGGCGATAAACAGCAGGACCCAGCGCACTGCCAGGAACAGCACCATGCTCAGGATGTTGTGCCGGTTCTTTGCCGGGAGGGCCCTGTTCTTGGCCTCCTCCATCTTCTTTTCATCAAACTGGGCATCACGCTGGACAGACCGGGGAATCTCGAAGGGCGGCGAGCCGAGCAGGCCAACATCCGTCCGGACCGGACCGTCGATCGGGATCATCACCTTCGTGGCCAGCAGGCAGTTGTCCCCCACGCGGGATCCGATCGGAACGGTGATGGCGTTGCCGAGGAAGTTGTGGCCGGCGATGCGGACCTGCGAGAGGCGGAACGAGGTACTGGTGAAGTCGGCGTTCATCATGTTGAGGCCGTCCGCGACCATGGTCCCCGTCCCCACTGAGCTCAGGTACGGCGACTCATGGGCCAGGGTGGGGCCGAAGTTTGATCCGGTCTGCTGCACTTTGCCGAGTTTGTAACCCAGCGCCCGCAGGTAGTGCACGATGTAGGAACTGTCGCCAAAAACATCTTTGTACAGCCTGACATTGGACATGCGGGACACCATCCGCTGGATGGTGAAGTGCACACCGTACAGCGGATAGACCTTGTCCGGCTTGAGGAAGCGGTTGAGCAGACGCGGGACGGTGAACACCACGATCAGGCCCGTGACCAGGCCGACGACGTACAGCACCAGCGTCACGCCAACCACGTCGAGGAAGAAGCTCGGGTTGCCCAGCTGCAGGTGCCCGCTGCCAAGATAGGACGGCAGGAGCGCCGCGAGCCCGAGGACGGCGGCTGGTACCACCAGGACGAGCCGGTTGAAGAGCTGGAGCAGGCTGAAAATGACTCGCCGGCGGGTGCTGCAGGTCATGGCCGGGACCCGCCGGTAGTCGGCGTTGGTGCGCGCCGCGGGCGATCCGTGCCAGGTTTGTCCATCAGGTACGGCCTGCCCCGTCTGCAGCGACGAGCTGTGTCCGAGCTGGGTGTCGTTCCCCATCGACGTGCCGATGTCCAGGGTGGTCTTCTCCGACACCAGGACATTGTTGCCCAGCGTCACCGGTCCGGTCTCAATCACGCCCGACTGTGCCCGGTAGCAGAGGAACGAGGAGTTTTTCTGGATGACCGTGTTGTCGCCAACCGTAAACAAATCCGGGCAGGCCGGCACCTTCCGGGAGAGGATCACCACACCCTTGCCGATCTTTGCCCCAAGGAGCCGCAGGTACAGCACATAGAGAGGCGAGCCCACGAACAGCACCATGGGATTAGCGCGGGTCAGGGTCTTCACTGCCCAGAACCGCAGGTACCCCGGACTCCAGATTCGGATCTGCTCCGGCTTCCACCGCCCCACCAGGACCCACTTGACGAGGATCGGTGTCACGGACAGGACGAGGAATGTGGCGGCGCCGAAACCGATGGACCGCAACCACATGTCAAACAGGTTGCTTCCTCCGGACGTCCATTGGTAGCCGACAATCAGCAGGCCGGCCGCATACGTGGTGTACCCCAGAAATATCAGCAGCTGGACTACTCCGCACATGACGAACTGGAAAGTGCTCGGCGGAGGCACCGGTTTGGGGGCCGCCGGACCGTCCTCCGGCGTCGAATGGGCCAGTGCCGACTCGAGTTGCCTGGTCTGAAGAGCCTGGAGGTACTCGGCGAGCTGGCGGACCGTGGGGTTTTCGTAGATGTCCTGCATCGCCGCCGACGGCAGGTCCGTATCCTTCCGGACGCGGGCGCAGAAGTGCGCCATCAGCAGTGAGTCGGCGCCCAGGTCGTTGAAAAAGTGCGCATCGACGGACACCTTCTCGAGGCCCAGCACTGTGCCGAGCTGCCCGGCCAGGGCTTTCTCAGCGTCGTTTGTCGGGGCGGTGTAGGACCCGGCGGCAGCCAGGCTGAGCCTGCGCGCCGGCCGGGGCAGCAGCTTCCGGTCCACCTTGCCGCTGGGCATCATGGGAATGGCGTCCAGCTCCTCGAAGTACGCAGGAACCATGTAGCCGGGCAACCTGGTGCGCAGCATCCGGTGGAGATCCTGGGCATCAATGCTCTGGATGTCCTGGCGGAGGGTGTAATACGCGGCCAGTTCCACCACTCCCGGCTCGGGTTCGAAGGTCTGAACAACCCCCTGCGCGATTCCGGGCAGCTGCAGGAGGCAGGATTCGATTTCAGTCAGCTCGATCCGGTACCCGCGGATTTTGACCTGCGTGTCGATCCGGCCGAAGTACTCCAGTTCCCCGCGGTCATTGATCCTGCCCAGGTCTCCGGTGCGGTAGATCCGCCCGGAGGGATTATTGTCGATCCCGAGGAAATCCGGGACAAAGGCCCGCTCCGTCAGGTCCTGCCGGTTCACGTAGCCCCGTGCCAGGCCCACTCCGGCAAGGCCTATTTCCCCGGATTCACCGCGGGGCAGCGCACGGCACCCATCGGGGTCGAGGATGACCGCCGAATACGTGGGAAGCGGCACGCCCAGTGAGACGGGTCCGTCCGGATCCAGCAGGGCCCAGGTCGCGGTAACCGTCGCCTCGGTCGGCCCGTAGACGTTCAGGAAGCGCCGGTCCGGGCGGTGCCAGCGCGTGACCAGGTCTTTCGGGCATGCCTCGCCGGAGACCAGCAAGAACCTGAGGCCGGGCAGGTCCTCGTCAATGGTCGCCAGCAGCGTCGGAACACAACAAAGGGCCGTAATCTTATGTTCGGTCAGGTACTCGGCGAGGTCGGCGCCAAGCAGGTTGGGCCCCTTTGGCTTGGGCACCAGGGTGGCTCCGGCCATCCACGAGACCCAGATTTCCTCGACCGAAAAATCGAATGCGATGGTCATGCCCTGGTACACGCGATCCGTGGCCCGGATGCCATAGTGCGCGGCGGCGACCCGGACGAAGTTGCAGATGCTGGCATGTTCCACGGCCACGCCCTTGGGCCTGCCGGTAGAACCCGAGGTGTAGATGATGTAGGCCAGTTCGTCTTGGGTTCCGCCCATGTCCTTACGGTTCAGCCGCGAGGAGTCCTTGGCGTCGACCTGATCCTGCACATCATCAAGGCACACGGTGACAGCGGCCACTTCAGGCAGCAGGTCCCGCAAATGCGACAGGGACAGGACCATTGTGGCATCGGCGTCTTCGACAATGTACTTGAGCCGGTCAGGAGGGAATCCCGGATCCAGGGGAACATAGGCGGCACGGATCTTCAACACGGCGAGCATCGCCACGTAGGCCCGCCACGGCTGATCAAACAGCAGTGCAATCCGGTCTCCGGGCCGGGCGCCGCACAGCAGCAGATGCCGCGCGAGCTGATTAGCCCGCTCGTCCAGCTGGGCATACGTCAAGACGATGGTGCCCGCATCGACGGCGACCTGCGTACCGAGCCCCTCATCCTGCAAGAGGTCACAGCGATCCTCGAACAGCTGGTCCAGCCGTTCGCCTCGATGCCAGCGGGCCGTCTGATCCGGCGCGGCCGAAGTCAGGATTGTTCCCCCCGTCGAGCCGCCGTTCAGCGACATTTTGCCACGCAGCTCCGGCGGGAGGGTGGGGCCGCTGCCGGTCCTCGCGCTTTTGCCCATCGTTTCGCTCCTTCGCTTTACGTCACGCGCCATGGTTCTGCCACCCTGCGGGCAGGGGTCATATCCCTGCCAGAGATCGCAGTCCGTTGGCCGGCCGGGGGTAAACAGCGGGCGCGAGGTTGTCGTAATGACCCGTTCCGGCGTGCTCCTCCGCCGGAGCCATGCCAAACGCCAGCCGGACGGCCCGCTCGGCATCGGCGAGCCGGTCAGCTTGTGTGATGGCCCCCACGGACGTCTCGGAGATGTCCAGGAGATCGAGGTCCACATCGGCGTCGGACAGGGCCTTGAGGAATGTGCAGAAGATTTCCGGTGACGACCGCATGCCCAGGCCGGTGACGGACACCCTTCCCACCTGGCCGTCGTGCTGCAGGCCGCGGAATCCGATGGTTGCCTTTTCGGCATGCAGCACGGCCAGGGCGGAATTTGCCTGGGCTGCCGGAACGATCAAGGCAACGTTGGAACGGCTTGAGCCCGGGCTGGCCGTGTTGTGGACAATCTTCTGGACGTGCGCCCCGGAACGCGACAGCACACTGAGGATGCGCGCCATGCTGTCCGGTTCGTCCGGAATTCCAACGACGGTGATTTTCGACGCCGAATTGACTCCGGCTACTCCGGTCACCTCGGGCTGCTCCCGTGCGGGCTGGTGCACAGGATGGCGGTCGAGGCCAGGCAGGATCAGCGTCCCAGGGTCCGGCACGAACGAGGACCTGACGTGGATCGGGATACCGAACCGGCGGGCGTATTCAACACACCTCAGATGCAGCACCTTGGACCCGGAGGCCGCGAACTCCAGCATTTCCTCGCTCGAGAGGACTTCGATCTTTCGGGCTGTCGGGACGACACGGGGGTCCGCGGTGTAGACGCCGTCGACGTCCGTGTAGATTTCGCAAATATCTGCCCCAAGTGCCGCTGCGAGCGCGACGGCCGTGAGATCGGAGCCACCGCGACCGAGTGTGGTCACCTTGTTCCGTTTCTTCGTCCTGCCCTGGAATCCTGCAACGATGGGGACTTCGCCGTGGGCCAAGCTAGTGCGGACGCGGTCCGGCCTGACATCAGTGATGTGTGCCTTGCCATGGATGTTGTCGGTAATGAGGCCGGCCGCACTGCCGGTGAATGTGCGCGGCACCTGGCCAAGATCCGCGAGCGCGATCGCCAGCAGGGCCGAGGACACAAGTTCGCCGATGCTCAGGAGGGCATCGAGGTCACCAGGAAGCGGACGGGCGGAAACCTCGGCGGCGAGGTCGCAGAGTTCGTCGGTGGTGTCCCCCATGGCGGACACTACCGCCACGACCCGGTATCCGTTGGCCCGCGTTTTGGCTATGCGTTCAGCTGCACGGAGGATGCCGGCGGCATCAGCCAGGGACGAACCACCAAATTTTTGTACGATGACGCTACCCGGGCGAATCGCCGGGTCGATTTCAACTAGATCACCCTCATAAACCGCTATTGCTTTGCGGGTACCCATTTCTCTCCCCGAAATCTGCTTCGATTTTTGCGAGCGGTACTCCCCCTATGAGCCCCCTACAGCTAATGCCTAAACAGTTGATCCCAAGACCACCGGCTCTCCGGTCACGGAGACCGCCGCGGCAGCGAGAATATCGAGCCCCTTCTGCAGATCCGCAGGACTGATAGTCAGCGCCGGCATCGCTTTGACGACCTCGCCTTCCGGTCCCGACGTTTCCACGAGCAGGCCACGGGCGAACGATTCGGCCGCGATCTTCTCCGCCGTCGCAGGGTTGGGGTAAAAGACTCCCGCGAGCAGTCCCCGTCCACGGACGGTGGCGCCTTCGACGGCTGCCGCGATCTGTTCGAGGCCTTCGTGCAGCTGCGCAATGAGTCCCGCGACGTTTGATTGGAAGCTGCCGTCCTGCCAGTAGTGTTCCAGGGCGGCTGCCCCCGTGACGAACGCCGGGTTGTGCCCACGGAATGTTCCGTTGTGCTCGCCAGGCTTCCAGATGTCCAACTCGGGTTTGAACAATGTCAGTGCCAAAGGCAGTCCAAAGCCAGAGATGGACTTGGACAGGCAGACGATATCCGGAGTAATGGCCGCCTCCTCAAAACTGAAGAAGGTTCCAGTCCGTCCGCATCCTGCTTGCACATCGTCAACGATCAGCAGGATCTCGTGCTGGCGGCACAGCTCCGCAAGGCCCCGCAACCAGGATGCCCGGGCGGCCCGGAGCCCGCCCTCGCCCTGGACGGTTTCCACGATCACCGCGGCGGGTTTGTCGAGTCCTGAGCCCCTGTCCTCCAGGGCTTGCCGGAGCCACAGAAAGTCCGGCATTTGACCGTCGAAAAATCCGTCGTAGGGCATGCTCGACGTATTCGTTAGCGGAACGCCGGCTCCCTGCCGTTTCATTGAATTGCCTGTAACCGACAATGAGCCAAGGGTCATCCCGTGGAATGCATTCGTGAAGCTCAGGACATGCTGCCTGCCGGTGACTTTACGGGCGAGCTTCAGGGCCGCCTCCACGGAGTTCGTTCCCGTTGGGCCAGGGAACATGACTTTGTAGTCCAGGTTCCGGGGCTTGAGGATCAGCTCCTGGAATGTTTCCAGGAACCGCCGCTTGGCAGGCGTCTTCATGTCGAGTGAATGAACGATTGAGCCGGAGAGAAGATAGTCCACCAGCGGTTGCAACAGCACCGGGTTGTTATGTCCGTAGTTCAGTGCTCCGGCGCCGGAAAAGAAGTCCAGATATTCTCTGCCGTCCTCGCTGTACAGGCTACTGCCAGCCGCTCGCTCAAACACCGTGTCCCAACTGCGGCAATAGGTGCGAACCTCAGACTCCAAGCTTTCAAAGATATCCATCTGTCAATGTCCCCCGCACTTCCGACTGGCGAAGTTTCCCGAGCGTAAACACGGCTCGGGCTTTCCTGATGACGGGCATGGAAAGGAGACAGCGCAGCTTCTGTGGCGCGCTGGGTTTTTCTTTCGTGGGGCCCGTATTTGGTCACGTATCGACGTTGTCTATACGTGAACTGGGCAGGTCAGCTGGGTCTGCCCGGATGCTTATCGGTTCTTATCTTAATCTCAGGAAACTTTCGGCACCTCAGTAGCGGGTACCTGTTTTTTCCGCCCAAACGGCGGTCAAACTACCCGATTCTCCGGAGAGCCTGTGGTACTCGCGATCCCGGGTACTTAGAAGGAGCCGCCGGCTCTCGCCCATCCGTGGACGTGCTGCCGGCTTACCGGCGCCGGTACTCGACGTCGGTACTCTATGTCATGGGTTTTCAGTGCACGGAACAGGCTAGCGGTAGCCGGCGGGGAGGGGCGCGCCGGCGGCCGTGGCCGGGTCGGAGAATGCCAGCCGCGGCACCAGTACCAGTGCGGCGGCCGCGGCCAGCCCGGTCACCCCGCAGATGGTCCATACCGTGAGGTACCCGGCGAGCGGAGCCGCGGTCTGCACGGAGTCCCCCGGTCCGGCCCCGGCGTCGGCGAGGACGTGGCTGAGCAGGGCGATGCCGAACACCGCGGAGGCAAAGGCCCCACCGATGGTCTTGGTGGTGTTGGTCAGGCCGGTGGCCATGGCGGTGCGGTTGAGGGGCGCGGCCGCGGCAGCCGCCGAGGGCAGCGCCGCGACGAGTGCCCCGGAGCCGACGCCGGCGACCGCCATGTTCGCCAGCGCCTCGGCGAGGCTGCCATGGAACGGCAGGAACAGCAGATAGCCCAGCCCCACGAGCGCGGCGGCGCCCACCAGCGTCCAGCGTGGCGTGAGCCGGCGTGTGATCACCGGATACAGCAGTGCGCCCACGAGCAGTGCCAGCACGTACACGCCGATGATGATGGAGACCTGCCCGGCGCGCAGCCCTAGGCCGTAGCCGTGCAGCGCGGGGTCGGTCCTGGCGAAGGTGGACAACGGAGCCTGTGCGCCCAGGACCGAGACGCCAAAGAGCCCGGCGGTCAGCTGGACCGGCCACATGGACTTGCCCCGCAGCATCCGGATGTCCACGAGGGGATCCGCCGTGCGCAGCTCGAACCGCGCAAACGGGATGAACACCAAGATCCCTGCCGCCACCAGCGCCCACGGCCACCACGTGCCGGCTCCGTTGAGGCGCATGAACGTCAGGCCAGAGGTGATGAGCAGGAGTCCGAGCGCGAGCAGGGTGAACCCGCGGGTGTCCACGCGGCCGCCGCTGCGCTCACTGGACTCGGGCACGCCAAAGCGGATGGCGAACCAGCAGGCGGACACGGCCAGCGCGGGGACCAGGAGCACGAGCTGCAGCTGCCCGGCGAAGACTTCCACAAGCGCGCCGGCGGCCAGTGCCCCGGCGATGACGCCGGCCTCCAGTGCCCCGACCAGAACGCCGGCCGCCCGCCGGGTGCGGGCGGCTCCGTCGGGCAGCTGATGGACGCGGCTGAAGATCAGCGCGATTTCCAGCGGCAGCCAGACCACGTAGAAGCCCTGGAACGCCCACGCTGCCAGGAACGTCCAAAAGTCCGGGGCGAGCGCGACGCCCCAGGCGGCCGCGGCGGTGACCACAGTGGAAGCCAGCAGGATCTTCCGGTGCCCGTACATGTCCCCCAGCTTGGCCAGCACCGGCACGGTCAGGGCACTGACCATCAGCTGGGCGGCTTCGAACCAGTTGACGTCGGCGTCGTGGATGCCCAGGTGCCGGGCGATGTCGGTGAGGATGGGCGTGTAGTAGCCCTGCAGGATTCCGCTGGTGAGTTCGACCAGACACAGAAAAGCTACGACACGTCGCAAGGGAGGCCTTCCGGGCGGGCAGGCACCTCATGGCCAGCCGATTGGTTGCATCCTAGGCCCCTGCTCCGGCGCGGGTGGCAAACCCGGCCGGAAGTGCCGGGAATATTCGGCCGTGTCGGATGTTGTAGCCATCGATACATGCAAATGCATGTAAATCAGGTATAGTGAAAAGCAGTTCCCGGATCAGACAGGCCACGGAAAGGCACATCATGCAGATCGGCGTCTTCAGCGTCAGCGACATCACCACCGACCCCACCACGGGCCGCACCCCCACGGAGCACGAACGCATCAAAGCCTCCGTGGCGATCGCCAAGAAGGTTGAAGAGATCGGCATGGATGTCTACGCCCTCGGCGAGCACCACAACCGGCCATTCTTCTCCTCCTCCCCCACCACCACGCTCGCGTATATCGCCGCCCAGACCGAGCGGATCATCCTGTCCACGGCCACCACGCTGATCACCACCAATGACCCGGTGAAGATCGCGGAGGACTTTGCGATGCTCCAGCACCTCGCCGACGGACGCGTGGACCTGGTGCTGGGCCGCGGCAACACCGCCCCCGTCTACCCCTGGTTCGGCAAGAACATCCAGGACGGGATCGAGCTCGCGATCGAGAACTACTCCCTGCTGCGCCGCCTGTGGGACGAGGACACCGTCAACTGGTCCGGCAAGCACCGCACCCCGCTGCAGAACTTCACCTCCACGCCCCGCCCGCTCGACGGCGTCGCCCCCTTCGTGTGGCACGGCTCCATCCGCACGCCGCAGATCGCCGAAGTGGCGGCGTACTACGGTGACGGCTTCTTCGCCAACAACATCTTCTGGCCCAAGGAGCACTACCAGCAGCTAATCGGCCTCTACCGCGAACGCTACGAGCACTACGGACACGGCAAGGCGGACCAAGCCATTGTGGGCCTCGGCGGCCAGTTCTTCATGCGGAAGAATTCCCAGGACGCTGTCAAGGAGTTCCGCCCGTACTTTGACAACGCACCGGTCTACGGCCACGGCCCGTCGCTGGAGGACTTCACGTCACAGACCCCGCTGACTGTCGGAAGCCCGCAGGAAGTGATCGAGAAGACCCTGACGTTCCGCGAGTACTTCGGCGACTACCAGCGCCAGCTCTTCCTGATCGACCACGCAGGCCTGCCGCTGAAGACCGTCCTGGAACAGCTGGACCTGTTCGGCGAAGAGGTCCTGCCGGTGCTGCGCAAGGAATATGCCGCGCTCAAGCCCGCACATGTCCCGGAACCGCCGACGCACGCCGGCCGGGTGGCTGCCGCTGTGGCAGCTGGCACCGTGGACGCCGCCGCGGCAGAGTCCACCAGCCAGGACGCGTGATGTCCGCCAAGACCACGGAATCGCCGGTGCGCCTGGCCGCGGAAACCTGGGAATCCCTGTTCCGGGCCCAGGTGGCGGTGATGCGCAAGCTGCAGGCCGCGCCGGCGTTCAAGTCACTGGCGCTCAATGAATACGACGTCCTTTTCACGCTCTCCCGGTGCCCCTCCGGGTGGCTGCGCCTGAACGAGCTCAACGACAACGTCCTGCTGAGCCAGTCCAGCCTGAGCCGGCTGGTGGAGCGGCTCGAAAAGCGCGGGCTCCTCGAACGGACACCTGCTCCCGACGACGGCCGCGGGATCCTCATCCGGCTCACCGACGCCGGGCGGGACCTGCAGAAACAAATCGGCCGGGAACACGTCCGCGACATCGCCGCGCTCGTGGGCCCGGCCCTCACCGCCGCGGAACAGCAGGAACTGCTGCGCCTGACCGAGAAACTCCGCGCCTCGGTCACGGTGCGCTGAGGGCGGGCCGGGCCCGGCCGCCGGCATCGCACGTCGGGAGGCGGGCCGGACGGCGCTTAGTGGATGGCGACGAGCTCCGACGGGTCTTCGACCGGCAGCTCATCGACAACCGCGGTGACGGTCAGCTCTTGCAGGGAGAGGCTGCCGCCCACGGTGGACAGGAAGGCCGTGTCCGAGGAATCGCGCCCGGCCGTGATCCGCAGCATGCTCTCCCGCGGCGCCAGCCCGGTGGGATCGATGACGTGCCACGCGCCGTTGATGTGGGCTTCGGCCACGGCGTGGAAGTCCATCGGGGTCAGGCCGGGGGCATAGACGGCGGCGAGCCGGGCCGGGACGTTCTTGGAACGCAGCAGGGCAATGGCGAGGTGGGCGAAATCCCGGCAGACGCCGCGGCGGTGCAGCAGCGTTTCGACGGCGCCATCAGTCCCGCGCGAGGATCCGCTGACGTAGCGCAGTTCGCCGAAGACCCAGTTGCGGACAGCATGGAGAAGCTCTTCGCCCTGGAGTCCCCCGAATTCGGCATAGGCGGTGGGCAGGAGCCGGTCCGACTCGGCGTACCGGCTGGGCCGGACATAGCGGATCAGTTCCATGAGCCCCGGTTCCTCGGGCACGGCGAAGCCAGTGACGGTGGCCGAGTATTCGACCAGCACGTCGGTGGGTTCGGCGAATTCCATGTAGTGGAAGCGCCCGCCGTGATGGTCCGTGAGTTCGGTCAGCGGCACGTCCTGGCCACCCGCGGTCACCGTGAGCGACTCCTCCAGTGAGTCGTAGCCGGCGTTCCGGGCCACTGCCACGGCGAGAGCCACCTTGGTTTCGGCAACGGTCTTGAAGGCCAGACGGGCGGCTACGGCGCGTTCCATTTATCTCCGTATCTCCGGGATGTGGGATGTGAGGTGGGGGCAGATGGGAAGTCACCGTCAACGGCCCGGGGATGTGCGGGTGGGCGGGACTAGTTTTTGATCTCCAGAGACATTAGCATCCGCTGGACGTTGGCGAATTCGGAACCCTCATTGACGTACTTGGCCGCCTGGTCCAGAGTGTCGAACGCCTTGGCGGGGGCGACCTTCTGGTCCGGGGCCAACGTCTTGAGTACCGTCAGGTCACCAAAGGAATAGTCCCCCTTGCCGGCCGGGCCACGGACCACATTCTGCAGCCCGCAACTCTTGCCGCCGGAGCCGCCCACCACGTTGGTGATGCCGAACGAGCCGAAGTACTTGTAGCCCTGGATGACCCGGAACACCACGTGGGGTTCGATGGTCCCCTCGCCGCCCGCGTGCGGCAGGTCAACGGGAACACTGCTGACCACGACGTAGTCCCGTGCGGCGCCGTCCGGGCAGGCCGGGGCACCCTGCGGGGGAAGGCCGGTCTGCAGGGTGGCCAGGTACGCGCCGTCGGCGTCCTTGACGGTGATCTTCAGCGCGCCGGGCAGCGTGCCCGGATCGGGAGCGGCGGACTGGACAATCCAGTCCTGCGGCACCTCAAAACTGACGGTCTTGGCCGGGTCGGTGAAGACTTTCCAGGCCGCGGCCGTCGCACCTGCGCTGGATCCCGAGGCGGCAGAAGCGCTGCCCGACGGTCCCGGCGTCGGCCCGTCAGTCGACGTCGCACTTCCCGCCGCACTGGGTGTGGCACTGTCCGCCGGGCTGCTCTCGGCAGTCCAGACCGGCGTCCCCTTGCCGTCGCTGCTGCAGCCCGCCAGGGCCGCGCCCGCGACCGCGAGCGCCAGGCCGGTGCGCAGCACAGCGCCCCAGACCCCGGCGGGGCCTGATCCTCTGGAGAGGGACGTCCCAGTCATGATGCCAGCGTAGCCGGGGCGCCGGCCGGCTCAGAGTTCCCGCATCAGTGTTTCGTAGAAGCGGACGCCTTGCTCCAGCGTGTCCAGGGAAATTTTCTCGTCAACGGCGTGGATCGAGCCGCGGGCCGGGACGTCCATGAAGAACGGCGCGAAGCGGTACACGTTGCCGCAGATCCCGGTGAAGCGGCGTGAGTCGGTGCCGCCCATCATGATGTAGGGGGTGATGACCGCCTCGGGGTAGATCTGTCCGATGCACTCTGCCAGCAGTTCCCACTGGGGCCCGGATGACGGGGAAACCGGGGAGGGGTCGTTGCCCTCCACGACCCGCAGCTCAACCTTCGGATCGCGGATGATTTTCCGCAGCCGTGCCACTGTGCCCTCGACGGTTTCTCCCACCGCCACCCTGATGTTCGCGTTCGCCTTGGCCGTGGCGGCGAGGACGTTCGCCCCGGAACTGCCTTCGAGCGTGGTGATGGCGACGGTGGTTCGGGTCATCGCATTGGTCTCGTTGCCGAGCCGCGCGAACAGCCAGGTGATCGGTGTCCGGAGCAGGGCCACCTGGGCGAACACGGCACGCAGCGGCGCCGGCGTGTGCGGGCCGAAGCGGCGCAGCATCTCCGCGGTCACGTCCGGCAGGGATTGCGGGAACGGGCTGCGCTCAATCCGGGTGATGGCGCGGGCCAGCCGCGCTGTGGCGCCCATCCGCGGCGGCGTGGAGGCGTGTCCGCCCGGGTCCCGGGTCAGCAGCTCCACGTCAAGGATTCCCTTTTCGGCCACGCCGACGACGGCGGCGGCCCGGCTCACTCCCGGGAAGGCGCCGCCCGCGACGGCGCCGCCCTCATCCAGCACGAGCCAGGGCTCCACGCCACGGCCGGCCAGCAGATCTGCGGCAGCTGCCGCGCTGTCCCCGGCCGTCTCCTCGTTGTTACCGAACGAGAAGTAGAGGTCATACGCCGGCGCATACCCTGTCCGGAGCAGGCTCTCGGCCGCTTCCAGGATGGCCACGAGCTGGCCCTTGTCATCGAGGGTTCCGCGGCCCCACAGGAAGGTCCCGTCGTTGTGGCCGGAGAACGGCGCATGCGTCCACTCCCCCGGGTCACCGGCCGGGACGACGTCATAGTGCGCCATCAGCACGGACGGGCGCGCCGGCGCCGCCGAGTCCTCCGCTGGGTCTTCCGCTAGGGCGCGGCCGGGCCAGCGGTACAGGAGGGCGTGCCCGTTGACCCGCTCCACTTCGAGGGCAGCGTGGACCGCCGGATACAGCCGGGGCAGTGCCGCGATGAAGGCCTCGAACTCGGCGGTTGCCTCCTCCCCGGTCCTCCTTGACTCCCCGCTCCGGATGGATACGGTCCGGTACGTGACCAGTTCCGCCAGCGAGGCCGCCGCGCGCCGGCTCCTGCCCTGGGTGTCGCTGCTGCTGGACCGTGTGTCGCCGGTGCTTTTGAGGGAATCGCCGGGGGCGGTGTTCTGCAGTGGGTTGCGCATGGGCGAAAGTCTACGGCTGGACGTCCCGGCCGAACGGATTATCCGGCGCGCGGGTCCTGCCCCGGAATCCCGCGCAAAATTTCAGTCCCGGGAAAGCGGATACGCTGGGGGCATGGCCGAACAGCACTTTGACGGAACGCATCTTGGTGACCAGGGTGACGTGGCAGGCATGTCGGCGCTCGATATCGCTGACTGGCGGCTGCGGACATTTGCCCTCTATGCCACCACGCGCAAGATCGCCGCGGACAGCCCTGCAGAAGCCCACTCCTACTGGCGCCAAGAGCGGGACCGCATGTTCGGCACGCACCCGGCTTCCGCACTGACTGCCGAGGCCAAGGCCAGCTTCGACGGGCTGAAGACGGCGGACTACGATCCGATCTACCGTTTCCATGTCCCGCTGACCCTCGAGGGCGCCGGCCGGGAGATGAACGTCGAGACAGGGACCGACGGCCTGGTCCGGTTCGTGCGGCTGGGAACCTTCGACCTTCCCGAGATGGGCCAGCTCGCGGTCTGGAAGCTCAAGGGCTACGGCGGCGGCATCTTTGTGCCGTTCCGTGACGCCACCGCCGGCCAGCCCGGCGGCAGCTACGGCGCCGGACGCTACCTCCTGGACACCATCAAGGGGGCCTTCCACGGCGTGCGCGGCTCCGGGCCCCAGGCCGAATTCGTCCTGGACTTCAATTTCGCCTACAACCCCTCGTGCGCCTACAACGAAGCCTGGGCATGTCCCCTTGCGGGTCCGGCCAACCGGCTGGCCGTGGAGATCCCCGTGGGCGAGCTGTACTGAGCGGATGGAGTCCCAGCTCGAACAGCAGGCCCCTGCTCCCGCCGTCGTCCGCGGGCAGAACCCCAAACGCTACCGCGGAGTCCTCCGCTACCCCGTGGCCCGGCAGCTCATCCGGTTCACCGGCGTCGGGATTGTCTGTACGCTGACGTCCCTGGCCCTGTACGCCCTGTCCCGGCCCTGGCTCGGGGCCCAGCCGGCCAACGCGGCGGCCCTGATCCTGACGTCGTTCATGAATACCGCCCTCAACCGGCGCCTGACGTTCAAGATCACCGAACGCCGCCGGATGAAGCGGGACCATCTCAACGGTCTGATCGTGATCCTGGTGGCGCTGCTGATCACCGGCGGCAGCCTGGCCGTCCTGCACTGGGTCAACCCGGATGCCACCGTCGCCGAGGAGCTGTGGACCACCACCCTCTCCGGCTTCGCCGCCACCGCCGTGCGGTTCACGATGCTGCGGCACTGGATCTTCCGCCGCGCCCGCCACCGCTAGCTGCACCCCGCCTAGAGCCCCAACCCCGGTCCCAAACCCCGGGTTGCGCTATCAGTTGAAGCTGCTATCGGTGCCCGATAAGGACATCTAGTGATAGCTCAACCGGTGGAGGGGGTGCCGAGGGAGCGGACGCTGCCGACGGCGGTGCGGACCGCGGCCGCCGCCTCCTGCAGCTGCGCTGCCGTGATGGTCGAATCAAAGCTGAACCGCACGGCCGTCTGGGCGGTCTCGGGCTCGATGCCCATGGCCAGCAGCACGGGCGACGGCGCATCCGAGCCGGCCGCGCACGCGGAACCGCTCGAGCAGATGACTCCCTGGCGTTCGAGTTCCAGCAGCACTGACTCGCCGCTGGTGCCCGGGAAACAGAAGGACGCCACCGAGGGCAGCCGCTCGGTGGGGTGGCCGGTGAGGATCGCGCCGGGAACACCGGCAAGGACGGCGTCAATAAAACCGTCCCGCAGTGCCGAGACGTGGAGGGCCGTGACGTGGCCGGCCGCGCCCGTTTCTGTGGGCAGGGTCAGGGCCGTCGCCAGCGCCACGGCTCCGGCGACGTTTTCGGTGCCCGAGCGGCGGCCGCGCTCCTGGCCGCCGCCGTGGACCAGCGGTTCGACCCGGACCCGGCCGCGCACAAACAACGCGCCGTTGCCTTTGGGCGCGCCCAGCTTGTGGCCGGAGATGCTCAGCGCATCCACGCCCAGCGCGGCGGTGTCCAGCGGCAGCCAGCCGGCGGCCTGGACGGCGTCGGCATGGAACGGGATGCCCTGCGCGCGGGCCAGCGCGGCGAGCCGGGCGATGGGCTGGACCGTGCCGACCTCGTTGTTGGCGTACATGATGCTCACCAGGGCTGTCTCCGGCCTGAGGACCGCGGCGAGGGCTTCCTCAGTGACGCGGCCGTAGCGGTCCACGGGGACCACGTCGACGGCGAAGCCGTGCACCCGTTCGAGGTACCGGGCCGATTCCTCCACGGCCGGGTGCTCGACGGCGCTGATCACCACGCGGTCCAGCCGCGGGTCGGCGGCCCGGCGGGCCAGGGCAATGCCCTTGACGGCCAGGTTGTCCGCTTCGGTGCCACCGGAGGTGAAGGTGACCTCGCCCGGGCGGCAGCCGAGGGCCTTGGCCGTCGCCGCCCGGGCCCCGGCGAGCGCCGAGGCCGCGGCATCGCCGAAGGAGTGGTGGCTCGAGGGGTTGCCGAACTCCCCCGTGAGGTAGGGCCACATGGCTTCAAGCACCTCGCGGCGGACCGGGGTGGTGGCGGCGGCGTCCAGGAAGATCATGGCGGTTTTCAGCCGACTGTCTGGTCCGGGCCGGGGACGGGCTCGAGGTCGATGTCGAGCCCGAGGTCCAGGGCGGTGACGCTGTGGGTCAGGGCCCCGATCGAGATGACGTCCACGCCCGTGGCCGCGATGTCCGCCACGGTGGCGAGGTTGACGTTGCCGCTGGCCTCAACACGGGCCCGGCCGCCCACCAGTTTGACGCCGGCCGCCAACTCGGCCAAGGAGAAGTTGTCCAGCATGATGGTGTCCACCCCGGCCGCCAGGACGGGCTCGATCTGCTCCATGGTGTCCACCTCGACCTCGAAGTGTGTCGTGTGCCCAAGCTGGGCCTTGGCTGCGCGCAGCACGGCGGTCAGCTTGGCCGGGTCACCCCCGGTGAGGACTGCCAGGTGGTTGTCCTTGGCCAGGACGGCGTCGGAGAGGCTGAAGCGGTGGTTCGCGCCGCCGCCGCAGCGCACGGCGTATCGTTCGAGCACCCGCAGCCCCGGCGTCGTCTTGCGGGTGTCGGTGATCCGGGCCCCGGTGCCGTCCACGAGCGCGACATATTCCGCGGTCCTGGTGGCGATAGCACTCATCCGCTGGACCAGGTTCAGTCCGACGCGTTCGGCCAGCAGCACCGCGCGGGCGTTGCCGGTCACCCGGGCCAGGGCGGTTCCTGCGGTGAAGGCCTCGCCGTCGTTGACCAGCAGTTCGACGACGGCGGCCGGGTCAGTCAGCTTCATCGCCGCGGCGAACACTTCCCCGCCGCTGAGCACGCCGGGAACCCGGGCATTGAGCACCGCCGTCGCCCGCGCCTGCGCGGGGATGAGCGTCTGCGAGGTGATGTCCCCGTAGGGGGCGTCCTCCTGGAGGGCCATTCGCAGGACAGCCAGGACGGCGGCCTCGGGCAGGCTCCCGGCGAGCGCCGCGGTGCGGGCGGGCACGGTTTCCGGAGCAGCAGTTGCGTGGGCAGTGGTGGTCACGAGGAAATCCTTTGCATGGAATGGGTGAGGGCTGGGGCGTGGTCCGCGTCTGCCCGGTAGTGCGCGCCGACGGAGTCCGTGCGCTGCCGGGCCGCCGCCACGAGGAGGCGGGCCGCGAGGAGCAGGTTCCGGTCCTCGTGGGCGGCCTGGTCCGCCGTGTCCGGTGCGCTCTCAGGGTGGACCTCGGCTGCCCAGGCGGCAAGCACGTGCTCCGCTTTCCGCAACTGCTCCCCGCTGCGGATTACGCCTGCGTCCGCAGTCATCAACCGCCGAAGGGCGTCGCGGCAAAACGGCCCGGGACCAATCTCAGTCCTCGCAACACCATCGGGCAAGCTGGCCGGGTGATATTCCCGGCCGGCACCCAGAGCTGCCTGCATGCCGTCGTTCGATGGCGTTCCGGAAGCGTGCGTCAAGGGGAGGCCGCCAGCGGCCGAGGCAGCACGCGGAGGAACGGCGTCGGACGACGCCCCGGCCGCCACCCAGCCCGTTTCGTCGGCGAGGAAGTCCTCGACCGCCCGGCGTCCGAAGACCAGCCCTTCCAGCAGCGAGTTGCTGGCCAGCCGGTTTGCCCCCTGGGCACCGGTCCGGGCGACCTCGCCGGCGGCGTACAGCCCGGGAACGGAGGTGCGGCCCGACAGGTCGGTGCACACGCCGCCCATCCAGTAATGGGCGGCCGGGGACACCGGGACCGGCTCTGCAGTCCAGCCGTAGCCGGCGGCCCGGGTGGCTGCGCTGATGGTGGGGAAACGCCGGGCCAGGAAGCCGGCGCCCCGGTCGGCCTCAATGCCGCGGGCGTCCAGGTACACGGGAGCGTCCGCGGGGGCCCCAGTGGCGGCCAGGTGCAGGGCGATGCTGCGGGAGACGACGTCCCGGGGGGCCAGTTCCGCGTCCGGGTGGTAGTCCGGCATGAAGCGGTACCCCGCGGAGTCCAGCAGTATGGCGCCCTCGCCGCGGACGGCTTCGGAGATGAGCAGGGCCGGCGGTCCGCCCGGGACTTCCTCGGCGGCAAGCGTGGTGGGGTGGAACTGGAAGAACTCCAGGTCCTGCACCGCGGCGCCGGCGCGCCAGGCCAGGGCCAACCCGTCGGCGGTGGCGACGGAGGGATTGCTGGTGCGGGCAAAGAGACGGCCGGCGCCGCCGGTGGCGAGCAGGACGGCGTCGGCGGCCAACCGCTGGGGCCGGCCGCCGGCCAGGTAGGCCACGCCGGTGACCCGGACCGGCGTCGGACGCTCGCTGCCGGGCCGGGACAGGGATTCCGAGTGGACGTCCGGTTCCGTCAGGAGTTCGGTGACGAACGCGCTGGTCTCCACCCGGAGCCGGCCGCGGCCGGCACGATCCAGGACGGCGCGTTCCAGGACGGCGGCGACAAGCCCGCGCGATATGCAGGCGCCCGTTGCATCGCCGCCGGCGTGCAGGATGCGCGGCGCCGAATGCGCCGCCTCCAGGCCCAGGGCCGGTCCGCCGCCGGGACGCACGTCGAAATGCACGCCGTAGCGGCCCAGGCCGGCGATGTCCCGGACGGCTTCGGTGCACAGGACGCGGACCGCCTCGGCGTCGTTCAGCCCGGCACCGGCGGCGAGCGTGTCCGCGATGTGCGCTGCCACGGAATCTCCGGGAGCGGCATCCTCCGGGCCCAGGACGGCGGAGATGCCGCCCTGGGCGTAGAAAGTGTTGCTCTGCTCCAGTGTCCCCTTGCTCAGGAGGACCACCTCGATGTCGCGGCCGCCGGCGGTGGCGGCGTCGGTGGCGAGCAGCGCGGCGTAGAGCCCCGCAACCCCGCTGCCCACAATCACAAGCCGCCTGGTCACGGCCGCGCCGCCAGCATGCGTTCAAGCGCCACACGTGCCGGGGCGGCGACGCCCTCGTCCACGGTGATGCGGTTGAGCACCTCGCCGCGGACCAACGCCTCCAGGACCCAGGCAAGGTAGCCGGGGTGGATGCGGTACATGGTGGAGCAGGGGCAGATCACCGGGTCCAGGCAGAAGATGGTGTGCTGCGGGTATTCCGCGGCGAGCCGGTTCACCATGTTGATCTCGGTGCCGATCGCAAACGTGGTGGGTTCCGTGGCCGCGGCAATGGCCTTCTTGATGAAGTCGGTGGACCCGGCGGAATCGGCGGCGTCCACCACCTCCATAGGGCATTCCGGGTGCACGATCACCTGCACGCCGGGGAACTCGGCGCGGGCCTTCTCGATCTGGCCCACGTTGAAGCGCTTGTGGACCGAGCAGAAGCCGTGCCAGAGGATCACCCGGGAATCGAGCAGTGTCTGTTCGTCGTTGCCGCCGAGGTCCTTGCGCGGGTTCCACATCGGCATCTGCTCCAGCGGCACGCCCATGGCCTTGGCGGTATTGCGGCCCAGGTGCTGGTCCGGGAAGAACAGCACCCGCTGGCCGCGCTCAAACGCCCACTCCAGCACCGTCGCGGCGTTCGAGGACGTGCAGACGATCCCGCCGCGCTCGCCGCAGAAGCCCTTCAGGGCTGCGGAGGAGTTCATGTAGGTGACCGGGATGATCGGGACCCGGCCGTCGGCGTCGGGCTCCGTGCCGAAAACTTCCTCAAGCTGTTCCCAGCACTCGGTGACCGAGTCGATGTCCGCCATGTCCGCCATGGAGCAGCCCGCGGCGAGGTTGGGCAGGATCACTGCCTGGTCCGGCCGGGACAGGATGTCCGCGGTCTCGGCCATGAAGTGCACGCCGCAGAAGATGATGGCTTCGGCGTCCGGCCGGGTCAGCGCCGCATTGGCGAGCTGGAAGGAATCGCCCACGAAGTCGGCATATTCGATTACTTCGTCGCGCTGGTAGAAGTGCCCCAGGACGACGGCGCGGTCCCCCAGCGCCGCTTTGGCGGCCCGGATCCGGGCGTCGAGCTCGGCATCGCTGGCCAGCTTGTACTCCTCCGGCAGCTGACCCTGCCGCGGGGTTGAGACCGGCGCGACGTCGGCGGAGGAGGCTCCCGGTCCGTAGGCGGGCGTTCCGGCGAGGGCCTCGGCGAGGTCATAGTCCCAGGGCCCGCGGGCCAGCGCCGGGCTGCAGGTGGAGGCGGATGCTGCAAGGCCCTTGGTGCTGGCGGTGGCTTGCTCGCGCGTGATCAGCTGGATTGCCGTGTTAACGCTGCTCATGGTGTGCTCCTGTTGTCTGGGTCAAGGCCTGGGCGGCCGGTAAAGCGGTAGAGGCGGGGTGGGCGGTGTTTACCGCCCTGCAGGTACTGATCGGTTTCTTCGATTTCCGGGGTGGCCTTGACCTGCCGGCGGAAGTTGGCGGGATCCAGTTCGCGGTCCAGGACGGCCTCGTAGACTTCGCGGACCTGTGCCAGGGTGAAGTACTCGCCCAGCAGGTGGTAGGCGATGGATCCGTAGGCCATCTTGTTGCGCAGCCGCCACAGGGCGTAGTCGACGATCGCGTTGTGGTCGAAGGCGAGCTCGCCGAGCCGGTCGGCGCGGAACCAGCGCACGTTCTCTGATTCGTCCGCGAGCGCTGCCTCCGTGGGCTGGACGAGGGCCCAGTACACAATGGAGACCACGCGCTGGGTGGGTGAGCGGTGCAGTCCGCCGAAGGCGTAGAGCTGCTCCAGGTAGTTCGGGTCCAGGCCCGTGGTCTCGCGCAGGTTCCGCGACGCAGCGTCCTGGAGTGACTCGGAGTGCGTGAGCGGACCACCGGGCAGCGCCCAGAGGCCCTTGAACGGTTCGCGGATCCGGCGCACCAGCGGGATCCAGAGGGTGGGGCGCCCGGACTTCTCGCTGGGTCGCAGCRCAAAGATCACGGTGGAGATGGCCAGCGACGGCGGAGCGGTCTGGCGCTCCGAGACGTTGGCTGCTGCGGTGTAAACGGTGATCCACCCGCCTTCTGAAGTCCCGGCCGGGTCCGCTGTGGACTGCCCGGACGTCTCCGGCCCGACCGCCGGATTAGTTATAGTCAAATTGACTAGAACTAATGATACGACGGAGCTGCCCCAGTACAAAATGTTTCAGGTCACATGCAGGAGAGCCGCTGGCTGGCCGGGGCCCTGGTCCGGGCATTCGGTCGACCTTGTCCGCGGGTGCGGACAACGGTATTAATCGGGGCTATGGAAGCAGAAGACATGGACCTGGAGGGTGGGGCCGCAGCGGCAGCCAGGGCCCGTTACGCGGGAGCGGCGCAGGCATTCCTGGAGCTCGCCGGACAGATACCGGACCAGGCGTGGTCGCGGCCGGCACTGGGTGTATGGGATGTCCGGGCGCTGACCGGCCACACGAGCCGTGCCCTCACCACTGTGGAGACCTATCTCTCCACCCCTGCTACCGGGGAACTGCTGGCAGGTCCGGTCGAATACTTCCTGGCCGTCCGGGGCGCCACCTCGCCGGACGCGATCGCCCAGCGAGGCAAGGAAACCGGGACAGCCCTGGGCGAGGACCCGGCCTCCGCAGTGCGGGAGCTGGTCCAACGTGTCACAGCACTTCTCGGGAAGACGCCGGACGATGCCCTGGTGGCCACCCCAGCCGGGGCCATGCGGCTCATCGACTACCTGCCGACCCGGACCTTCGAACTGGCCGTACACACGCTGGACCTGGCACGCGCCCTGGGGCTCCCCCCGCCCGCCCTGTTGGCCCCGGCGGTCGCGGCCTCCCTGGAGCTCGCCGCAGCCATCGGCTCCCGGTCGCCGGCCGCCGGCGACTTGCTGCTCCTGCTCACCGGCCGGACCGGCCTGCCCGAGGGCCTGAGCGTTCTCTAGCCCCTTGCTGCGGCCGCGGCTTCCAGCAGCGGCAGGGTGCGCCCCTGGAAGTGGGTATTGAGGACGATCACCGAGGAGGACCGCAGGACCGTCCGGGTGGCGATCATGGCATCGAGGACACGCTGGAGATCCGAATTGGAACGCGCGGCAATGCGGGCCATGAGGTCCGAACTCCCGGAGACGGTATGGATCTCGATCAGCTCGGGGATCCGCGCCAGGGCCTCCACGACGGCGTCATGCCCGAGGTCCTGGTTGATGGTCAAGGAACAAAAGGCCACCACCGGGTAGCCGAAGTGCGCCGGATCGGGATGCGGCACCCACGAGCCGATCACACCGCCGTCCTGCATCCGGTCCAGCCGGGACTGGACAGTGGCTCGGGCCACCTTCAGCACCCGGGAGGCCTCCAGCACCGACGCCCGGGGGGAATCCGTGAAAAATCGGACAATCTTTGCATCCAGCGGATCAACATCCATGAATTTTTCCCTCCCAAGTGGCCCGGACCTGACAAACCGCTTCCGATGCCCCGATTCAGTGCGCAAACTGCCACCATATTCTCACGGCGGGGGCGCCCCGGCGACCCGTAGGGCCGGCTCACAGACGGTAAATTTGATAGGTCCCATAAGGACGCACAGATCCAAACCACACGAAGGTTCGCCATGACAACGAAGTCCACCGCGACGTCACCCACAACACTCCCGGCCCCGGCCCTGGGCCACAGCATGAAGCCGCGCCAGCTGACCATGATGGGATTGGGCAGTGCCATCGGCGCCGGCCTGTTCCTCGGCTCGGGGGCGGGAATCCAGGCCGCCGGGCCGGCCGTGTTGATCTCTTACCTCGTCGCCGGAACGCTCATCATCCTCGTCATGTGGGCCCTGGGTGAAATGGCGGCGGCCAACCCCAACAGCGGGGCCTTCTCGGTTTATGCGCAAAAGGCCATGGGACCGACGGCGGGCGCCACGGTGGGCTGGCTCTGGTGGCTGCAGCTCGTCGTCGTCATCGCGGCCGAGGCCCTCGGTGCCGCCGGGCTCCTCTTCACGGTCTGGCCGGTCATCCCCGTCTGGGCGCTGTCCCTGGTCTTCATGGTCCTCTTCACGGCCATCAACCTCGCCGGGGTGAAGAACTTCGGCGAGTTCGAGTTCTGGTTCGCCATCCTCAAGGTGGCCGCCATCGTGATCTTCCTGGCAATCGGCGCGGCCCTGCTGTTCGGCTGGCTGCCGGACGTCCCCTCCCCCGGACTGAGCAACATCACTTCCGACTTCGCCCCCGCGGGCCTCGGCGGCATCGCCACCGCCCTGTTCGTCGTGATCTTCGCCTTCGGCGGGACCGAGATCGTCAGCGTGGCCGCCGCCGAGACCGAGAACCCGGAGCGCAGCGTCGCCCAGGCCATCCGCACCGTCGTCTGGCGGATCCTGGTCTTCTACATCGGCTCCGTGTTCGTTATCGCCGCCGTCCTTCCCGCCACATCCGAGGCGCTGAAGTCCCCGTTCGCGGGAGTCCTCGACGCCGCCCGCATCCCTGGCGCCGGCGCCGCGATCACGCTCGTCGCCGTCGTCGCCCTGCTCTCGGCCCTCAACGCAAACCTCTACGGCGCCTCCCGCATGGTGTTCTCGCTGTCCGAGCGTGGCGAGGCCCCGCGGTTCCTGTCCAAGCTGAACAAGTCCCGGGTCCCCGTGGTGGCCGTCGGCGTTTCGGTGGCCTTCGGCTTCATCGCCACCGTGCTCGAGTTGCTGTTTCCGGAGAAGATCCTGCCCGCCCTGTTCCAGCTGGTCGGCTCCACCTGCCTGGTGGTGTGGGGTACAGCCCTCGTGTCCCAGCTGATCCTGAGGCGCCGTGCGGACCGCGAGGGCACCGCGCTGCCGCTGCGGATGAAGGGGTTCCCCGGGCTGACGATTTTCGGGCTCGTGCTCCTGGCACTGATCTTCGCGGTCGGCTTCACCGGCGCGGAGAGCAGCAAGCAGCTGTTCAGCACGATGGCCCTGGTCGCCGGCATCGCCGCCGCCTGCTGGATCGGCGCCCGGCTCACCCGCAACCGCCGCGCAGGCGTAGGGGCCGACCAGCAGGCTCGCTAGACAAATTGCCAAGCTCACCGGCGGTAGGGGCGGCATAACTGTGCAGTCTGGGCACCTCGTCCTAGGCTGATTGCACACCCTCCCGCCGGTGACTAGGGTCACAGGCATGGACACACTTCTCCCTGTGGCTTCCGGCGGCGCAGCCGGGCCCCTCACTGCCGACGAGCTCCGTGAGCTCTATACGCTGATGGTGGCCGTCCGCCACCTCGATACCTCTGCCATCGCCTGGCAGCGGCAGGGCATCATTCCCGGCTACGCCCCCGAGCTCGGGCAGGAAGCGGCCCAGGTGGGCAGCGGCTACGCCGTGGACACCACCCGTGACTTCGTCTTCCCCACCTACCGCGAGATGGGTGTCGCCCGGGCAATGGGCGTTGACATGGTGGCCTACATGTCCACCCACAAGGCCACGTGGCACGGCGGGCTGTACAACCCGATGGAATCCCGGCTTGCCCCGATCCAGGCGGTGGTGGCCGGGTCCGTCCTGCACGCCGTCGGCTGGGCCCACGGCCAGACGCTGGCCGGCACTGCCGACGGAGAGCTCGGCGTCGCCCTGACTTACTTCGGCGACGGCGCCTCCTCGCAGGGCGACGTGCACGAGGCGATGAACTTCGCCGCCGTCATGAAGGCGCCGGTGGTGTTCTTCGTCCAGAACAACGGCTGGGCCATCTCGGTCCCCACCGAACGCCAGGTGGCCGGCGGCTCCGTCGCCGCCCGCGCCGCCGGTTACGGAATCCCGGCGCTGCAGATCGACGGCGACGACGTCGTCGCGGTCCTCGAGGCGACCCGCCGCGCCTTCGCGCATGCCCGCTCCGGCGGCGGCCCGGTGCTGATCGAGGCCATGACCTACCGCCGCGGCCCGCACTCCACCTCCGATGATCCGGGCCGCTACCGATCCCTCGACGAGGAACGCGACGGCGCCGGCATCGACCCGCTGGAGCGCCTCCGGCAGCGGCTGCTGGCCGACGGAATCGCGGACGAGGCGTTCTTCGCCGAGGTGCTGGCCGCGGCCAAGGCCGAAGAGGAGCAGATCCGCACCGGTATCCAGGCCCTGGGCTCCCGTCCCGGGACGGAAATGTTTGACCTGGTCTTCCAGGAAACCACCCCTGCCCTGCAGGCCCAGGCCGCCAACTGGCGTGAGGAGTCCGAACATGTCTAACTCGATCCTTGAAAGCGTAGACGCCGCAGGCGACAACACCGGACAGAGCACTGCCGACAACACCGCAGAGAGCACCAGCGAGGGCACTGCCAACAGCGCAGGCGCACCGGCTTCCGCCACTGTGATGTCCATGCAGCAGGCGCTCAACCGTGCCCTCGACGAGGTCTTGGCGGAGAACCCCAAGGCCGTCATCTTCGGCGAGGACTGCGGCAGGCTCGGCGGCGTCTTCCGGATCACCGACGGGCTGCAGGCCAAGCACGGCGAACAGCGCGTCTTCGACACGCCGCTGGCGGAATCAGGCATCCTGGGCATGTCCGTGGGCCTGGCGATGGCCGGCTTCCACCCCATCCCCGAGGTCCAGTTCGACGGCTTCGCCTACCCGGCCATCAACCAGATCGTCTGCCAGATCGCCCGGATGAACTACCGCAGCCGCGGCACCATGCCGATGCCCATCACCCTGCGGGTGCCCAGCTTCGGCGGCATCCGGGCCCCCGAGCACCACGGCGAAAGCCTCGAGGCGCTCTTCGCCCACGTCCCGGGCCTCAAGGTCGTCTCGCCGTCGAACCCGCACGAGGCCTACCACCTGCTCAAGTACGCCGCGACGCGGCCGGACCCGGTGATCTTCATGGAGCCGAAGTCGCGGTACTGGCAGAAGGGCGACGTGGATGCCGCCCGGCACGATGCAGCCGGCGGTTCCCCCACCGGCGCCAAGGTGATGCGCACGGGCCGCCACCTCACGCTGGTCGCGTGGGGCGCCATGGTGGCGCGCTGCCTGCAGGTGGCCGAACTCGCGGCCGAGGACGGGATCGACATCGAGGTCCTGGACCTGCGCTGGCTCAAGCCGATCGACGCCGAGGCGCTGGCCGCCTCCGTGCGCAAGACGCGCCGCGCCGTCGTCGTCCACGAAGCGCCGCTGACCTCAGGCCTCGGCGCCGAGGTGGCGCAGCTGATCACCCAGAGCTGCTTCGATACCCTCAAGGCGCCGGTGGAGCGGGTCACCGGCTTCGACGTCCCGTACCCTTCCGGCGACCTGGAAGATGAATACATCCCGAACATTGACCGGATCCTCTTCGGCATCCAGCGAGTATTGGAGTACAAACGTGGCTGAAATTTCCTTCCCGCTGCCGGATCTCGGCGAGGGCCTGATTGAGGCCACAGTGCTCGAATGGCTGGTTTCGCCGGGCGAGCAGGTGGAACGCAACCAGCCGCTCGTGGAGGTCGAAACCACCAAGTCGGCCGTTGAATTGCCCAGCCCGCAGGCAGGTAAGGTAGTGCGTACCTACGGCGGGCCCGGCGACAAGATCAACGTCGGCGAGCCCCTGATTGTGTTTGAGGTGCCGGACAACACCGCCGGCATCGTGGGCACCGTCCCGAAGGAAGAGGCACCTAAGCGCCGGGTCCGCCTGAGCGCCGTACTTGATGAGGACTGAGAGCATGAGCGGCAGACACACCGGCGAACTGCATTCCCACACGGTGGAGGGCACCGACCCCCAGCTGTACGTGCAGGTGCATGAGCCCCAGAACGACGCCGGGCTCCGTCCCGTCCTGCTGCTGCACGGCTTCTCCTCCTCGTCCAAGCTCAACTGGGAGGACAGCGGCTGGCTCACCGCACTCCTGGAAGCCGGCCGCCGCGTCATCACCGTGGACCTGCCGGGCCACGGCCGCAGCGGGGCGCCGGAGGACATGGATTCCTACTCCCCCAGCCGGATCCGCGCGGACCTGCTGCAGATCGTGTTCGACGCCGGCGCACGGCCCCTCCGCGACGGGGACCCGTCCAGCGGCCTCGACGTGATCGGCTATTCGCTGGGATCCCGGCTTGCGTGGGAGTTCGGCGCCACCCAGCATGAGCTCGTGCACCGGCTGGTCCTGGGCGGGCCCAACGTCGCGGACCCCCTGGCGGACTTCGACCTGATCGCCGCGCAGCGGTACCTGGCCGACGGCACCCCGATCGCGGACGAATCGACCGCGGGGTTGCTGAAGATGGCCATGCTGCTGCCGAGCAACAACATCTTCGCGCTGCTCTCCTTGATTGAGGCGATCAAGACTGAGCCGTACGATCCCGCAGAAGCCGTCCCGCACATGCCCATGCTCCTTGTGGCCGGGGAAAAGGACGACCGTGCAGCGTCCATGCCGGAACTGGCCGCCCTCGGCGCCAAGGCCGGCGCCATGGTCGAACAGCTCGTGCTGCCGGCCCGCAACCACACCAACGCGATCACCAGCCGCGCCTTCAAGCAGGGTGCCATCAGCTTCCTGGGCGTCTAAGCCGAGGAAGCCGCACCACAGGCCAACACAAAAGAGGCACGGACCGCTGTCCGTGCCTCTTTTGTGTCGTGCTTTGCCGGAACCTCAGCCTAGTGGTGGCTGCTGAGGCCGAGCGGGCGGCCCTTCGTTTCTCCGGCCAGCAGGACTCCGACGGCGGAAATGACGCAGAGGACCATGATGTAGATGCCGATCGACCCGGTCCAGTGGGTGCCCTGCAGGAGCGCCTCCGCGATGGTGGCCGCAAACGCTCCGCCGAGGATGGCGCCGAACGCGTACCCGATCGAAATCCCGGAGTACCGGACATTGGCCGGGAACATCTCGGCGTACATCGCGGACATGGGACCGTAGGACAGGCCCAGGCCGATCGTGAGGACAAACAGCGCCACGCCGTAGAGCAGGATGTCCTTGGTGTCGATCAGCGCGAACATCGGGATCATCCAGGCGAAGACAATGCCGTAGCCGATCAGGAAGGTCTTGACCCGGCCGATCCTGTCAGAGAGCCAGCCGCCAACCAGGGTGAAGACGAGCCAGCCGAAGGAGGCCAGGGTGGTGGCCAGCAGGATCTGCGGGGTGGGCATCTTGAGCGTCTTCGTCGCGTAGGAGATGAAGAAGGCGATCAGCAGGTAGCCGGCAGCGTTGTTGCCGATGAAGATCATCGTGGAGTACAGGACGGCCTTCTTGTGCTTCCGGATGAGCTCGCCGAGCGGGGCCTTGCTGGCTTCCTTCCGGTCTTGCATCTCCTTGAAGACGGGGCTCTCGGCGACGGCGCGGCGGATCAGGTAGCCCACCACGATCAGCACGATGGAGAGCAGGAACGGAACCCGCCAGCCCCAGGCCGCGAAGTCTTCCTTGGACATGCTGGTGTTGAGGAAGAACAGCAGGCCCGTGGCCAGGATCATGCCGACCGGCACGCCGATCTGCGGGTAGGCGCCGAACAGGCCACGCTTGCTCTTGGGTGCGTGCTCGACGGCCATCAGGGCAGCGCCGCCCCATTCGCCACCGGCGGAGAAGCCCTGGATAACGCGGAGGGTGATGAGCAGGATCGGGGCCCAGACGCCGATCTGAGCGTAGGTGGGCAGCATGCCGATCAGCGCGGTGGCGGCACCCATCATGACCAGGGTGAAGACCAGCATGGCCTTGCGGCCGAGGCGGTCACCGAGGTGGCCGGCGACGATCGCGCCGAGCGGGCGGAACAGGAAGCTGATGCCGATGAGGGCGAAGGACAGGATCTGCGCCAGGCCCGGGTTGGAGGCGTTCAGCGGGGCGAGGAACAGCGGGGACAGCAGCGTGGCTGTCAGCTGGGCAAAAATAAAGAAGTCGTACCACTCGATGGTGGTGCCGACCAGGGTCCCAGCGAGGACCTTGCGTTCCTCTTTTTTGCTGCTGGGACCCGCCTGGGAATCTACGGCTGAAGTTACAGTCATTGGAACTTTCATGTCCGGGGGCAGAGGTACTGCCCAAAGTGGGTGCGAAGTGATAACTGAATGCTGCTGGAATTACTGATCGAACGGTCAGTTAGTATCCCAAATACTACTATGAAGATGTGATTCCCCGCACATGTTTTCCGAACGTGTCCCCGCCCGGTCAGTCCGTGCGGGCGAGGAACTCGCGGACCCTGGCCCGGACCGGCCCGCGGTCGTAGGTGTTCACCAGGGCCCCGGCCATGCGCACCGGGTCGCCGAAGAAGAAGTACTCGTAGAGCGACTGCCGCCCGGCGAACCCGGAGATCGAGGCATCGAAAGCCAGCTTGAACAGCCGGACGCGCTCGGGACCGGTCAGGGACTTGCCCTGCAGGTACAGCTCGATGTCCGCCCGGGCCTCGCTGTTGACATCCGCCTCGCCGGGCAGTGCCATGAGGCCCGACGCCGAGAACTTCCGGATGATCTGCGGGAAGCGCTGGGCGATCTTGGGGTACCAGTTGCGGGCGGCGTTCAGCGTGGACCACTTTGGCAGCATGACGCCGGCGTCGTTGAGCCCGGCGTCGGCTTCGGAGGCGCGGACCAGCGCCTTGCCGATTTCGACGTCGATAATCAGCTCCGCAATGTCCTCCTGGATATGCTGGAACCCGTCAATGCCGATCGATTCGGCCAGCTCCGACGCCAGGCCCAGGAAGAACTCGCTCTTGGCGATGGTGCGGGTGACCACCTGGTGGGTCATGAGCGCGCCGGCGCCGGTCTCGGTGTAGAAGGCGTTGCACAGCTGCGGGTTGCCGAGCATGAAGATGCGCTCGCTGGGCACAAAGACGTGGTCAAAGACCGCGACGGCGTCCATTTCCTCATAGCGGGAGGCCAGCGGCTCGTCGTGGGTGCTGCCGCCGTTGTACAGCGAGGTACGGCAGAGGTACCGCAGCCCCGGGGCATCGTTGGGGATGGCGAATGCGTAGGAATAGGGCGCGTCTTCCGGGGTGCCGCGCAGCACCGTGGACGGGAACACGAGGAGCTCGTCCGCGATCGGGGCGATGGTGGCGAGCATGCGGGCGCCCTGGATGACGACCCCGTCCTCGCGCTCCTCCACGATCCGGGCCGAGAGCTGGCCGCCGAGTTGCTCCGACCCGGAGACCGAGCGGTTCACCTGCGGCGGGATGAGGGTGTGCGTGGCGAGGACGTCGTTTTCCCGGGCCCACTCGTAGTAGTTGCGGATGTTCTCGCCGAATTTCGGATCCGCTTGAGCGAACCATTCCCCCGCCGTGCTCAGCGCAGTGAGCGCGGAGTTCATGTAGTCCCCGGAGCGGCCAAGGAAGCCGTTGGAGGACTCAGCCCAGGTGGAGATGGCGCGGCGCCTGCGCTGGAGGTCCTCGATGGTCTTCGGTACCAGGAAAGAGGCGTTGACGAGGTCCCCGGTGCTCGGCGAGGCGTAGGTGAGGGCCTCCTGGTACTTCGGGTCGTGCTGCATGTCGAAGAGCCTGGCGTAGGAACGGGCCACATTGCGGAAGGCCGGGTGCTCGGCGATCTTCTCGCTGACCACTTCGCCGTCGATCACCACGTGCGGGGTCATGGCGTTGAGCTTGGCCAGATACTGCTGTCCGGTACGGATACCCATGGGATTCTCCAGTCATCATCGAGTGGTTCGCCGTTATGTGGTGTCACAGTTATGTGGTGTCACTGTTGAATTGATTCGCTCTGTGCGTGCCCTACAGCAGGTCCTCCATGCCCAGCTGGCTTTCCGGGATGGTGGTGAAGGTGCTGTTGGCGAATGCCAGGGCGTCGCCGTTGCGGTAGTTGAAGTCCACGACCTCGCCGACGTACAGGGTGTGGTCGCCGCCGTCGTACGCTGCCCACGGCTTGCATTCGAAGTAGGCGAGCACGTTGGACAGCCGCGGCGCGGTGTCTCCCTCCACCCACAGCGGCTCGGGGCCGGGGCGTCCGGCGAAGTGCAGCGCCAGGTACCGCTGTTCGGCGCCGAGGATATTCACCGTGAAGGGCCTCCCGGCGAGTTCGTCGTGGGCCTTGGCGGTGCGGGCGATGCTTACCAGCACCAGCGGAGGTTCCATCGAGACCGAGGTGAAGGAGTTCACGGTGATGCCGTGGCGCTTGGTCACCCCGTCGAAGGTCACGATCGCGACGCCGGTGGCGAACCTGCCGAGGCTGCCCCGGAAGTGGTTGGCGCGCGGGGCAGAAACCCGGCCCTGGATGTTCCCGGCCTGGTCGCGCGGCTTGGCAATCATCATCGATTCCTTGCGGTCGTGGCGGTTCCCTGGGCTGTGGTGGGATGAGCTGCGTTTTGGATGAGCTGGGCTTTGAACCAGCTGTGCTTTCTGACGAATCGTGTTCTATAATCGAACAAGTAATTCCCATATAGAACGCTAGCGGACCGTGTACGAGAGCACAAGGGCTATCCGGCATGATCGGCCGGTGTCCAGCGATCCCGCCCCTAGGATGGACCCCATGACCCCGAACGCCGGCACTGCGCAGGCCTCCCCGTCCCAGACGCTGTCCCGTGGCATCAGGGCGCTGGAGATTCTCGCCGAAGCCCAGCAACCGCTCACCATTGCCGAGCTCGCCGATGCCATGGGCGTCCACCGCTCAGTGGCCTACCGGATCCTGCGCACCCTCGAGGACCATTCGCTGCTGGTCCGCGACGACGGCGGCCGCGTCCAGCCGGGGCCCGGCCTCGCCGTCCTGGCGCGCGGCGTCTCCCGCGACCTGCAGTCGGCAACCCTGCCGGAACTGACCCAGCTGGCCAACACCTTGATGATGAGCGCCTTCGTGGCGGTCTGGGACCGGGAGCAGTGCGTGACACTGGTGACCGTGGATCCGCGGCACAGCGGAGCAGCTGTGGTCCAGCACCCGGGGTCGCGGCATCCCATCAGCGCCGGGGCCCCGGGCATCGCCATCCAGTCCGCCTTCGCTGAGCAGGAATGGCACGCGCTGTCCCCAGGCATCCCCTACCGGCCCGAGGCGGCCGAGGCCCGGACCCGCGGCTTTGCCGCGAGCCATGACGAGGTGATCCCCGGTGTGTCCTCCATTGCTGTCCCGTTGCGGGTGCCGGGCGGCAGGCCGGCTGCCCTCGCCGTCGTCTACATCCGTGCCGCACAGGATCCGGACGAGGTGGCCGGGGCACTCCAGGAGGCGGCGCGTCGCATCGAGGCGCAGCTCGGCTAGCTGCTGGTTTGGGTTTAGGCGGCCGGCGCCGCCCGCTTCCCCCCCCGTTGCTCTATCAGTAGGTGTCCTCTTGGCGCCGTTTTAGGGACCAAGAGTGATAGCGCAACGGCGGGTTAGCGGGGCTTAGGCGGCCGGCGCCGTCTTCCTTCCGCGTTGCCGGAGCACGACGGCGGCTGCCGTTCCCAGCAGGAACAGCGCCGTGGCGGCACACACGGGAACCAGGAACGCCGTCGAATATCCGAAGTTCTGGGCCAGCTGCCCGGCGATCGAAGATCCGAGCGCGGTGCCTGCGACAATGCCGCTGGCCAGGGCGGTCATGACCGTGCCGAGCTTGCCGGCCGGGGCCACGAGGCCGCCGATGGCGAACACAGTGACCATGAGCGGGCCCACGGGCAGGCCCAGAACCAGCAGGACCAGGATCATCGGCAGCGCGGTCGAGGGCAGCAACAGCAGCGGTGCGAGTCCGGCCATGAGGGCCGCGCACGCGATCCAGCGGGCGTTCACGCTAAAGCGCCGGGGCCAGTAGGCGACCGAGAGGGCCGCAGCTGCGGAGCTCAGTCCCATGACGGCGTAGAGCAGGCCCGCGAGTTCGGAGGTGGCGAAGCTGGCCGAAAAGGAACTCAGGGATGCCTGGGTGGAGCCGAAGAACGTGCCCATACATACCATCGCCAGCACGGGAAGCGCGACGGCGGCCAGGGTCCTGGCGCGCTGGGCCGCAGGGCGCGTCTCCCGGCGCCGGTCGCCGTCCGGGCCGTCGGCTGATCCGGCGGCGGGTGCGGCGGCCACGCCTGAAGCAGCAGCGGCCGGGCGCCGCGCTGTGCGGACCACCGCGTGGTGCGTGGGGTGGACGGCGAACGCCGGGACAAGGACGAGAGTCAGTACCGCGGCGAGGGCCAGCGGAAGCCACGGCGCGAGCAGGCTCGCGAGGATGCCGACGAGTGCCGGGCCGAGCACGAAGGTGAGCTCGTCCGCGGTGCTCTCATAGGACAGTGCGGTGTCCAGGTCCGCGGAATTGGCCGCCGCGCTGCGGCCGGGCCCGAAGGTCCGGGAAGTCAGCGCCATCCAGCGCACGCGTGCCAGCGGACCGACCTGCGGGCAGCTTGCGCCGGCCACGAACGCGGCGGCCAGGACGGGGACGGCGGCGGCAAGGTCCTTCGCCCCGGGGATGAGGTACGCCGCGAGGATCAGGGCAACAATGGCCACCGTATTGGCGACTGCGGACACGAGCAGGACGCCGCGCTGGCCGAGCCGGTCGGCGAGGACGCCCAGGACGGGGGCTCCCAGTGCGGAACCGATGCCGACGGCACCGGCCGCGGCGCCGCCCACGGCGTAAGAGTCCGTGACGGCGGTGACGAGCGTCAGGGCCCCGACGGTGAGCATGGCCAGCGGCAGGCGGGCGAAGAGCCCCAGCGGGATGAAGCTCCGGCCGGCGAGCAGCGGCAGCCGCGCGAAGCGGCCGCCCTTGGCCGGCTCAAATGCAGCGGCGGGTGCCGGTGCAGTGGCAGGAGCAAGCGCCGGTGCAGTGGCGGGCCGGGTGTCGGTCGAAAGGGGTGCGTCAAGAGTGGACGCCAGAGAAGACGGTGAAGGGTTCATGGTTTCCGGGTTCGGTCAATAATGCGCATCGTCCCTCCTCCCGATGCGCGCGACCCGGTAACAGATCAATGATAGCTGATTCCGCGACGGGCAACCCGTTGGCGTGGCTCAGACGCGAGCGTCGTCGCTGATGTGCAAGGTCGAGCCGCTGCGGCCCTTGACCACCTGGAGCTGGGTGCCAATGCGCTGCTTCATTTCCGCCACGTGGCTGACTAGTCCGACCACCCTGCCGCCGTCGCGGAGGCCTTCAAGGGCGTCCATAACCTGTTCCAGTGCCTGGTCGTCGAGGCTGCCGAATCCTTCGTCCACGAACAGGGTCTCGATGTCCACACCGCCGGACTCGTGCTGCACGACGTCGGCCAGCCCGAGGGCCAGCGCCAGCGAGGCCATGAAGGATTCACCGCCGGAGAGTGTGGCGGTGTCCCGGCGCTGGCCGGTCCACTCGTCGACGACTTCCAGGCCGAGGCCGGACTTCGCGCCGCGCGCGGCCTTCGCATCGGTGTGCTGAAGCGTGTAGCGGCCGTCGCTCATCCCGATCAGGCGTTCCGAGGCCGCGACCGCCACCTGCTCCAGCCGGGCCGCGAGGACATAGCTGTTCAGGCTCATGCGGTAGGTGTTGTCGCCTCCGCCCTTGGCCGCGTCGGCCACGGCGGCAAGCAGTGCGGCCCGGTCCCGGGGTTCCCTGCCGGCGGCGGCAAGTTCCTTGTAGTCACCGGCGATGCGTCCGAGGTTCCGCAGCGAGTTTTCCGCCAGTCCGGCCGCAAGTGCGGCTTCCCAGGCTGTGCGTTCGGCGGCCGCCGACTCCGCTTTGAGCTGTTCGAGGGCGGCGTCGCTGACGAGGTCCCCTGCGGCCCGCTCGGCTGCGGCCAGTGCGAGGTCTTCCCCGGCGAACAGTTCCTGGATCCGGGCGGCCTCGTCCTGTCCCGCCCGGATGGCGGTTTCGAGACCGCTGGCCACCGGTGCCGGCAGCAGTGCCTCCCGCGCCGCGGCCTCGGTGCCGAAACCGGCCGGGGGAAGCGACTCGTCAAGGTGCCGGCGTGCCTCCTGGGTGCGGGCGGCGGCCTGCTCGAGGGCGGACTGAGCGGCGTCGCCCCGCTCCAGGACCGCCGTCGTCGACGTCAGGGCGGCGATGCGTTGATCGAGGGTGGCATGGCCGGCGCGCAACTGCTCGAGGGCGTGTTCGAGGACTCCGGCCTGTTCCCCGACTTCGGTGATCGTGGACTGCGTTTGGGCGATGCCGGAGGCGGCGTCGGCCTGCGCCCGGTCCGCGGCGGCGATGGCCGCTTCGAGTTCGGCCAGCCGGGCTCGTCCCGCGGCGAGGTCCGTGGCCGCGCGGCCGGCCTCATCCGCCCGTTCCCGGGCCTGGGCCGCCTCCGCACGGGCTTCCTCCGGAGGCGTGTTGCCGCCCTGCGCCGCCAGGACGGCGACGCGCTGTTGTGCGTCGGAGAGCTCGCGGCCGAGGGCAGCGAAGGCCTCTTCGGCGAGGTCGGTGGCCTCTTGCGCGGCCTTCTCGGCCTCGGCGACCGTCAGCGCGGAGGCCGCGGCGGGGGCGGGCGAGGGGTGTTCCGGGCTGCCGCAGACGGGGCAGGGAACTCCGGCGAGGAGCTGGGTGGCGAGCTCGGCGGCGGCGTTCATCAGCCGCTGCTCACGGAGGTCCAGCCAGTGCTGCCTCCGGTCCTGGTGGACGTTCCGGGCCGCGGCGTGCCGGTCCTCGGTTGCCGAGCACTCGGCCTCGGCGGCGAGGAAGCGGCCAACGATGGTCACGAGTTCGTCGGCTGCCGTGGCCTCCTTGGTGCGCAGCTGGACTTCCGCAGCGAGTTCCTCGAGGGGACGGATGCCGGCGGAGATGGCCGCCGATTCCAAGCGCAGCACATCCAGGGCAGCGGCACTTGTCCGCTGCCCTGTTTCCAGCTCCTGGAGCTGCGCGCGCAGCGTGCTGCTGCGGTCAGTGAGTGCGATGAGCCGGGATTCGTCGGGCAGGCGTTCGGTGAGCACGGCCCGCAGGGACCTCAGCCGTCCGAGGGTGCTCCGCAGGGCCGCGCTGTCCAGCGGGGCGCGCCGGCCAGCAGCGCCAGCGCCGATGGAAGTGTCCTCGGCGCCGGCGTCGAGGAGGTCCTGCCCGGCGAGTTCGGGGTCCGTGGCTGCCGCAGTCCGCAGCTGCCGGGCGGCCTCCAGCAGGGCCTTTTCGGCCAGGTCCTCGGCCGCCGCGGCACTTTCGACGGCGCGCAGCTGGCCGCCCAGCACCTCGGCCTGGCGGTGCAGGCCAAGGGTTACGGCCTTTTGCGCCAGGACCGGCGCCTCAGCGTCGGCGTCGATCCGTCGCAGTTCCGCGGCGGCAAGCCTGGCGTGGCGGTTGGCCCGCGCGTTGGCGGCCTCCAAGACGGTGGCCTGTTCGGCGGCCCGTTGCTCGGCTGCTGCGGCGGCGGTCCGCCGCTCCTGCGCGGCGGTTGCGGCTGCGCCGTCCAGCCAGGCCAAGAGGGCGTCGGGCATGTCCCTCCCGGGGGCCCCGGCGGGGTCGAGGTCGAGCGCCGCGGTTTCTGACTCAGCCTGGGCCAGCAGCAGCTCCAGCCTCGTGGTCAGGCTGGCAACTTCGGTTTTGGCTGCCTGCGCCTGCCGGGACAATTCCTGTTCCACGGCCTCAAAGCGCTGGGTGCCGAACAGGCTCTGCAGCAGCTCCAGGCGGTCCGATGCCTTGGAGCGCAGGAACGCCGCGAAGTCGCCCTGCGGCAGCATGACCACACGGGTGAACTGGTCCCGGTTCATGCCCAGGACATCGGCGATCTCGGCACCGGCCTCATCATTCCGACCGGATTTTTCGACCCACGCGCCGTCGATCCGTTCTCGCAGCAGCGTGTTGGCCTGCTGGAGGGTGAAGCCGTTCTTGCCCCGGGCGCTCGGTTTGTCCCAGGCGGGCGCCCGGGAGACTTCGAAATGCCGGCCCTTAGCGGAGAACTCGCAGGTGACCCTCGGCTCTGCGGCCGTGTCCGCGTGGTCGCTGCGCAACCGCTTTCCGTCCTGCCGGGCCCCGGGCACCGACCCGTACAGGGCGAAACAGATGGCGTCCAGGACGCTGGTTTTGCCCGCGCCGGTGGCGCCGTTCAGCAGGAACAGACCGTGTGCGCTGAGACGGTCGAAGTCGATCCGCTCCGTGCCGGCGAACGGTCCGAAGGCGGAAATCTCCAGGCGGTGGATCCTCACAGGGATATCCCTTCCAGGCGCACGGCCTCGAGCGCTTCTGCGAGAACGGCTGCTTCGGCGTCGGAAGCGGGCCGGCCCCGGACGTGATCGAGGAATCCGCAGCAGACGGCGAGGTCATCGTCGGCTTCGGCAAGCCGGCTGCTGTAGCTGGCCTTCGGCGCCGCGCCGGCCCCTTCGGGATCGAAGCCGAGAACCAGGGTGTCGGGGAACCGCAACCGCAGACGGTCCATCGCTTGTGCCGGGCGGGCGGTGTCCGTCAGCGTGATCTGGCAATAGGCGCCCTCGGCCCAAGCGAAATCCTCCGATTCGAGGAGGTCCTCCAGTTTTCCGCGGAGCACGGCGAGATTCCGGGGCGCGTCCCACAGCACTTCGCGCACGTCGCCGATGCCTTCGGCGTCGACCTCCACGAGCCAGCTTCCCTTCCGGTGCTTGGCTTCCGAGAAGGAGTACGCCAGCGGCGAGCCGGAGTAGCGCACTGCGGGTGACAGCTCTTGCCGGCCGTGCAGGTGGCCCAGTGCCGTGTAGCCAAAGCCGTCGAAGAGATCCAGCGGGACAGCGCCGACGCCGCCGATGCTCAGATCCCGTTCGCTGTCGGAGCTGATGCCTCCGCTGGCGAAAGTGTGCGCCAGGACCACCGAATGGACGGTCCGGCTCTCACTGCGGCGCAGCACGTCTGCACGGATCCGTTCGGTGGCGGCGCGTGTGACCTCGAAGTGGCTGGCGGTCTGGACGGCCAGCTGCTCGGCGACGAGCCGGGGCTCCAGCCAGGGAATGCCGTAGATGGCCAGCAGCGGCGCAGCCTCGTCATCTGTCTTGTCCGTAAGCGGAAAGAGCACGGGGTGGTCAAGCTCGTCCAGCCGCGTGCGCAAATGCACTCCCCCGCGCTCAAGCAGCCGCGAAGCGAACCCCAGCCGGATGGCGGAGTCGTGGTTGCCGCTGGTCAGGACAACTTGGGCGCCGGCACCGGTGAGGCGCACCAGGGCGTCATCCAGCAGGCCGACGACGTCGACTCCCGGCAGCGCGCGGTCATAGACGTCCCCGGCGATGAGGACAACGTCCACGGCCTCTTCCCGGACAAAGGTCACGAGCTGGTCAATGAAGGCGCGCTGGGCATCCAGCATGCCGATGCCATGGAAGGACCGGCCCAAGTGCCAGTCGGAGGTGTGCAATAACCGCATATTCCTACGGTATCGGCTGCCACCGACACTCTTGCGCCACCACCCCGGAAGGGTGACGGAGGTCAACTAGGGGTAATCGTGGTGAAGGGTGGCTACTTTCCACCATTGCGGTCGAAGAAGCTGCGGGCCTCGTCGTTCTCGGCAGCCGCAGCCTTCGCTTTGCCGCTGCGCCCGGCGGGGGCGCCCTTGTCGGCGTCGTCCGCTGCGCCGCACCGCCGAGCGCCGGTCAGCCGAGCGCCGGTCAGTTCTGCGTCATCCAAGTCGGCGGCGTCGAAGTCGTCCAAGTCGGACCCAGCCAAATCGGCGTCGTTAGATTCGGCAGGTGTGAACGCTGCGCCAGCCGGGTCAGTTGTCTTGGCAGTCTGGGCGCCCTGCGCGAAGCCGCGGAAAGCCAGTCCCGCGATGGCCGCACCAACCACCGGCGCCACCCAGAACAGCCACAGCTGCCCGAGTGCATCCGGGCCGCTGAAGATGGCCGATGCCGTGGCCCGGGCCGGGTTGAACGGGACATTGCCGAGCGCCTGGCCAAGCTGCAGGAGCATCGCCGTCGTCAGGCCGACCGCGAAAGGAGCCGCCGCCCTGGCGGGGTTCCGGCTGGCCGTCGTGGCAAGGAAGACAGCCACGAGCAGGGCCGTGCCGAGGACCTCAACGAGCAGGACACCGGCCATGGGCACCTGGATGATGGAATGCTCGCCGAATCCGGCCGCCACGGTGGCGAAGGCGCCCGTGCTGTCGTTGATCGTCGGCACGGTGCGCAGGACACCGAACAGGGCCACGGCGCCGAGCGCCGCACCCACAAGCTGGGCTCCGATGTAGGCCGCGGCTGCGGCCAGGCGGATCCGGCCGGCGATGACGTTGCCAATGGTGACGGCGGGGTTGAAGTGGCCACCGGAAACGTAGCCGACGGCGAGCATCGCCGCCGTCAGCGCCAGGCCGGCGGCAAGGGCAGCGGGCAGCGGGTTCGACTGCGGAATGGTGAACAGCGGCACGCCCAGGCCTGCGACGACGACGATCAGGGTCCCCAACGCCTCGGCGGACAGCCGGGCGATGAGTCCCGGTCGGGGCGAAGCGTCGCCGACGGCCGGAGGCTGGACGCCAACGGACTCGGGGGCTGGCACAAGAAGGGTCATGTTCAGGACTTCCTTTGCTGGTGGCGGCGTGCCTGGGGCTGCACTTTGCGGCGTCCGGCCCGCCGCTGGGTTGTGGTCCGGGGAAGGCCTTGGCCGCCCGGAGAATAGGTCCGCCAGCAGTCTTCCAGCGGAATCTGGATGTTGGCTGGATTCTTGCCTAGTGCCCGTGAAGCGGCCCAACCGCCCTGTGCAGTTATCGGTCCTGTCCAGTTACCGGTTCAGTGCCCCAGGGCCACCGCAGTCACGGCGCTGGCGGCAAGGGCCACGACGGCGGCGGCGGCCCAGCGCAGGAGCGTCGCCGGCGGCGCGGCGTTGGAGCGCCGGAGCTCCCGCCCGCGGACCAGCACGCACACACCCAGGACCAGCGTGGCGGCCATGGCGACGAGCGCGCACACTCCAAGGAAATCGACGGGGACCGCTCCGCCGCCGCGGGACCCCGCGAGCGCCCAGCTGCGCCAGATCAGCAGGTCGGCCACGATCAGCGCGAGCATCGTCCGGCGCCAGGACAGGGATGTCCGCTCGGGCTGCAGTCCGGGATCCCGGGCCGGATCAGGGCTCACCGTGCCACCAGGATCAGGATGGCGAACACCAGGGCCGCGGCCGCGACGCCGATCGTCATCACCAGCATCACGGCGGAAAACGGCAGCTCCCGGTTGTTCCGCATGGCCGCCTCCATGAGTCCCCACCGGTGGTAGGACAAGGCGGCCAGGCCCGCGCCCAGGAACGCGAGGATGACGCACAGGACAATCCGCACGGGGCCGGGCGCGATCTCCGGGGCCAGCTGGTCGATCGCCAGGGCACCGGCAATCAGGGCCAGGGACGTGCGGATCCAGGCCAGGAACGTCCGCTCGTTGGCCAGGGAGAATCTGTAATCCGGTGTGTTCCCGGTCTTCCGCCACGCTGGTTCGCGCATTCGATTCCTCCGCTGCCGACGGATACGCCGCCGGCGGTTGCTTCGCCTGACCGCTGGACGGGCCCTAACAGCACCCTACCGGCGTTCCGCACCCGCCGCCCGTCCGGCACTGCACTGCACTGCACTGCACTGCACTACACAGTTGCGGCATTGCAGAGTGCGGCATTGCAGCGTGCGGTGCAACGGGTGGGGCGGCGCCGGGTAAATTTGAGGACATGAGCACCGAGCCCGGGACCACTCCCGCATCAGCCCCAAAACCCGGCCAGCCGGACTCCCCCGCCCCGGCCCACGGCTCGCGCATCCACGGCTGCCTGCTGGGGGGTGCACTCGGCGATTCGCTGGGCTACGCCGTGGAGTTCGATGACATTGCCGCGATCCGCGCCCGGTTCGGCCCCGCGGGACTGCAGGACTTTTCCGCGCTCGACGCCGGCAGCCCCTTCTCGGACGACACGCAAATGACCCTTTACACCGCGGACGGCCTCCTCGAGGCGCTGGAATGGGCGAACGACGGCGTGGCGGCGGACATCAACGCGTGCCTGTGGCTCGCGTACCTGCGCTGGCTGGGCACCCAGGGTGTCGCCGTCCCGCCGTCGGCCCCTTTCCAGCCGCCGCGCTGGATCGATGCCCAGGACGTTCTGAAGAGCAGGCGCTCGCCCGGCAACGCCTGCCTGAGCGGGCTCGCCACGGGCGAGATGGGTACCGTGCAGCGGCCGGTCAATCCCGAGGCCAAGGGCTGCGGCACCGTGATGCGCTCAGCGCCGTTCGGCCTGATCCCGCACCTCGGGCCCGAATTGGTCTACAAGCTCAGCGCGGACGCCGCGTCTCTGACCCACGGCCACCCCGCGGCGCGGCAGAGCGCCGGCGTCTTCAGCCTACTCATCCATGCCCTGGCCTCTGGCCTCGAGTTGCGCGAAGCGGCCCAGGCCGCCCTCGGGCACCTGCGCGGCGGCGTCCTGCGGAAGGGCGAAGAGCCGGATCCGGACGTGGTGGCCCGGTTTGAGGCAGCCCTGCAGCTGACGGGCGACCTTCCCGGCCACGGCGGTCTGCTCAGCCCCGAGGACCTGGTCAGCGAACTCGGCGAGGGGTGGGTGGCCGAGGAAGCCCTCGCCGTCGCGCTATACGCCGTGCTGGCCACCGCCCCGGGAACCGGGACAGAAACAGCGTCGGACTCCGGCATCGCCGGGCTGCCGGCCCAGAACCATTTCCGTGCCGCCATTGCGGTGGCGGTGAACCACAGCGGGGACAGCGACTCGACGGCGTCGATCGCCGGGAACATCCTGGGGGCGTACTACGGCGAGCGGTGCCTGCCGGCCGACTGGCTTGCGGAGCTCCAAGCGCCGGAGGTCATCCGAGGCATGGCCTCGAAGCTGGCGGACGTCACGGGCACCTAGCTGTACTGCGCCGGCCTGTCCGCTAGGCGCCAGGTCTCCGGCATTCGTGCTTCCGGCGTTCGTGCAGGGCGGGACCGTCCTTCTGCCGTCACCTGGGCCGGCTTCTGCACGGGATATGCCCCGTTGTGCCTCGCCGCAAGAGACATGTCCATCCCGGTTGCCGCACACCACCGGACATGCCCAGTCGTGCACCGCTGCGAGCGGCATGTCCATCCCGGTTGCCGCACACCACCGGACATGCCCAGTCGCGCATCCCTGCCAGGGGCATGTCCATCCGCCACTGCTGGGTACCCAGGACATGCCCAGTCCGCCGTCAGAACGCGGGACATGTCCCTCCCTGGCAGCCGCAGCTCAGGACATGCGCATTCGCGGGGGCGAGGACTGGACATAATGCCACTATGTCCAACTGTCAGAGCCTCCCGAGGACATGTCCAGAGGCAGACTCGCCGAAACCCAGACAAGCCGGATCCCAGGCCCATCGGAACCCGGACTCGCCGGACCCTTGGCCCGTCGGAAGGCAGACTCGCCGGGTCCCAGGCCCGCCTTTTCCTAGCCTCGCCGGGTCCCAGCCTCGCAGAATCCCAGCCTCGCCGGGTCCCAGCCTCGCAGAATCCCAGCCTCGCCGGAACCCAACCTCGCCGGAACCCAGCCTCGCCGGGTCCTAGGCGCGGCGGAGAGAGATGTTGTTGCAGGCTTCGCAGACGTCCTCGGGAATGAGGCCGCGGCGCTGCAGGAAGCCGAAGATGGTGCATCCGAGGCAGAACCCGGCGAATGCCTCCAGGGACGCAGCCGCGATCAGCACGGCAAGCAGGACCCACGCCGCCGGAGCGAGGCCGGCCGCCAGCAGCAGCGCGGCGGCCGTCGACATGGCGGCGCCCATGCCCTGGGCGAATCGCTTGGGCGGCCCGGGAACGAGGCGGGTCCGGCCGAGCCAGGGCGTCAGGATCTTAACCGAGAACTGGGCCAGGGGCGAGATCCGGGGGCCGAAGAGCACGCGCAGCCAGAACCCAGCCGCGATGATGGCGAGCCCCCAGCCGAAACCGGTCAGCAGGGTGACCGCGGAGAGCGCCACAACCAGGGCGGCGGTAATGCGGGCGGAGTACTCGTTCACCGGGTTCGGGAACGCGAATACCTTCCGCCAGTCAATACCGCGCTGCGACAGCACCCCATCCGACAGCACCGGCTGTGACGGCACCGACTCGGACGGCCCTGATTTCGACGGGACAGCGGGGGTCTGTGCATCCGGCAGTTTGCTCATCCGCCAAGGCTACGAGCGGGCCCGCCATGCCGGGAATGATTGTTGCGCCGTGTGACTGCGGGTTCAGGCGGGACGGGTTCAGACGGGACGGGTTCAGGCAGGACGGGTTCAGACGGGACCGGTCCAGGCGAGTCAGGCAGGCCCGGTTCAGAAGGCAGGCTCAGGCGGGGACGGCGGCCACGTGTCCGCCGACCATCTGCAGGAATTCGCCCTCGGACAGCACTTCGATCTGCTGCCCGCGGTCGTGCAGTTCCAGGACGCGGCGGGCCTTGCCGGTGAGCCGGCCCGAGCGCAGGTCCGCGGCCACAAAGCCGTCCCCCACCACCAGGACGGTGGTGCGGGCCGTGACCCGGCTTTCAGGCCTGGCGCCAAGCTCGGCGGATCGGACCTTGGCTTCGGGGCGGGGAATCGCCAGTTCGCCGGTGAAAACGACAGTCTGGCCGAACAGCGGGTGGTCCGGGCTGGCCGCAGCATTGGGCACCGGGTTGGGGCCTTCCTCCGGCCACCCGGCGGCGAACGGCCGGCGTGACGGCGCAGCTGCATTTCCACCCGCGAGCGCCTCCAGCGCGGCGACGGTGGCTTTGGACAACGGGTCGCGCCGGGGGTCGAAGGCCGGCTGGCGCGACACCGCCAGGCCCAGTGACAGATAGAGTTCCGCGATGCTCGCCGCCCCGTTGCGGGCGGCGATGTCGATCAGGATGCCGGCACAGGCACGGGCGTCCTCGGCGGCATCGTGATGGTTCACCAGCGGCACGCCGGCTTCCTCGGCCGCGTACGGCAGCGAATTGGACACCAGGGAATAGCAGCGCCGGGACAACATCACCGTGCAGACGTAGTCATAGGCGGGTCCGGGCAGCCCGGAGACTTCCAGGCCCGAGCGGATCACGCCGAGGTCGAACGCCGCATTGTGGGCCGCCAGCACGTCACCTCCAATGAACGCGCCGATCTCGGGAAAGAGTTCCCCGAACCGCGGCAGTCCCGCCACCTGCTCCGGCCGGATGCCGTGGATCCTGACGTTGTGGTGATCGAACGCGTCATGGTTTTCCGGCGGCCGCATGAGCCAGGAGGCTTCCTCCACGACGACGCCGCCGCGGACCTTGCTCAGGCCAACAGCACACGGCGAACCGCGGAAGCCGTTTGCGGTCTCAAAGTCGATCGCCGTAAAGTCCAAACCCACGGCCCCAACATTACCGTCCGCCGGCTCCGCCTCCCGCCGTGGCACGACCACCGGAAGCCGGCCCCCGGGCCCGGCCGTCACCGGTCAAGTACCCTTAACGGGTGAACGTACTAGCAATGAGCGACCTCGCCGTGTCCGCCCTCGGCGGCGCCGGCCCCGTCCAGCCTCATCTGGCCTCCTTCCTGCCCGACTGGCTCAACCCGCAGGTCTTCCTCGCGAATCCGGCCTTCGCGCCGTGGGTGGTCCTCCTTGTCTGCGGCATCATCTTTGCCGAGACCGGGCTGTTGATCGGCTTCTTCCTGCCCGGGGACTCCATGCTGTTCACGGCCGGCCTGCTTGTGGCCACCGGCACCATCCAGGTCAACATCTGGGTCCTGACCGCCCTTATCATCGTCGCCGCCATTGTCGGCAACCAGGTGGGCTACCTGATTGGGTCCAAGGCGGGACCTGCCCTGTTCAACAGGCCCAATTCCAAGCTGTTCAAGCGTGAAAACGTGGATAGCGCGCATGCATTCTTCGAAAAGCACGGCGGCAAGGCCCTGATCCTGGCCCGGTTCGTCCCCATCATCCGCACCTTCGTCCCGGTGATCGTGGGCGTCGCGCAGATGAGCAAGCGCAAATTCTTCACCTACAACGTTATCGGTGCCGTGCTGTGGGGCGGCGGCGTCACGCTCCTGGGCTACCTGCTCGGGGACAAGGTGCCGTGGGTCAAGGACAACCTCGACATCATCTTCATCGCCATCGTGCTGGTCTCGGTCATCCCGATCGCCATTGAAGTCATCCGCGGCATCATAGCCAGGCGGCAGTCCGAGAAGTACGGCACGGACGTCGTCGAGGAATTCATCGAAGAACATGAGCCGGAAGAAGAGCGCAAGACCCCCTAAGCGCCCTCAATGGCAACGCTGTGAACGAAGGAGGGCGCCCCACCGTGTGGGGCGCCCTCCTTCGTTTAAGGCCTGCCGCAGTTTAAGGCCGGCGGCGAGAACGCCTGCAGGCTATTTCCCGGACAGGGCCTCGACGATGGCCGGCAGCAGTGCCCGGAACGCATGGCCCCGGTGGCTGATGGCGTTCTTCTCCTCGGAGCTGAGCTCGGCGCAGCTGCGGTCCAGCCCGTTCGGCTGCAGGACGGGGTCGTAGCCGAAGCCACCCTCGCCGCGCGGTTCCCGCAGGAGAGTCCCTTCCAGCTGCCCGTATTCGACGACTTCCCGGCCGCCGTCGGGCGAGGACCCGGGCACCGCCAGCGCCGCGGCGCAGACAAAGGCGGCCCCCCGGTATTCGTCCGGCACGTCGGCCAGCTGGGCGAGCAGGAGCTGCAGGTTCGCGGCGTCGTCGCCGTGCCGGCCGGACCAGCGCGCCGAGAAGATCCCGGGCGCTCCGCCGAGGACGTCCACGGAAAGTCCGGAGTCGTCGGCGATCGCCACCAGCCCTGTTGCCTCGGCCACGGCCCGCGCCTTCAGCAGCGAGTTTTCGGCGAAAGTCACGCCGGTTTCGGCGACGTCGGGGCCCCCGACGGCGCCGGCGTCCACCACCTGCGTGTCGACGTCGAGCCCGGGCACCTGGCCGCGGAGCAGTTCGCGGAGTTCGCGGAGCTTGCCCTTGTTGTGGGTGGCGAGGACGAGCCGCGGGGCGGGGCCGTCAGCGCCCGGGCCGCCGGCATCCGGCGCTCCCGTGGACGGCGCGTCCGTCACGGGGCCTCCGCCAGGGTGTCGCGCTGGATGGCGGCGAGCTGCTCGGTGCCCAGCAGTGCCAGGTCCAGCAGCTTGTTCAGCTCGTCACGGTCGAAGGGTGCGCCCTCGGCCGTGCCCTGGACTTCGACGAACTTGCCGGAGCCGGTCACCACCACGTTCATGTCGGTCTCGGCGCGCACGTCTTCGACGTAGGGCAGGTCGAGCATCGGCACGCCGTCGATGATGCCGACGGACACGGCGGCGATCGTGTCGATCAGGGGCTCGGCGTTGCGGCCGATCATCTTCTTCTCACGGGCGAAGCGGATGGCGTCCGCGAGTGCCACGTAGGCACCGGTGATGGCCGCGGTGCGGGTACCGCCGTCGGCCTGCAGCACGTCGCAGTCGAGCACGATCGTGATTTCGCCCAGGGCTTTGGTGTCGATGATGGAGCGCAGCGAGCGGCCGATCAGCCGCGAGATCTCGTGGGTGCGGCCGCCGATCTTGCCCTTGACCGATTCACGGTCGGACCGGGTGTTCGTCGCCCGCGGCAGCATGGCGTACTCGGCCGTGACCCAGCCGCGGCCCTCGCCCTTGAGCCAGCGCGGCACGCCCTCCGTCAGGGAGGCCGTGCACAGGACCCTGGTGTTGCCGAACTCGATCAGGGCCGAACCCTCGGCCTGCTTGGACCAGCCGCGGGTAATGCTGATCGGGCGCAGCTGGTCGGGAGTACGGCCGTCGGCGCGGATAACGGGAACACTGGGAGCTTGGGAAGTCATGTCTTTAGCTTATCGACTCGCCCGGTGCCGCCCGCGCCGGCATTACAGCTAGACGGTGTAGTGCACACCGGCGACGGCGACGGCCACGTCCTTGCCGAAGACCTCCTTGGCCTCGGCCATGACGGTGGTCGGGGACGTCCAGACGGGAATGTGCGTCAGCAGCAGCCGCCGCGCCCCGGCGGCGACGGCGGCCTCCCCCGCCCGCTTGCCGGTCAGGTGGACGTCCTTGATCGCGTCGTCGCGGCCTTCCTCGAAGGCCGCCTCGCACAGGAAGAGGTCGGCGTCGCGGGCGGAGTCCTCAAGGCCCGCGCAGGAGTCCGTGTCCCCGGAGTAGCTCAGGATACGGGTCACGGGCGTGCCGTCCTTGGCGGGCTCCGTGACCTCCACACGGAGGGCGTACGCCTCCTCGACCGGATGGTTCACCGCGTAGGGCGTCACCGTGAACGGGCCGAGGGCCACCTGCTTGCGCTCGGACCAGTTGCTGAAGTCGAATTCCTCGTGCATGCCCGGGTCCAGGTCCAGGCCGTACGCCGTTGCCATCCGGTCGGCCGTGGCGGCCGGTCCCCACACCGGGATCCTGCCCCTTCCCCAGCCGCCCGGCTTCCAACGCACGGCAACGTGGAGCCCGCACAGGTCCATGCAGTGGTCCGGGTGCAGGTGGGTGAGGAAAATGGCGTCGATGTCCTCCAGGTCCGTGTAGCGCTGGATGGCGCCGAGCGCCCCGCTGCCGAGGTCCAGGACGATCTTCCAGTTCCGCTCGCCGTCGTTGGCGGTCAGCAGATAGCACGACGCCGGCGAGCCGGGCCCCGGGAAGGACCCGGTACAACCCACGATAGTCAGCTTCACAGCAGTGTTCCCCCGCCCGCGGATCCGCCCACGAAGTTCGAGATCCGCGGCCGGACGGCACCGGCCTGCGCGGCGGCGGACTGCGCCGCGGCAATCATTTCCGGGGTGATCCGGGCGAGGCTGCCGGTGGGGTATTGCGCTGCGACGTGGTCCACGTGGCGGACGCTGAGGACCTCGGGGCCAAGGAAACGCCGGGCGAGGTGCTCGAACTGGGCGGCGTCGCCGGTGGCAATGAAATTGTGTTCGGGGGCCGTGGCGTCTGTGCGCTCCAGGCCACGGGAGGCCAGGGCCCGGTAGACGTCCTTGGCCGTTTCCTCGGCGCTGGAAACCAATGTGACGTCCTCGCCCAGGACGAAGGAGATCACGCCGGTCAGCAGCGGGTAGTGCGTGCAGCCGAGCACCACCGTGTCCACCCCAGCGGCAATGAGCGGCGCTAGGTACTCGCGGGCGACGGCCAGCAGTTCCGCTCCCGTGGTGATCCCGGCCTCCACGTACGGCACGAACGCCGGGCAGGCCACGGACGTGATCTCCAGGTCCGGGGCTGCGGCGAATGTGTCCTCGTAGGCGCGCGAGCCCACCGTGGCCGAGGTCCCGATCACGCCCACACGGCCCGTGCGGGTGGCAGCGACGGCGCGGCGGACGGCCGGCTGGATCACTTCGATGACGGGGATCCCGTAGCGGGCTGTGTAGCGTTCGCGGGCGTCGCGCAGCACTGCGGCGGATGCAGAGTTGCAGGCAATGGTCAGGAGCTTGACGCCGGAATCCACGAGCTCGTCCATGACACCGAGGGCGTTGGCCCGGACTTCGGCGATGGGAAGGGGCCCGTAGGGGCCGTGCGCCGTGTCCCCGACATAGAGGATGGATTCGTTGGGCAGCTGGTCGATGATGGACCGGGCCACGGTGAGGCCGCCCACGCCGGAGTCGAAGACGCCAATGGGCCGCGACCCCAGCTCCAAAGCCGGTTCGGGCCCGGTGGGGGCCGTTGCGTTGTTGCGGGCTGGGGAGTCCGCAGCAGCCCCTGCCGGATCCATATTCGATGCTGAAGTCATGATTATTCGAGGATAGGACAACGCTTGCGGAGCGGCCATCACATTGTGGCGCTCAACTCGTGTCTCGTAGGTCACACCCTCGCGCTCAGCGCCGGGCATCGAGCGAGTGCACCATGGCCTGGACCAGCGACTCCTGCAGCCAGGTGGTGAAGTTGTACACCAGGGCCAGGTAGCTTTCGACGTCCTCGGCCTGGGACCAGTCCTGCATGAGGTGGACGTTGTCCGCGTCGGCGTCGTCGCGGATGTCGAGGCGTTCGGCGAGCACCAGCCGGACATCGTTGAGTGCGGTGGCCCAGTGCCCGGCGTCGGCCTGGGTCAGCACGAGGTCCTCCCGGTCCAGGCTTAGGGCGGCCGCCTTCAGCGCGCCGATCTTGCTTTCGCGCAGCGAACGCTCCGTATAGCGGCGGAACTCCAGGGAGGCGTCGGCGTCGTTCTTCACCACGTTCGGCAGCAGCCGCCGCAGGGCGCGGTCCGAGGGTTCGCGGGCTTCTGCGTCCAGCCCCACCAGGGCGGCCAGTGGGTCCTCGTTGGCGCGCTCCTCGGGCTCGAGCATGGAGATCACGTCGTCGAAAAGGCTGCGCAGCAGCTCCCGCTCGGCCGGCTCGAGAAAGCCCCGGATGCCCTTGAGCCCGTACTTGAATGCCTTAGCCACGTTTTCCTTTGCCTTTGCCCGAACCGCTCCCGCTGCCGCCGGTGGCTTTTTCCACCGTCGCCCACAGGCCGTAGCCATGCATGGCGACGGCGTGCTGCTCCACCTGCTCTTTGCTCCCGTGCGCCACGATCGAGCGTCCCTTCTTGTGGACCTCCATCATGAGTTTGTTGGCCTTGGTCTCCGAGTAGCCGAAATAGCTGCGGAACACGTAGCTCACGTAGCTCATCAGGTTCACCGGATCGTTCCAGATCACGAGGTTCCAAGGGATGTCCGGGGCCGTCAGGACGTCGCCTGACGTCACTGTTCCGGTCTGGGTGCTCTCCCGTGTGTCGGGGCCGAGCGCAACGCTGAGGGTCATCTGTCCATTCTATGGGGAGGCTGGGCCCACGCCGGCGAGGGCCCCACGGCGAAGCGAAGCGAGACGAGGGAGCCGGTGGCTGGGCCCACGCCGGCGAGGGCCCCACGGCGAAGCGAAGCGAGACGAGGGAGCCGGTGGGGACTAGAGTGAATTTGTGAGTACCTCAGCTGGCTGGGACCGTCCCCGCACGTCCCTGTACACCGACCACTACGAGCTGACGATGCTGCAGGGTGCTTTGCAGTCCGGCGCGGCACACCGGAAATCCGTCTTCGAGGCCTTTGCCCGGAGGCTGCCGGACGGGCGCCGCTACGGGATCGTGGCGGGCACCGGCCGCCTGCTGGAGGGGATCGCGAACTTCCGCTTCGGCGAGCCGGAACTGGACTACCTGCGCCGCACCAAGGTGGTCAACGACCAGACCCTGGACTACCTGGCCGGTTACAGCTTTTCCGGCGACATCTGGGGCTATCCGGAGGGTGAGGCGTACTTCCCGAACTCCCCCGTGCTGATCGTCGAATCCACCTTCGCCGAGGCCTGCATCCTGGAGACCTACCTGCTCTCCGTGCTCAACCACGACTGCGCGATCGCCTCCGCCGCCTCCCGGATGATCTCGGCCGCCGGCACCCGCCCGTGCATCGAGATGGGCTCGCGCCGGACGCACGAGGAGTCGGCGGCCGCAGCTGCCCGGGCCGCGGTCATCGCCGGGTTCGACAGCACCTCGAATCTGGAGGCCGGATTGCGCTACGGGCTGAAGACCGTCGGCACGGCCGCCCACTCCTTCACCCTCCTGCACGACTCCGAGCGCCAGGCCTTCGAGGCCCAGATTGCCGCCTTCGGGCCGGACACCTCCCTCCTGGTTGACACGTACGACGTCGAAGCGGCCGTCCGTACCGCCGTCGACCTCGCCGGGGACAAGCTGGGCGCAGTCCGTCTGGACTCCGGTGACCTCGTGGCCCAGGCCCAGTGGGTCCGGCAGTTGCTCGACGAGCTCGGCAACGACCGCACCAAGATCGTGGTGACCTCGGATCTCGACGAGTTCGCCATCGCCGCGCTTCAGTCCGCGCCGGTGGATTCCTACGGCGTGGGCACCTCGCTCGTCACCGGTTCCGGGGCACCGACGGCCAGCATGGTCTATAAGCTTGTCAGCCGCACCGACGGTGACGGCGAGTTCATCTCCGTCGCCAAAGCAGCCAAGAACAAAGCCAGCAAGGGCGGGCGCAAGTACGCGCTGCGCAAGCTCAACGAACGCGGAACCGCCACCGCAGAAATCGTCGGCGTCGGCCATCACCCGGAGGACGACGGCAACGACCGTCCGCTGCTGCAGCAGTTCGTCAAGAACGGCGAGATTCTTCCGGGGTGGACTGGGCCCGAAGGGGTCCAGCGCGCCCGACGGCGCCACGCGGAGACCATGAAGGAACTCCCCGCTGTGGTCAACCGGCTCCAGCGCGGCGAAGCGGCCATCCCCACCATCTACGAGGAGGACTGAATGTCCCGCGCCCTGATCATTGTCGACGTCCAGAACGATTTCTGTGAGGGAGGTGCCCTGCCCGTCACCGGCGGGGCGGAACTCGCCGGCGAGATCAGCGAGTACGTTGACGCCCACCACGGCCAGTTCGACCACGTCGTGGCCACCCAGGACTGGCACATCGATCCGGGCGCGCATTTCTCCGAGGAACCCGACCACGTGGACAGCTGGCCGCCGCACTGCGTGGCGGGCACCCGCGGGGCCGAACTGCATCCGGACCTCGATCCCGAATTCATCCAGGCCTACTTCCGCAAGGGCCAGTTCGCCGCGGCGTATTCCGGCTTCGAAGGGCTGCTGGCCCCTGAGGACGATGTCCCCACCGGGGACCGGAAACCCGGCGCCATGCCCGTGTCCGGAATCGGCACCGAGGACGCCCCGGGTTCTTCAGCCTCCAGTGCTTTCGCCGGCACTGATTTCGCCGCTGGCGAGGAGGCGATCGGGCTGGATGACTGGCTGCAGAGCCACGACGTGGAAGACATCGTGGTGGTGGGAATCGCCACGGACTACTGCGTCAAGGCGACCGCCCTGGATGCGGTGCAGGCCGGCTACTCCGTCACGGTGCTGCGCGGCCTGACGGTCGGTATTTCCGACGACCTCGACGACGCGGTGGCCGAGATGGAGCTCGGCGGCGTCGATGTCCTCTGAACGGCTGCGCTCCTCTCCCCCGGGCCGTGTGGCCCGCAACAGCTGGCGGGAAAAGGCCGCCGCCAAAGTAGACTCGAAACCGTTGCCCTATCGTCTTACCCGTAGAACCCCGGAGTACACCATGAAGAAGACCCTGACCGTTCTGATTGCCGCTGGCGCGCTGCTCGGCGCGGCCGGCTGCTCGGCCGCGCCGCAGCTGAGCAACGAGGAAACCTGCGCCCGGGTCAAGACCGTGGTCTCCGCCCAGTCGGCGACGTCGGACAAGGCCGGCATGACCAGGGTCGCCAACCAGCTGCGGCCTATCAAGGCGGCAGCCTCCGATGACCTTCGGGCTCCGCTGCAGACCATCATCGAATACTTCGACGAGTCGGCCAAGCCCTCACCGGACACGGCCAAGCTCGAGGACATGAAGGCGGACTACACCGCGGCAGGCCAGAAATACGGCCAGGTCTGCGGCAGCGGCCAGTAGCCGACACGCCTCCGTTAGACACAGCAGAGGGACCAGGCCGTCGGCCTGGTCCCTCTGCTTTTGCCCCTGTGCTGTGGCCCTGCGCGTTGGACCTGCGCGTTGCCCCTATGCGTTGGCCGGCGGCTATTTCCGGCCGATGAACCAGTCCTGGAGCTTCCGCAGGCGGGTCTGCAGCTGTTCCTCGTTGGCCTGCGCGACGGCGGGGCCGCCGCAGACGGTCCGCAGCTTGGTGTGGATGACGCCGTGCGGGGTCCCGGTCCGGGCCGACCACGCGGCCACGTTCTTGGCCAGCTCGGTGCGCAGGTCCATGAGCATCCGGTGGTCCGGCACGGCCGGGGCAACCGGTTCGGCGCCGGCCTGCGGGGAGCGCCTGTTCTTCCGGTTGAGCTGTTCGTGCTGGCGCTGGCGCAACAGCGTGCCCACCTGATCGGCGTCCAGCAGGCCCGGGATTCCGAGGAAGTCGAGCTCGTCCTCCGAGCCAACCTCTCCGCCCGTGCCGAATTCGCCGCCGTCGAAGAGCACCCGGTCAAAGGACGCCTGGGAGTCCAGGGCCTCGAACTTGCCCTTCATCAGCGAGTCGGAGGCCTTTTCCTCGCGGTTCGCCTCGTCCATGAGCGAGTCCTCGGGATTGAACAGCCCGTCGCTGTCCTCCTTCTCGGGGCGGTCCAGGGCGTGGTCGCGCTCGGCCTCCATCGAGTTGGCCAGCGCCATCAGCTGCGGGACGGACGGCAGGAAGACCGATGCCGTCTCGCCGCGCTTGCGGGCACGCACGAAGCGTCCCACGGCCTGGGCGAAGAACAGCGGGGTGGACGTCGAGGTGGCATAGACGCCGACGGACAGCCGCGGGACGTCCACGCCTTCGGAGACCATCCGGACGGCCACCATCCAGCGCTTCTCGCTGGCGGTGAATTCCTCGATCTTGCTGGAGGCCTTGGCGTCGTCGGAAAGGATGACGGTGGGCGACTCGCCGGTGATCTTCTTCAGCTGCCCGGCGTACGCGCGGGCGTCCTCGTGGTCGGTGGCGATGACCAGGCCGCCGGCATCCGGGACACTGCGCCGGACTTCGCTGAGCCGTTTGTCCGCGCCGGCGAGGACGGCGGGGATCCATTCGCCGGCCGGGTTCAGCGCGGTCCGCCAGGCCTGTGAGGTGATGTCCTTCGTGACGGCCGACTCGCCGAGCGATGCGGCCATTTCGTCTCCGGCACTCGTGCGCCAGCGCATCTGGCCGGAGTACGCCATGAACATCACCGGGCGGACCACGTGGTCGCGAAGGGCCTTGCCGTAGCCGTAGGTGTAGTCGGCCTTGGAGCGCCGGATCCCGTCCCGGTCCTCGGCGTACTCCACGAACGGGATGGGCGAGGTGTCGGAACGGAACGGGGTGCCGGTCAGGGAGAGCCGGCGGGCCGCGGGGTCGAACGCCTCGCGGAGGCCGTCACCCCAGGAGAGCGCCTCGCCGCCGTGGTGGATCTCGTCCAGGATCACCAGCGTGCGTGCGGCTTCGGTCTTGGCCCGGTGGAGCATGGGCTTGCTGGCCACCTGGGCGTACGTCACCGCGACGCCGATGAACCCGCGGCCGTGCTGGCCGTCGGCGTTCTTGAAGTTCGGGTCGATCGCGATGCCCACCTTGGCAGCCGCGTCGGCCCACTGGCGCTTCAGGTGGTCGGTCGGCGCCACGATCGTCACGCGGTTGACCACACCGGAGTCGATGAGCATGGACGCCACGCGCAGGGCGAACGTCGTCTTACCCGCGCCGGGGGTCGCGACGGCGAGGAAATCCTTGGGGTGGGTGCTGAAGTAGTTGTCCAGCGCCTCCTGCTGCCAGGCGCGCAGCTTGGGGGCGGTGCCCCAGGCTGCCCGCTCGGGATACGCGGGAGGAAGCGTGGGGCCGCCGAAAAGTGTCTCTGTCATTGAGGCGCCCTCCATCCGCGCATGGCTGCAGCCGACGGGGAAACCCAATTAAGCACAAAAACACCAATCTTTTTCGGATGGACCGTAAGGCAGGAACCGGACAGCAGGGACCGGAAACAGAAGAACAGGAAGAACACAGCGGCGCGGCCAAGCACCTGAAGAAGCGCAAAAAAAGACGTGCCAAAAGGAAGTGCCGTCAAAAGACGCCGGACCAGGGACGGCTAGCGGATCCCGTGCGAAGCGTTACTTGTCGCCGGAGCCCTTGCCGCCGTCGTTCCCGGGGCGCAGGCCCTCGTAAACTTCCTTGCATTCGGGGCAGACGGGGAACTTCTGCGGGTCCCGGCCCGGTGTCCAGACCTTGCCGCAGAGCGCGATGACCGGTTCACCGGTCAGCGCCGATTCCATGATCTTTTCCTTGCGCACGTAGTGCGAGAAGCGTTCCCGGTCGCCGGGTTCCACTTCCTGGCGCAGTTCCTCGCGCTCGATCGTGGCCGTTGACGTCCCGGCTCCGGAGAGCTCGCGCATCGGATCGTTTTCGAGAGGATCGGTCATGCTAGTCATGACACCCATCTTAGCCGTTGGATGGGCTCCGCCGGACCGGCGGGACGGCGCCGCGCGAGCCTACAGGCCCTGCCAGGGAGGTTTGTGCTCATAGCTGTGGCGGTAGTAGTCCGCCAGCCGAAGCGACGACGCCGCCGCCTCGTCCACGAGGATGGTGGCATGCGGGTGCAGCTGCAGCACGGACGCCGCACAGATGGCGGCGACGGGGCCCTCCACGAGATCCCGGACGGCCTGGGCCTTTTGCGCACCGGTGGCGGCCAGGATGACGTGGCGGGCATCCAGGATGGTGCCCAGGCCCTGGGTCAGGACGTGATGCGGCACATCGGCCAGGCTGCCGAAAAAACGCGCGTTGTCCCGGCGTGTCTGCTCGATCAGGGTCTTGATCCTCGTCCGGGAGGCCAGGGAGGAGCCTGGTTCGTTGAAGCCGATGTGGCCGTCCGTTCCGACGCCGAGCAGCTGCAGGTCAACGCCCCCGGAGGCGCGGATTGCGTCCTCATAGGCCCGGCAGGCAGCCGGGATGTCCTCCGCGGCGCCGTCGGGCACGTGGACGTTGGCCGGGCTGATGTTGACCCGTGCGGTGAATTCGCGCGCGATCACCTCACGGTAGGACTCCGGGTGGCCCGCCGGCAGGCCCACGTACTCGTCCAGGGCGAACGCCTGTGCCTGGCTGAAATCCAGGCCGTCGCGCTCGTGCCGCAGGGCCAGCTCACCGTAGATCGGCAGCGGCGTGGACCCTGTGGCCAGGCCCAGCACGGCGTCGGGCTTGCGGCGAAGAAGGGCCTCCACCGCATCCGCCGCCAGCGACGCGATCTGCTTGCTGGCGGGAAGGATCACAACTTCCATGGTCCCTGCCTTTTGCCGGGTGCTCGATGCTGTGCTGTCCCGATACTGTGCAGTCCCGAGACTGCGCACTCCCAGCATGCACCCCTCAGCGGTTGACGGCCAGTTGTGCCAGCAGCTCCGGCGCCCGCCGGTCCAGCCATGCTCCGCCGGCCCGGACACCGACGGCGAACAGGGCCAGGCCCAGCGCGGGGCCCAGGACCAGCGCGATCCAGCCCGGCACGGGGCTGCCGGTGATGAACTGCGCGGCCACGAGCGCCGCTTCGGGCGCGACGAGGACCATGAGGATGCCCATGCCGCCGAACTGCACGGCGAGTGTCTGGGCCACGTTTCCCGGCGGCTTCTTGAAGGGGCTGTCCCCCGGCAACGGGACGCTGACGGTGTAGCGCGCCGAGATCACCGAGGCCAGGCCCAGGCCGGTGAACAGGACGCCGAGCGAGAGGCCCAGGACCGCGGGCAGCTTGTCCCAGTCGCCGGTGACGAAGAACGGGCCGACGCTGAAGATCAGCACCACGGGCAGCGCGAAGCTCAGGCACGCCAGGGCCCGGCCGAGCCGGTCGTCGGCGCCGCGCACACCGGTGGCCACGTGCAGGGCGAACGCGGTGCTGTCGTAGGAGACGTCGGTGGAAATGGACCAGGCCAGCAGGAATGCCGTCAGCGGCCCCACGAACTGGAACGGGCCATAGAACCCGCTCTGGCTGCCCTGGAACAGGAACAGCACGGGCAGGAGCGGAACCACCACCAGCGCGCCGGCGTAGCGGGGGTCCCGGAGCCAGTAGTACAGGCACCTGGCGGCGACGGCGGCGGCCGGCGTCGCCGGGAGCAGCCTGAACAGGCCCGGGCCACCGGTCCGCCGTTTGGAGGTCCCCGCGTAGGGCGGTGTTACCAGGGCCCGCTGCAACAGGACCTTCCACGCCACGGCCAGGCCAGCCAGCGTGGCCACGGCGATGAGGAATTTCGCGGCAGCCGCACCGTAATGGCCAGCGGCCACCTCGCCGCCGAGCGAGAACGCGGCCCCGGCGGGCGTCCAGGACAGTGTCCGGGCCAGTCCGACCAGGAAATCGCCGGAATCGGCAATCCCCTTCGCGACCCCCGCCAGGATGGGGCCCGTCAGGACCAGGGGAATCAGGAAGGCGACGGCGCTGATGTCCTTGAAGCGCCGGGAGCTGGCCAGGCCGGCCGTCGCGGTGGTCACGACCTTGGAGAGCACCACGCAGCTCAGCACGCCCAGTGCCGCGCCGACGAGCGCGCCGGCCGCGGCAGGCACGCTGCGGGACCACGTCCCCACGGTGGCGAACGCCACCAGCGAGGTCGCAAGGCCCGGTATGCCGATCAGGCCGCCCAGCGCCAGCCCCGCCAGCAGCTGCGGCATGGGCACGGCGAAGGTGGTGAAGCGGGCCGGGTCCAGGGTCATGTCTGCCGCGGAGACCGCGACGGGGATAATGGCCCAGCCCAGCAGGGCCGCCGCGCCGCCCAGGACCACCACGGTCTGCGCGAGCTCGATCTCCTGGCCGCGGAGGACCAGGAGCCCGGCCGCGCAAATGCCGACCAAACCCAGGGCATACAGGGCACCGATCCCGAGGCCTACCAGCTGCCACGGGCTGCGCCGGACGCTGTTGCGCAGCAGGGCCAGTTTGAGCCTTAGAAGGTGCGCAACCATTCCAGGCCTTCCGTGTGGTTCCGGCCGCCCACGAGCTGCACAAAGCGGTCCTCGAGACTGGCCCCGGCGCGGACGTCCTCCACGGTGCCGGCGGCCAGGACCCGTCCGCCGGCGACGACGGCAACGTGGTCGCACATGCGCTGGACCAGGTCCATGACGTGGCTGGAGACGATGACGGTTCCGCCCGAGGAAACGTAGCGTTCCAGGATGTCGCGGATGTTCGCCGCCGAGATGGGATCCACCGATTCGAACGGCTCGTCCAGGACCAGGAGCCGCGGGGCGTGGATCAGCGCCGAGGCCAGCGCGATCTTCTTGGTCATGCCGGCGGAGTAGTCCACCACCAGCGTGCCGGCATCGTTGCCGAGATCCAGCGCGGCGAGCAGTTCCGCCACCCGCGACGCCACCATTTCCCGGTCCATCCCGCGCAGCAGGCCGGCGTAGGTGACCAGCTGTTCGCCGCTGAGGCGGTCGAACAGCCGGACGCCGTCGGGCAGGATTCCCATCAGCTTCTTGGCTTCCAGGGGGTGCTGCCAGACGTCGACGCCGTGAACAAGTGCGGTCCCGAAGTCGGGGCGCAGCAGGCCCGTGGCCATGGACAGCGTGGTGGTCTTGCCGGCGCCGTTAGGGCCGACCACCCCGTAGAAGGACCCGGCCGGGACGTCCAGGCTGATGCCGTCGACAGCGATTTTGTCGCCGAAGCGCTTGGCGAGGCCGAGCAGGGACAAGGCAGGCACCTGCAGGACAGACGCCGGCGGCGACGACGGGCCAGGCGGCAGCGGAGGCTGGAAAGTCATGACGCCAGACTAACCGTCCCGGGGCGCGAAAAGGATCGTCCGCAAGGCGTAAGTTCCTGGAGTCCTTCCCTTAGACCTACTGTCCTAAGACGTACAGCACTGGGGGGTACCGCCTTGGACTGCGCTAGAAGGAGTGCCGGGGCCTGGCGCGCTCGTATTGCGGCGGCCACGCAAGGTCATGGCCAAGCTCGAACGCGGCCCGCAGCCACCAGTGCGGGTCCCGCAGCGCGGCCCGGGCGATGAACACGCCGTCGGCCTGGCCGGTGGCCACCGCGTGCTCGGCCTGCCCGGCCGAGGTCAGGAGCCCCACGGTGCCGGTCTTGACCCCGGTTTCGCGCCGGATCCGGGCCGAGAACCCGGTCTGGTAGCCGGGGCCGACGGGAATCTGCTGGTGGGCAACGGCCCCGCCGCTGGAAACGTCCACAAGGTCCACTCCGCGTTCCGCGGCGGCGCCCGCCATCCGGACCGAGGCCTCGGCCTCGATGCCGCCCGGCGCCCAGTCCGAGGCCGAGATCCGCAGCAACAGGGGCATCGAGTCCGGAATGACGGCGCGGACGGCGTCCACCACGGCCAGCGTGAGCCGGTTCCGGCCGGTCTCGTCCCCGCCCCAGCGGTCCGTGCGGTCATTGACCAGCGGGCTCTGGAACTGGTGCAGCAGGTAGCCGTGGGCGCCATGGATTTCGATCGTGTCGAACCCTGCATCGACGGCCCGCACGGCTGCGGCGGCGAAGTCGGCGATCACGCCGTCGATCTGAGCTTCGGTCATGGCCGACGGCGGCGCGTAACCGTCGAACGCACCGGTTCCTGGCCCCACGGTGTCCCAGCCGCCCTCGGACCCCGGCACGCTGCCCGTCTTGCCGGAGAACGGCCAGTAGGAGGACGCCTTGCGGCCGGCATGCGCCAGCTGTGTGCCGATCTTGGCCTCTGCCGTGCCATGGCGGTGCACGAAGGCGGTGATGCGTTCCCAGGCCGCGGCCTGGTCATCGTTGTAGAGGCCGGCGTCGCGGGGGCTGATCCTGCCCGCGGCGTTCACGGAGTTGGCCTCGGTGAGGATGAGGGCCGCTCCGCCGGTGGCAAAGGAGCCCAGATGCATGAGGTGCCAGTCGGTCGGCACCCCCTCGCCGGTCCCCGGCTCGCAGCTGTACTGGCACATCGGGGACACCCAGCCACGGTGCTGCAGCCGCAGGGACCTCAGGTCCAGCGGCGCGAAGAGGGCCGATCCCACTAGAACAGCACCCGGGCCAGTCCCTGGCGGGCCTTGGCGACGCGCTCGTCACCGGTGCCGACGACGTCGAAAAGTTCCAGCAGCCGGACCCGGGCGGTCTCCCGTTCCGGGCCGAAGTTCCGGCCGATGAACGTCACGATCCGGCCAAGGCCGTCCTCGATGTGGCCACCGGCGATGTCCAGGTCCGCGACGCCGAGCTGGGCATCGAGGTTGTCCGGCTCATCGGCGGCGAGCCGGCGGAGGTCATCTGCCTCGGGCCCGGAGAAGGACTGCAGGCGCTCCATGAGTTCCACCTGCGCCAGGCCCGCCTTGGCCTCGGCGTCGGTGGGCATCTCGGTCAGCGCCTGCCGGTAGGCCGCGGCGGCGGCCGCGTAGTCGCCGGCCTCGATCGCGTCGAATGCTTCCTGGTGCAGCGGCGGCAGCGGCGGGGCCTCCGGTTCCCCGGCGGGATTCCCGTTACCGGCGGCGCCGGCTCCGATCTGCCCGGTCACGCCGTTGGCGGCCGCGACCTTGAGGAGTTCGTCGAACAGGCTGCGTACCTGCTGCTCGTCCGCGCCGCCCTGGAAGAGCGGGACAGGCTGGCCCTTGACGACGGCGACAGCGGTCGGCACGGCCTGGACCTGGAAGGCCTGGGCCAGCTCCGGGAAGACGTCGATGTCGGCGGCTCCGAGGACCAGGCGGCCGTCGTAGCTCTCGACGATGCGTTCGAGGACGTCCACCAGCTGGTCGGAGCCCGGTGAGTAGGAGGCCCAGAGGGCGATCACCACGGGCACCTGGGCCGAGAGCTGCACGAGCTCCTGGAAGTTGCCCTCGGTCACGTCCACACGCAGCGGCCGGCCCTGCTCGGCGCCGGCGTCCGCCGCGGGGGCGGCGGCAGAACCGGCCGGCCCGGTGGCGGCGGGGCCCGGAGCCGCGGGGGCGGGACGCTGTTTCAAAGCGGAAAGATCGACGGCGCCGCGCAGGTTCAGCGGGCTGGCGGCAACTGGCGGGACCGGGCGGGAAGCTGGCGTTGTCATAGCTCCACTCTAGCCATTGAAGTCCCGCCAGGCGCCACCGCGCCCGCCGGCGACGGCTACTTGAAAGCCGCCCCCACCAGGCCGCGGGTGGCGGCCACGAGCTTCATCGGATCCTTGGAACCGGCGGGCGGAACGTAGACAGCCACGGACTCGGCGAAGTTCAGCACCATGCCGGTGCTGGTCTCCTTGCCGCCGGCCAGGGCAGCCGCGTCGTCGCCGATCGTGAGCTTGTCCCCGTCGGCCTTCGGAGTGCCGTCGAACGCGAAGTTCAGGCGCCCCAGGACCAGGGCCCCGCCATCGGCCGTACGGAACACCACAGTGTTCCCGGCGGCCGGCTTGTGGCTGAAGGCGAACGTGCCGTTGACGCCCGAGCTGACGACGTCGGCCTGGTAGGCGAGCGTGTCCGCGATGTACGGGGAGGACTGTCCTTCGACGAGCTTGTCCTTGAAGGCGGAGTCGGCCGTGGTCAGGCGGTCACCCAGCCCGGCCATCGCCTCGTCACCGCTGTACAGGAGTCCGGACTTGTCCGAGGACGCGAGCGTCTCCGTGCCGGCACGCCCGATCGCCGGGAAGGTGGCGCCCGGCTGCAGCGGCGTGCTGCTGACCAGCTTGTAGTTCTCCCGCGGGGAGGCCTGGGTCAGGGTCAGCAGCTGCGGGACAACGTTGCCGTCGCCCTGTGTCACGGCCATCACGGAGCGGGGCCAGCTGCGCTTGTTGGTGACCACAGTGGTCAGCAGCTTGGTGGCGCGGACGGGCATGCGGGCCTCAACGGAGGCCGCCTGCGAGCGGATTTTGTAGTTCTCCGTGCGCACCTGCAGCTCGGAGCTCGCCACCCGCGGCGCCAGCTTGGCTGCGTCCTTGGCAGCGTCTCCTGCGTCGACGGCACCGGCAACCTGTTCCAGGACGCGGCGGAACTGGGCGTCCAGCAGCACCGGAGCGTCGCCGGCCTGCCCCTCGGCGGCAGCGCCCGGGGCCGCTGCATCCGAAGCCGGAGCACTGGCGGCAGGAGCACTGGGTGACGGAGCGGGCGTCTGGCTGGCCTGGGCCGCCACCGACGTTCCGGCGACGGCGGTGGCCGTCAGCACGGCAACCACGATGCCGGAACGGCGCATCCCGCCGGAGAGAACGGAGCCCCTGCGCTGCTCGGGGGCTGCCTTCTCCGCCATAGTTTTGCCGGGCACAGTTTTGCCGGGCACTGTTTTTCCGGGCACAGTCGGCTGCGGCGTGGTTTCCGGTGCTGTCGTTTCAGGTGCAGCGGTTGCAGCGGATTCAGGTGCGGCAGGCTCCTGCGTGCCGGCAGCCGACCCCTGTCCCCCGCGCCGCGCCGTGGCCTTGGCCTGCACGCGGCGGGCGAATGAGCTGTCGCCCGCGCCGCCGTCTCCGCCGCCGGTCCGGGTCCCTGGCTTGTTGCCCTTCGGCTTGAGGACCAGCATCGCGCCGCCGGCAATGATCAGGAGGCCGCCGAGCACCATGAACGGAATGGCCCACGGCGTGGAGGTGTCGTTCGGGAAGGTCATGGTGATGGAGCTGGGGGCGGGTTTGGTGCCGTCCGCCGCGAGCAGGAGGGACCAGTCGCCGTCGGCCGGCGGGTTCCAGGAGTAGTCCATGTCTCCGGTGGCGTTCTCGGTGCTGACCCAGAGATCGGATCCGGCGGGCGACGGCGCGGCAGCATCGCCGTCGGTGTGCGTCACCTGCAGCGCCTTGCCGTCATCCGAGACGCCGGCGACAGTATTGTGCGCCGTCTTGCCGACCCAGGCGTCGACGTCGTCCGGCCGGCCCGCGGCCAGCATGAAGGCACCTTCACCCTTGACCTGGATCTTCACGGTCCCGGGATGCAGCGTCCTGAGCTTCTCGTCGAAAACGGTCAGCGGGGCGGCAGTATCGGCCTGTGCGGTGGCCGTGATGGTCTCCGGTGGAGCCCAGAACGTCTTCTGGCCAATTCCGGCCAGGAGGGTCAGGAGGCCAAGCAGCACCAGGGCGACTGCAGTCTTGAAACGCAAAATACTACCTATCATCAGCGGACAGTTAGCTTCAATAGTAACCATTTTGTTACCGGCGAGTCAGATCGGCGGCCCGGCCCGGACCCATCGACGGCCCCCGCGCCGGGCCTCCACCCGTGTGCTGACAAGCCTGCTGATAGTGTTTGCGGTGATCATCACACCAGCGCCGCCCCAGGGGCGCCGCAGAGAATTAAGGGCCTTCAACGCAGTGACTGAACACACGGATTCGTCCGCCGCCGGACAAGATGAAGCCCAGGAATCCGGCAGCCAGGAACGCGGGCCCCAGCCATCTGATTCCGGCCCCCGGCCATCAGCCGCCAGCCCCAGGAATGCCGCGGCCAACCTCCTTTTGTCCGCGGCCCGGCGCCTGCGCCAGCCACTGCCGGGGGCCCAGCCGAGGATCCGTTTCGAGATGCCGCCGGAGCACGAGGCCGAGGCTGCTGCCGGGTCCGATGCCCCCTTCGGCAGTCCCGGTCCCCGGATGTCCGCCCAGCACCCGCTGTACATGGGTTTCATGGGCACGGTCGGCGTCGGCGTCGCGCTCCTGGTCTACTGGATCGGTTCGAACACGACCCAGCTGCTGTTGTGGATCGTCACGGCGCTCTTCATCACCCTGGGACTGGACCCGGTGGTGCGCTGGCTCGAACGCAGGAATGTCCCCCGGGCGGCCGGCATCCTTCTGTCCGTTTCCACCCTGGCAGTGGCTGTCGCCGCATTTTTCGCCACCCTGATCCCCACGATCGTGCAGCAGGTCACGCAGATCGTGCAGCAGGCGCCCAAATGGGTCCAGGAGTTCATCGACTCGGACTTCTTCCGGAACGTCGACAGCCAGTTCGGCATCCGGGACCGCATCTCCCAGGAGCTGGAGAAGTTCGTCAACAACCCCGAGGCCATGGGCGGCATCTTCGGCGGCGTGGTCGGCTTCGGCTCCACCGTGGCCAACGGGCTGTTCGGCGCCCTGATCGTGCTGGTCCTGAGCCTGTACTTCCTCGCCGCGCTTCCGGCCATGAAGAAGTGGGGCTACCGTCTCGCGCCGCGCTCGCGCCGGCCCCGGGTCCAGGCCCTGGCGGAGGAAATCACCGGTTCGGTGGGCAACTACGTGATCGGCCAGGCCGCCGTCGCAGTGCTGAACGCCACCTTCGCCTTCATCGTGATGTCGATCATCGGGGTGCCGTTCGCCACGCTGCTGGCGTTCGTGGTGGCCCTGCTGGCGTTCATCCCGCTCGTGGGCGGCATGATTGCCGGGTTCCTGGTGACGCTCGTGGCGCTGACGGCCGGATGGCAGACGGCGCTGGTCTTCGCGATCTGCTACTTCGCCTACCTCCAGTTCGAGGCGTACTTCATCTCACCGCGGATCATGCAGAAGGCCGTGGCGGTGCCGGGGGCCGTGGCCGTCATCTCGGTCATCGCCGGCGGCAGCCTGCTGGGCGTGCTCGGCGCCCTGATCGCCATCCCCACCGCGGCCGCGATCATGCTGCTGGTCAAGGAAATCTACATCGCCCGCCAGGACAGCCGCTAGCAGTCAGTGCGCGGTGGCGACAGGCCCGTCCCATTCCTGCGGCAGCACGGTCCCGGCGCTTCCATTTCCGGCGCTGCCGGGGAGAACCTCGTCCACGATCTCGTTGAGCACCCGTCCGGCGTATTTCTCCCCCACCCACAGGTGCTTGGCGCCGTCGACCCCTATCACCTGTGCCYGCGGCACGAGCGCGAACCTCGCCGCCGCGGCCGCCGGCTGCAGGTAGTCGTCATGTTCGGGGACCAGCACCTTCAGCGGCTTGGCCGCCTGCGCCCATTCCTTCAGGTGCACGTCCGTTGCCCGGTGCAGCGGCGGCGAGAGCAGGATGGCCCCCTCGATCTCCGAAGCAACGGGCTCAGCGGCGCCGTACATGAGGGCGAGCTCGGTGCCGAAGGACCAGCCCACGAGCCACCGGTTCGGCAGGCCCCGGTCCACGGCGAACCGCACGGCGGCCTCGACGTCGAGACGCTCGCCGATGCCTTCCTCGAAGGCTCCCCCACTGGTCCCGCGCGGCGATGACGTGCCCCGGGTGTTGAAGCGCAGCACGGCGATCCCGGCGAGGGCCGGCAGCCGGTAGGAGGCCTTGCGGTAGACGTGAGAATCCATGAAGCCGCCGTGCGTCGGCAGCGGGTGCAGCGTGATGAGTGTTGCCTTGATCTCGCCGGACTCCGGGACCGCGAGCTCGCCCACCAGCCGGTGCCCGTCCGAGGTGCGGAGTTCGACGTTCTCGCGGCGGGCCGGGAGGACGGTGGAGGCGCGGATGGCGGTCGGCGCGGACGGCTGGGTGAAGACGTACGACGCGGGATCAAAAGTCATGCCCTCCACCTTAGCGAAACTGCCTAGCGGTGCCTGTCAGCGATACCGGTAGCTCCGCGAGGTCCAGCAGTTGCTGTGCCAGTGGCGGCGCTCGGCGAGGCCCGCGGCGGCGCCGAAAAGGTGGTCCTCGGACCAGACCACCAGGTGGGCGATCCCCGGCAGCACGGCGGTGGAGCAGCCCGGGCAGATGTAGGTCTTCTCGGCACGGCTCGCGGTCATGGAGCGGACCATCCATTCACCGTCCGGAGCGCTTTCCCGCCGGGCGAACCCTGAGCGGGCGCGCTCCAGGTCAAGCTCCGGCGCCGGGCCGGTCCTGGCTCCGGCGTTGCCCTTTCCGGCTGCGCCCTTGCCGGCACCTGTGCTTGCAGAACCTGTCTTGGCAGAGCCTGCGCGGCGGGGACGGTTGGAACGGGGCATGACTCCATTCTGCCCCAGCCGGACGCCAGCCCCAGCCCGGGGACCGATCCGCAGACGGTAGAGTGGACCGGGTGCGTTTAGTCATAGCCCGCTGCTCCGTTGATTACGTCGGCCGCCTCAAAGCCCACCTGCCACTGGCCACAAGGCTCCTGCTGGTCAAGGCCGACGGCTCCGTCCTGGTCCATTCCGATGGCGGATCCTACAAACCCCTGAACTGGATGAGCCCTCCCGCGTCCCTGCGGGTCTCCACGCCGGACGAGGTCGACGTCGAGGTCGGCGTCGTCGAGCAGTGGACGGTTCAGTCCGCCAAGACCGATGACCGGCTCATCATCAACATTCATGAGCAGCTGCACGATACGTCCCATGAACTGGGCCAGGACCCCGGACTGATCAAGGACGGCGTCGAGGCGGACCTCCAGCGGCTCCTGGCCGCCCAGATCGAACTGCTCGGCACCGGGTTTTCGCTGATCCGCCGCGAGTACTTCACCGCGATCGGCCCCGTGGACATCCTTGCCCGCGACGCTGACGGCGCCACCGTGGCCATTGAACTGAAGCGGCGCGGCGACATCGACGGCGTCGAACAGCTCACCCGGTACCTGGAACTGCTCAATCGGGATCCCCTGCTGGCCCCGGTTCGGGGAATCTTCGCAGCCCAGCAGATCAAGCCGCAGGCCAAAGTCCTCGCCAAGGACCGCGGAATTGACTGCGTGACCCTGGACTACGACGCCATGCGCGGCGTTGACGATAGCGAATCAAGGCTCTTCTAGGCACGCTGCGAGGGGCTTTGCATGGCGAGGATTCGCGTTAAGGGGTTCTTTGCACAAAATTTATGCAATTCTCCCGTTCGCCCGTTGACCTGACGCAAGTGTCATGAAATTCTTATACGAGTCTTTGTGTAGGTGTTTTTTCATGCTCGCAAGACATGTTGCGAGCGTGAAGCTCCTGCCGCCAAGGTCCGGGAATCCGGCCGACGCCAAAGGTTCTTCTCGCAGAGTGACCAAGTGCGGTGCGAAGTGCGCCGGACTTATTCAAGATCCACAATGAGGAGAAACAAATGGCACAGGGAACCGTCAAGTGGTTCAACGCAGAAAAGGGCTTCGGCTTCATCACCCCGGATGACTCCGACGGCGATGTCTTCGTTCACTACTCCGAGATCCAGACCGGCGGCTTCAAGACCCTCGACGAGAACCAGCGCGTTCAGTTCGAGATCGGCCAGGGCGCCAAGGGCCCCCAGGCTACCGGCGTAACGCTGGTCTAGTCTTCGCCCGCCAGGAACTGCTTTAGGGCATTTCCGGCATCAAAAATGATCCCCGGCATTTGTGCCGGGGATCATTTTTTGTGCATTGTTGGGCGCGGTGTTCCCGTCCTGCGCTTTTGGCCCGGATGCATTGTTGCCCCGAATTGCCGCGGCCCCGCGAATGGGAAACGCCGCAGGCTGACGAACCCTGCTTACGAACCCTGCTAACGAACCAGGGTGCGGAGCAGGCGTGCGCTCTGCCGGACGGACAAGCCGGGAAGATACGCGCGGCTCAGCGCACGGCCCATCGCAGGCAATTGCAGCGGATCCTGGTAGTAAAGGTAAAGCGTGCGGTAGTCCGGCTTGAAACGCGACTTGAACGTTGCCAGCGAGCGGAAGCCGTAGACCGGTTCCAGGGCCCGGCCCACGACATCAAGAATCCCCGCCAGCCCCTCCGGTCCGGTGTCACCAATGTCCCCCGGGTCGTCTCCGGCCTGGTCCTTCGCCAGCGGCGAGCCGGACAGGGAGATCACCTCGACCGTACCCTTGAGCTCCTGCACGGCCGAGGCAATGAGGAACTCCATCACACCCGGGAAGGCGTCACCGCGCCGGCGCATGAAATCCAGGGTCCAGCTCACCAGCTGCCCGTCCCGGTACACCGGCAGCCAGCTCGTCACGCCGTGCACCCGTCCTTCGACGTCCACCGCCAGGCAGCACAGCACTTCGTCGTCGTCGAGCTCGTCCATGCTGCCGAGCGTGAAACCCATTTCCGGGACCTGCTTTTGCGCGGCCCATTCTTCGGAGACCTCGCTGAGCTGTGTCCGCAGCGGCGCCGGGAAATCGCTGTAGCGCCCCCACACGGCCTGGACACCGGTCTTGGCCGCGCGGTTCAGCGCCGTGCGGACGTTCTGCCATTCCTTGCCCTTGAACTCCAGTTCGCGCACGGCGAGCCGGGTTTCCTGCGCCACGGCCACACGGCGGAAACCGCGGGCGCGCAGCATTGGCCACAGCTGGTCGGTGCAGGAGTAGAAACACGGGATCAGGGCGTGCTCGGCGCAGTAGCGCATAAACCCCGCCGCAGTCGCCTCATGGAGGGCAGCGGGTCCGAACGGGCCCGCCAGGGTCAGGGCGACGTTGCCGTGCTGCTGATAGGCCACACCGCCGCGCCGGTCCGGTGTAAACCAGTATTTGTTCGGTTCCCAGAGCGCCATCCAGGACAGCGAGTCTCCCCCTTGGCGGATGAGCTCACGGGCCGTGTCCCGGTCCCCGGAGCCGACGTCGGTGCTGTTCATCCCGGTACCGTGCAGCCGCCGGCGCAGGACCAACCAGACCGCTGCCAGGGCGACGCCCCAGAAGATGATCCCGGCGAAGGCGAACAGAAAGGACTCCACGGGGTAGCGGTTCTGGAAGAGCCGGCTGTAGACGCCGGGAATGGGCAGCGGCAGGTACTGTCGGGTGAGTTCCGCCGTCAGGCCCAGAAGTCCGCCGTCGCGGTCCATCCCGCCGGCCGCCAGCCACGCCACCGTGTAGGCCCCGGCGAGCCCCAGCCACGTCCCGCCGACCACCATGCCCAGAATCTGCCGTGCCCGCGGAGCCGTCTCCACCCGGAACTGCCTGCGGTTGAGCCAGAGCAGCATTGCCAGCAGCAGCGGAACGGCCACGAGCGGAAGGACGTGGACGAAGCCTGAACCCATCACGGCCGTGCGCGGCCGGTTGGGGTAGTGCGGAATGCGCGCGAACAGGGCAAGGTACACGGCGGCCAGGGCGGTCACGGCCAGCTGGACAATGATGGCGATCCGCAGGGCAAGGCGGCGGCCGTGCCGTATGCCGTCCGCGCAGATCAACAGCAGGACCACCGGGACCACGGCCAGCGCGAGGCCCAGCGGACCGGCGAATCCCGCCCGGCCGGCCTCCAGGCAGCTGACATCAACCGACCCGCCGCAGTTCTGCTCCAGCTGGCCCAGCGTGGGCAGCGGGTTCACGACGACGTCGCGCAACAGGGCCAGGGGGCCGGTGGGGCTGCTGACGGCGGCCGTCAGGATCGGTCCCACGGCAAAGATCGCGACCGTGAGCGCCAGCAGGTTGCGCGTTTCCCGTCCGGTGGAACGGTGGCGGTGCAGGGTCCCCCGGTCGTCCTGGATCCACCAGCCCGCGGCCAGTCCGGCGAGGGCTCCGCAGAGCCCGACGACCGTTTCCGGGTGCCCGACGTAGAGCACCAGCAGCAGGGACGCCGACAGCCCGGCGGTCCGCAGCCGCCGCTGCCACAGTGCGGGCAGGAGCCCGCTGGCGGCCAGCGCAACGGCCAGGACCGCGGCGTACGGGCCGATCAGCCGAGCGTTGACCATGAGTCCAAGCCAGCCGTCACCGATATACCGGGCCACCTGCGTCACAAGCAGGAACAGCGTCACAGCCGCAAACTGGCCCACAAAGAAGAACACGGCCGTCCGCAGCGTACCCAGATGCCGCTCCGCGAGGCCCAGGAGCAGCAGGATCATCAGTGACGCCGCGAGGTAGGCCAGCAGATTCGTGGCGAAGAACAGGGAGGTGAACATCGACCACCAGTGCCCCGCCATGAGCCCCGGCGCCGTGACCGAGGCGATGGGCAACAGGGCGTGCGGCGGCCCGGAGAGGAAACTGCCCGTGAGCGCCCCGATGACCAGGAACGCCGCGAGGACCGCCAGCGTGAACGGGACGGCACGGAAATGCGCGAGTGTCCGGCGCAGGCCCTGCCGTCCGACGCCCAGCAACGACGCCCCCTGGGGTCCCTTGCCCGCGGCGGTCTGCGTGCTGCCGGTGTTGGCCTGGCTCATGGCGAGATCCCCCAGCGCCGGGCCAGGAAGTCCAGGCTGCCGGGCAGGCCGTTGGATACCGTGTCCCAGGAGTGCCCCGTGTTGGCGATCCGGTGGGCTTCGACGCTGAAGCCGGCGCGGCGTGCAGCATCGGAGAGCAGGTCCATGTAGCCGGTGAATTCCGGGTCCCGGTCTCCTGCGGCGAAGTACACCCCGTGGCCGTCGAACCGCTGTTCCGCCATGAGGTTCAGCGGAGTCTGCCGGTCGAAGGCCGCGGTGTCGGCACCGAAGGAGGCCTCGATGGTCTTGGCGCGTTCCTTCGCGAGGGCCGGCTCGTTCTCGCTGGAGAAGGCCAGCGCCGCGTTGTAGACGTCGGGATGCCTTGTCACCATCTGCATGGCACACGTGCCGCCGAAGGAAAACCCGCCCACGGCCCACTGACGGGAATCCGGATCGACGTCGAGGGTGCGGTTGATCCAGTCCGGAACGTCACGGGACAAGAAGGTGTCCGCCCGGGCAATCCTGCTGTCCATGCACAGGGTGTTTCCCGACGGCGACCCGTTCGGATCGACCACCACCGTCACAGGCGCCACCCCGGCGTGCTGTGCGGCGAACCGGTCCAGCCGGCCCCGGAGCGCTCCCCCGGTGTGCCAGTCTGACGGCGACCCTGGCTGGCCGGAAAAGAGGACCAGTACCGGCAGCGCGGGGCGGGGCGAACTCTGGTAGGCCGGCGGCAGGTATAGGTACGCCTCCCGGCTCTGGAAGCCGGAGAGCGTGCCGGGGATGACAGCCCTGCGGACGACGCCGCCGGGAAGGTCCGCGGGCGCCTGCCAGTGGGCGAGCCCGATTGCGGCGGGGCCGTCGGCCGCGCGTGTCAGGCCTGCCTCGAGCGGCTGGATCCGGGCCACGGCCGTGCCGGTGAGGTCACTGACGGTGTGGTTCAAGCCGAAATAGATGTTGATCTGGGCCGCGGCAAGCAGGAAGACGGCCAGGACGGCGGCCGTGGCGGCGGCGCTTGGGCGCCAGCGATTGGTGCGGCTGCCCCGGCTCGCCCACAGGCCGGCAAGGCCCATGAGCCACAAGAGCAGGGCGACGACGGCGGCCACGGACCAGGCGAGGGGCTCCGCTGGCAGCTCGTCGGCGAATACGGAAATCGCGTAGATCAGGAACCAGTGCACGGCCGCAGTCAGCGCCGCGGCGAGCAGGATCACGGCAGCCACGACGACGGCGGCCGGAACGGGCGGGTGCTGCCCCTCTTGCCGGAGACGCTGGCGGAAAGCGGTGTTCCGGAAAGAGGTGGGACGGAGAACGGCGTGCCAGAGGAGGTAGGCCAGGCCGGCCGCACCGGCGAACCACGTGAACCACACCACCGGCCCGTCAACCAGGCGGAGGTCATTGAGGTAGTCCACGGGGGCTAGCGCCAGGTCCCGACGCCGATGACGGGTCCGGCCTCGAGCCAGGACGACAACCCTGTGTAGGCGTCGAACCGCATGGCGAGAAGGACCTGCTGCCCCTCGTAGCGGAGCTCCACGATTACGGCGTCGGGCTGGACCTTGAGGAGTTCGGAATCAGTGGGTTTGCGCCGGCCCAGCAGCTCCAGGGAGCTGCGCCGGTACGTGTGTTTGGGACGGACGCTCAGTGAGGCCAGGCGGAACCATTCGAGGTCGTTGTCCTGATAACGACAAACCCCCATCTGCCAGCTCTTTCCAGCCGTGCAAATGGAGGCGTCCACTGTGCCGAGGGCACGCCGCAGATTGAAGCGGCGCACCCCCGCAAGGCACAGTGCAAAGGCCAGCAACGCAAACGCCGTTGCCAGGACGATGAACGGCAAACCAATATCGTTCATCAAGGTCGTGCTAGCGGATCCCCGCAGTAGCCGATTCGCCCATTTGGGCGTTGTCAGCAACAATGACCACCCTGTTGTTGTCGACGGAGAAGAATCCGCCGTCGACAGCTACAGCAATACGGTCCCCGGACACCGGCTCGATTGCCAGCTCACCTTCGGCCAGAATCGCCAGCAGGGGCGAGTGGCCGGGCAGGATTCCGATTTCACCATCGCTGGTGCGGGCCTTGACCATCTTGGCCGCTCCRGACCACACGAAGTGGTCCGCTGCGACAATCTCAACCTCAAGCTCAGCCATATTACTTGGTCTGTTCCTGGATCTTGGCCCACTGGCGCTCGACGTCGTCCAGGCCGCCGACGTTGAAGAACGCCTGCTCTGCCACGTGGTCGAGTTCGCCGTCGCAGATCGCGGTGAAGCCTTCAACGGTGTCCTTGATGGACACGGTGGAGCCCTCGACGCCGGTGAACTGCTTGGCGGTGTAGGTGTTCTGCGAGAGGAACTGCTGGATGCGGCGTGCACGCGACACGACGATCTTGTCCTCTTCAGAGAGTTCGTCAACGCCAAGGATGGCGATGATGTCCTGGAGTTCCTTGTTCTTCTGCAGGATCTGCTTCACACGGACAGCCGTGTTGTAGTGGTCCTTGCCGATGTACTGGGGGTCCAGGATTCGGGAGGTCGACGTCAGCGGGTCAACGGCCGGGTACAGACCACGGGAAGCGATTTCACGGGAAAGTTCCGTGGTCGCGTCCAGGTGTGCGAAGGTCGTGGCCGGAGCCGGGTCGGTGTAGTCATCTGCGGGAACGTAGATGGCCTGCATCGAGGTGATGGAGTGGCCCTTGGTGGACGTGATGCGCTCCTGGAGGAGGCCCATCTCGTCAGCCAGGTTGGGCTGGTAGCCCACGGCCGAGGGCATGCGACCGAGGAGGGTGGAAACCTCGGAGCCTGCCTGGGTGAAGCGGAAGATGTTGTCGATGAAGAGCAGCACGTCCTGGTTTTGCACATCGCGGAAGTACTCCGCCATGGTCAGGGCGGACAGTGCCACGCGCAGACGCGTTCCCGGCGGCTCATCCATCTGGCCGAATACAAGGGCGGTGTCCTTGAGGACGCCTGCCTCTTCCATTTCAACCCAGAGGTCGTTGCCTTCACGGGTACGCTCGCCGACGCCGGCGAACACCGAGGTGCCACCGAAGTTGCGGGCAACACGGGTGATCATTTCCTGGATCAAAACGGTCTTGCCGACACCGGCGCCGCCGAACAGGCCGATCTTTCCACCCTTGATGTAAGGGGTGAGGAGGTCGATGACCTTGATGCCGGTTTCCAGCATTTCGGTGGAACCCTCGAGCGTCGCGAAGGCGGGAGCCTTGCGGTGGATCGCCCAGTGGTCCGAAGCCTGGATCTCGGACTCGTCAACGTCCAGCGGCTTGCCGAGGACGTTGAAGATGTGGCCCTTGACGCCGTCGCCAACGGGAACGGTGATGGGCGAGCCGGTGTCCACTACGTTGGTGCCGCGGACGAGTCCGTCGGTAGCCTGCAGGGAGATGGCGCGAATGAGGTTGTCACCCAAGTGCAGGGCGGTCTCGAACGTGATGGTCTTGGTCTCACCGTTGAGAGTAATCTCCGTGGTGAGTGCGTTGTAAATCGAGGGGATTGCGTCAGCCGGGAATTCGACGTCGACAACCGGGCCAATAACACGTGCAATGCGGCCGGTAGCACCGGTCGTTGCGGCTACGTGTTCGGTAGCGGTGGCAGTCATCTCTCTCACTTCACTCAGTAGATGGCGTGGGGGTTAAGTTTATCTTTTGGTGCAGGTACAGCTGGATCCGGAACCGTGCTGGCTAGGACGCGCTCAAGGCGTCGGCACCGGCCACAATTTCGGAAAGCTCCTGCGTAATCTCAGCCTGGCGGGCAGTGTTGCGCAGACGCGTGTACTTCTTGATGAGGTCCGTGGCGTTGTCGCCGGCGGACTTCATCGCCCGCTGACGGGCTGCCAGCTCGGAAGCTGCTGCCTGCAACATGGCGGCGAAAATACGTGATTCGATGTAGCGCGGAAGCAGGGCGTCGAGAACCTGCTCGGCTTCCGGTTCGAACTCGTAGAGCGGCAGGAGGTCCGATTCGGACGCAGCCTGCTCTTCGACAACCTCGAGGGGAAGCAGGCGGACGACCGTCGGCTCCTGGGTGACCATCGACTTGAAGCGGGTGTAGACAACGTGGATCTCGTCCACGCCGTCCTCTTCAAATGCCGTAGCGAAGTCCTCGAGCAGTGCGGCGCCGATTTCCTGCGCCGTAGCAAACTCCGGTGCGTCCGTGTTGCCGGTCCATACCCGCGCGTAGGGACGGTTGCGGAAGTCGAAGTACGCCTGTGCCTTGCGGCCGAGTACGTATGTCTTGACTTCCTTGCCTTCCTCACGCAGCAGCTCGGTGAGGCCTTCGGCCTGCTTGAGCACGCTGGCCGAGTAGGAACCTGCAAGGCCACGGTCCGAGGTGATTACCAGGACGGCGGCGCGGCGGATCTGCTCGGGCTCGGTGACCAACGGGTGGTCGATTTCGCTCTGGCTTGCGACAGCAGAAACGGCACGCGTAATCGCGTTTGCGTAAGGCAGTGAAGCCGCTACGCGTGCGCGGGCCTTGCCGATGCGCGAGGTAGCGATCAGTTCCATCGCCTTGAAGATCTTGCGCATCGACGTCGTCGAGCTGATCTTCTGGCGGTAGACCCGAATCTGGGCTCCCATACTTATCCTTTCCTAAGATCCCGGTGGCCGGGACTGCCGGAACCCCTCGGGGTCCCGGCAGTCCCTGCCAGCGAAACTAGCGCTTCTGCTTGACGATTTTTTCCTGGTCGACCTGAGCCTCGTCGATGGCGGCGTGCTCCTCGTGCCCCGCACCAACCAGGAGGTTGTCGCCCTCGCCGAAGAAGCCCTTCTTGAAGGCCACGATCGAGGTCTTCAGCGCTTCCGCGGTGTCATCGTCCATGACGTTGGTCTGTGCCAGCGTCGTCAGGATCGAGGACTTGTGCTTCAGGTGCTCGAGGAACTCGGTCTCGAAGCGGTTGATGTCCTCAACCGGAACGTCGTCCAGGTAGCCGTTGGTGCCGGCCCAGATGGAGACGACCTGGTTCTCGACCGGGAACGGCGAGTACTGGCCCTGCTTGAGCAGTTCCATCAGGCGGGCACCACGGGTCAGCTGCTGGCGCGATGCGGCGTCCAGGTCCGAGGCAAACATGGCGAAGGCCTGCATGTCGCGGTACTGGGCCAGTTCCAGCTTCAAGGTACCGGAGACCTTCTTCATGGACTTGACCTGTGCGGCGCCACCGACGCGGGAGACGGACACACCGACGTCGACAGCGGGGCGCTGGTTGGCGTTGAAGAGGTCCGACTGCAGGAAGATCTGGCCATCGGTGATGGAGATCACGTTGGTCGGGATGTAGGCGGAAACGTCGTTCGCCTTGGTCTCGATCAGCGGCAGGCCGGTCATCGAGCCTGCACCGAGCTCGTCGGAGAGCTTGGCACAACGCTCCAGCAAGCGGGAGTGCAAGTAGAAGACGTCGCCCGGGTAGGCTTCGCGTCCCGGCGGGCGGCGGAGCAGCAGTGACACTGCACGGTAGGCCTCGGCCTGCTTGGACAGGTCATCGAACACGATGAGGACGTGCTTGCCGCCGTACATCCAGTGCTGGCCGATGGCCGAGCCGGCGTACGGTGCCAGGTACTTGAAGCCTGCGGGGTCGGACGCGGGGGAAGCCACAATGGTGGTGTATTCCAGTGCGCCGTTGTCCTCGAGGGTCTGGCGGACGGCCGCGATCGTGGACGCCTTCTGGCCGATGGCTACGTAGATGCAGCGCACCTGCTTCTTCACGTCGCCCGAAGCCCAGTTGGCCTTCTGGTTGATGATCGTGTCGATGGCGATGGCGGACTTGCCGGTCTGGCGGTCACCGATGATCAGCTGACGCTGGCCGCGGCCGATCGGGATCATGGCGTCGATAGCCTTGAGCCCGGTCTGCATCGGCTCGTGGACCGACTTACGCTGGGTCACGCCCGGTGCCTGGAGTTCCAGGGCACGGGTGGTCTCGGCCTTGATGTCGCCGAGGTCATCGATGGGCTGGCCCAGCGGGTCAACCACGCGGCCGAGGAAGGCGTCGCCAACCGGCACGGACAGAACCTGCCCGGTGCGGTGGACTTCCTGGCCTTCTTCGATTCCGGTGAAGTCACCGAGGATGATGACACCGATCTCGCGGACGTCGAGGTTCTGGGCCAGGCCCAGAGTGCCGTCTTCGAAGCGAAGCAGCTCGTTCGCCATGACCGAGGGAAGGCCCTCAACACGGGCGATGCCGTCACCTGCGGTTGTTACACGGCCGACCTCTACGCGCTCTGCGTTTCCGGGTTCGTAGGACGCCGCGAACTCGTTCAACGCATTACGGACGTCGTCGGCGTTGATGGTCAATTCGGCCATCTGCAGTCCCTGCTCTCCTGTTTTCGTGATCATCGTTGCTCACGATGACCGGGGTTTCTTGTCGTTAGGTTGTGCTTGTCCGGCTGGCTAGGCGATCTGGCGCTGGAGCTGGCCCAGGCGGGCGGCGACGGAAGCGTCAACCACTTCGTCACCAACCTGGATCCGGATTCCACCGATAAGTGCCGGGTCAACGTTCAGGTTGATCTTGAGCTCGCGACCGTAGAGGGCGTTCAGCCCCAGCTGCAAGCGGCTGGTCTGGGTCGCCGTCAGCGGACGGGTGACGCTGACCGTTGCAATCCAGCGCTGCTGGCGCTTGGCGGCGAGCTCGGCGAAACGGCGAACCAGCTTGGTGACCTTGAGCCCGCGCGGTGCCGTGACGGCCTGTCCGATCAGGACTTTCGCTTCCTCGCTCGCACCAGGTACGAGCTTTTCCGCGAGGGTCACCTTGGCGGCCGGGCTGGCCTGCGGCTCGGACAGAGCACGCTGGACCTCGTGGCTGGACTCGACGGCCTGGTTGAAGGAGAACAGATCGTTCTCCAGCGCTTCCAGTCCGGTGAGCCCGGAGGCAGAGACGGCCGACTTGTTCTCGGCAACAGCGATGACCACCGAAGCGGCAAGAGTCTCGAGTGCATCGCCGATATCCCGTGCGGATGCCCAGCGGGAGCTGGCCAGTCCGGCAGCGATCTGAACAGCGTCAGCGGATACTTTCCCGCTGAAGAGCTGCTTGACCAGCGCCGACTTTTCGTCACCGCTGCGGGACGGGTCAGTCAGGGCCCGCCGCAAACCAGCGGAGCTGTCCACGGTCCCCAGGATTCCGAACAGTTCCGTTGCCAACTGCAGCGACGCGGAGGGAAGCTTTGCTTCCAAGGCCGCCAGCGCAGCGGCCAGCGATTCGCTCGATACACCTGCCATTACTTAGCTACACCCGCGTTCTGGTTCTCCAGATCTGCCAGGAAGCGGTCCACCACTCGGGCCGACCGTGCATCGTCGCTCAGTGCTTCGCCGACGATGCGGCTTGCCAGCGTCGTGGCCAGCGTGCCGACCTCCGCGCGGAGCGACACAACGGCCGCCTGGCGCTCGGATTCGATCTGCGCGTGGGCCTGTGCGGTGATGCGGGCCGACTCGGCAGCCGCCTTCTCCTTCAGCTCTGCAAGGATCTGGGCACCTTCGGCGCGTGCTTCCTCACGGATGCGGTTGGCTTCGGCGCGGGCTTCCGTGAGCTGCTGCTTGTACTCTTCGAGGGCTGCGGAGGCCTCGGCCTGGGCCTGTTCGGCCTTGGCAATGCCGCCCTCGATGGCTTCGGCCCGCTCCGCGAAGGTCTTCTCGAACATCGGGACAACGTACTTGACCACGATGTACATGAGGAGAGCAAAGCCGGCGAAGACAACAAGCATTTCCCAGGGATTGGGAACAAGGGGGTTAGTACCGCCTTCAGTGGCGGCTGAGATGATCGCTTGATTCATATTTCACCCGTCCTTATCTACTCGGTTCTGGATGTTCGGTTGTTCTGTTTACTTGAGAACGAACGCGAAGACCAGGCCAAGGATGGCGAGGGCTTCAGTAAGCGCGAGGCCGAGGAATGCGATCGGCTGCAGGACGCGCTGGGCTTCCGGCTGACGTGCCACACCGTTGATGTAAGCGGCGAACACGAGACCCACACCGATACCACCGCCGATGGCGGAGAGGCCGTAGCCGACGAGGTTGATGGAGCCGTTGATGGAGCCTTCCATTTTTCTTCCTTTCAAGATGCCACCCATGTGGCAGGTTGTTTGGGTTGCTTCATCCCCGTGAGGGGAAGACTATGTTGTGCCTGCTGGCGTGGTGCCGGTTGGCATAGCGCCCGCTGGCGTGATGCCTAGTGGCTGTCGGCGTGCAGCGCGCCTTCGATGTAGATCGCGGTCAGCAGCGTGAAGACGTAGGCCTGCAGCACCATGATCAGCGCTTCGAGCATGTACATCGCGATGGCGCCACCAAGGACGAGTACGGACGCGCCCTTCATGAGGACGCTTTCCTGCATCACGAGGAACTCAATGCCCGCTCCCGCGATCATGACGATCAGGTGGCCGGCCAGCATGGTGGCGAACAGACGGAGGCTGTGCGTGACCGGGCGGACCAGGAAGTTGGAGATGATCTCGATCGGGATAACGATCGGGAGGATGTACCAGGGAACGCCGGTAGGAACCGTAGCGAGCTTGAAGTACTTCAGGCCGTTCTTCCTGACGCCGATGGCGATCCAGGTGACGTACACGATCCCCGCGAGCACGTAGGCACCGCCGACGTGCGAGAAGGTCGGAAGCTGGATCAGCGGGATTGCACCGTAGATGTTGTTCACCAGGATGAAGAAGAAGAGGGTGAACAACAGCGGGACGTACTTCATGAAGTCCCGGCCGCCGATGATGTCCTTGGCAATGCCGTTGCGGACGAAGCTATAAGCGGCCTCGCCTGCGAACTGCAGCTTGCCGGGGACGAGCTGCTGCTTCCGCGCAGCTAGCAGAAAGAATGTAGCGATAATGACGACCGAGAGGATAACCAGCAGCATCTGCTTGGAAAATCCTTCGGCCGCACCCCAAGGCAGGATAGCCGGCAGGTGAAGTTCTTCAATTCCAGGAGGCGTGAAGGTTCCTGAATCTTGGGCCGGGAGCGCAAGCGCGATCAACGCGTTTCCTCTCTGCAGTGTCCATCATTGGGCGTTGGTCGGGGACCGGCGACATCACTGCCCGCCTCTCCCCCTGTGAAATTATTTGGCATTACTGTTCCTCGTCCTGGGACGGGCCACGTGCAGCATCGCCGTCATCAGCTGAAGTTCTGTTGCTGGTGAGGCCGTGCATATGAGAAAGATAGAACCCTCCCGCAGCTCCAAGCAGAGCGCCTGCGAGCACAATCCAGCGGGTTCCCCACAGATTATCCAGTCCCCACCCTATCAAACTCCAGACGATGATTCCGCCAACAATGTAGCTGAAGACGGCGATCCCGGCGTTGTATCCGCCGTCGCTGCCATCCGTCGATACACCGGGGGCACCGGCTGTGGTTTTAGGTGTTTTGGCTGGCTTGTTAATTTGTCCGGCAAGCGGTCCGGTGACTGGCCGTTGGCCCTTTTTGCGGCTAAACATCTGTGCCGTCTTTTCGGGTTTCGGGGTCGTTGTAAATTTGGAGCCTGGCCTTGCTGAAACCGTAAATTTCGGCTGCCTGCCAAAACACGACAGTCACGACGGCGCCAATCAGGAACCAGCGGCCGTGCAGCCAGTCCGGAGTCCCGATGGCGAAGAGGACCACGGCAAAGCCGACAACTTTGACGAAGTACGTCGCGACGAACAGTCCGATCGCTCCGGAAGGGTTGTTGCGGCCAACGAAGTGGCCCACCGCGAGGCTGATGGCAAAGAACGCCATCACCAGGGCTCCCCCGAAGAGGGAGGACCAGAACCCGACCGCGCCGTTGAAGACGAAGGCGGCGATGCCGGTCAGGACCAAGGCGACGGCCGAGGCGGCCGAGCTCAAGGCCAGCAGTTTGAGCCACAGGGATTTTGTGGGGCCAGAGACACCAACTGGTCCGTTGCCGGAAGCGGGTCCGGGTTCGGCGTTGGAGGTCATGAGATCCCAATCGTCGATGGCGTGATGCTGGTCAAGGTGGTCGGCGTGGCGCCGCCCCTGAATTCTACATTAGATAGAAATTATTCGGAAAAGCGCGTCGGACGGGGGCGGCAAAGGTTACTCGGGTGTGCTGGCCATTGCTCCGGGCCCCCGCTGCCGCAGGTACGGCCAGGCCGTCACCACGGCCATGATGACCGCGGCGGCCAGATCGACGGCGAGGACAATGTGCCAGGGGAAGATCGCGAACGCGAGGCCGCCGAAGGCAAGAATGCAGGTCCACAGGTACATCAGCACCACGGCGCCGCGGTGCGAGTACCCGATGTCCAGCAGCTTGTGGTGCAGGTGCCCGCGGTCGGCGGACCACGGCGATCTGCCCAGCGCGGTGCGCCGGACCACCGCAAGGCCCAGGTCCAGCAGCGGCAGGAACAGCACGGCGAACGGCAGCAGGATCGGGATGACCGTGGGGATACCGTTGGCCCGGTCGTAGAGGCCGGAGCTGATCTGGCCGGTGGACACGATGCCGGCCGAGGCCATGATCAGGCCGATCAGCATGGCCCCGGAATCGCCCATGAAGATCTTCGCGGGGAACCAGTTGTGCGGCAGGAACCCGACGCAGCTGCCGACCACGATGGCGGTCAGGAGGGTCGCCAGGTCCGAACGGTCCAGCAGGACGGCCGTGCGGTGGACCCAGTAGGCCGTGAGGAAGAACGCCGCTCCCCCGATGATCGCCACACCGGCGGCGAGGCCGTCCAGTCCGTCGATGAAGTTGAAGGCGTTCATTGTGGTCACGATCAGCCCGGCGGTCAGCACGATGCTCACGGCCTCGTTCTGAATCACGAACGGCTCGGGGACGAACGGGATGATCGTCATCCGCACTCCCCAGGTGGCCACGACCAGTGCCGCGGCGCTCTGGCCGATCAGCTTGATCCACCACCGCAGATCCAGCAGGTCATCCGCCACACCGACCAGCACGATCACGGCGGCCCCGGCGAGGATCCCCCAGGGAGCGGTGTTGTTCCGGAAGATGTCCTTGACGAAGAACGAATTGCTCGCCGTAACCAGTGCGACCAGGACCCCCGCGAAGATGCCCAGGCCGCCGAGCCTGGAAATCGGCGTGGAATGCATGTCACGGCTGCGGATCGGCGAATACAGTTCCAGCCTGTTGCCCACCAGCCGGGCGCCCCACGTAGCCGCGTAGCTCACGAGCGCTGCCGTCAGCATCATGAGCAGGTACATGATCACGGGAAGACCACCAGCCAGGCACCGTCAGCGCGGTCCGCGCAGGCAAGACACGGCAGAACGCTCCGCAGCAGCGGAGGCACCGGTGAGCTGCGGAAATGGGGGGAATTAAGTTGCCGTGGAACAGTCTTTCGAAAAATGAAACTTCTCCGTCGCCGTGCGCAGGGCAGGCAGTGCGTAGTGCCTGACAGGGCTGTATTACAGTGGACTCTAGTCAAGATACTAATGCCAACGGCCACCTGTCTTCGCGTCACACGGCCCTCCGCCGGCGGGAAAACCACTGTCGGTCGTGCTGAAAGGACCCCGCGATGACCCCCTCGGTTGCAGTCGCTGCCGTGACGTTTGACCGTCCCCGGGAGCTGGCGGTCCTGCTGGACGCCATCAATAACCAGACCGCCGATGTGCGCTCCATTTGCCTCATCGACAGCGGCACCGTGCCCTCGAAAGATGTCGCCGACCGGCACGCCAACGTGGACTATGTCAGGTCCGAGGCGAACCTTGGCGGGGCCGGCGGATTCTCGCTCGCCATCCTCAAGGCTGTGGCCAGCGGGGCCGACTGGATCTGGATGATGGACGACGACGCCGAGCCGGCCGACCCCGATTGCCTTGCCACGCTGCTCCGCGAGGCGCAGGACCGCGGCCTGGACGCCGTGGTGCCCCTGGTCGTGGCCCCCGGCCACCCGGACCAGCTGTCCTTTTTCTTCCGGCTCAACGGCAAGGTCACGCATGAGCGTGCCGAGGTGGAGAAGGTCGGGTTCCTGCCCGACGACGGTCACTTCTTCAACGGCGCCCTGATCCGCTCCGATGTCTTCTTCAAAGTGGGCCTGCCGGACATGCGCCTGTTCATCCGCGGCGACGAGGTGGACTTCACGCTGCGGCTCAGGAAGGCCGGGATCCGTTTCGGCACGGTGACCACCGCTGCCATCACCCACCCGCATGCCTTCTCCGAAACCAAGCATGTCTTCGGCGCGCGGTGGCACGTGATCGTGCCGGATTCGGCCTTCAAACGCTACTTCTACTACCGGAACCGCGGCTACATGATCCGCCGCCATTTCCGGGTCAAGTCTTTTGTCGCGGATGTGGGCGGCTACCTCGGCTACTTCCTGCGCAGCGGAGACCTCCGCGGGCTTGCAGACTGGTTCCGCGCCTTTTCCGCCGGGCTCCGGGGCAAGGGCTTCGGTCCGCTGGAGGACCAGAAGTTCTGACCGGCCGCGCCGCGGACGCTTGGGCCGCGGGCGCTAGGGTTGCGGGGGCTAGGGTTACTGACCCTGGGCCGGCCGGCCCAGCCGGCGGCGCAGCAGCAAACCCAGCAGCACCCACGGCTCGCCGAACACCCGGTAGGCCACCCGCTGCGGGTGGAGCATGAGCCGCCAGGCCCACTCGAGGCCGAGCCGCCCGATCCAGCGCGGCGCCAACTTCTGCACGCCGGCAATCTGTTCGATGGCGCCGCCGACGGCGCAGTAGACGGCCGGCGGGAGCATGGGAAGCCGCCGCGCCAGGACCTGTTCCTGCAGCGGCATCCCGAGGCCCAGGAGCACAAGCTGCGGGCGGAGCCCGGCAAGCCATTGGACGGCGGCGTCCTCAACGTCGTGGTTCCAGTCTTCGCCGGGCATGCCGTCCACCCGCGCCCCGGGGACAATCTCCCGCAGTTTGGCCACTGCGCCGGCGTTGGCCACGGCGCCTGCACCGATCACCGCAATGCGCTGCAGCCCCACGACATTGCCCAGCGCGGGAATCCAGTCGGTCGATCCCAGCCGGTAATCCATTACCGGACCCCTGCCGTCGTCCTCTTCGCCCGTCTTGGCCCAGAGCCAAAGCACCGGTGCGCCGTCGATCAGCACCACGTCGCTGTGGTCGTAGAAGGACCGGAAGCCGGGATCGGAGTGCAGCAGCGTGACGCTGTGCAGGTTGTGCCCCACCACTGTCCGGGTCCGGCCCTCGGCCACGTAGGCGGTAAGGAGGGCTGTCAGCTCGGACACGGTCACGGGGGTAGCGTCGACGTCGAGGAATGGGACGCGTTGGCGCTCCAGCGTCATGCCGAGCCGGGCTCAGGCGCAGCGGGCCGGGGTGCGGCCTCGGGCCCAGCGCCAGCCTCAGGCACGGCCGCCTCAACAGCCGTGTCAGCCTCAGGCACGGCCGCCTCAACAGCCGATTCGGCCTCAGGCACGGCCGCCTCAACAGCCGTGTCAGCCTCAGGCACGGCCGCCTCAACAGCCGATTCGGCCTCAGGCTCGGCCGCCTCAACAGCACCAGCCTCAGGCGCGGCCGCCTCAGCAACCGTTTCGGCAGCGTCCTCACGTTCAGGGGCGTTGCCGTCGACGTCCAGGAGGCCGGGAACCACGCCGCGCAGGCGTTCGAGGCTGATGGCTCCCTGACGGACCACGCGCAGCGGCTGCACCGTCGCATCCACGATGGTTGAGGCGAGGGCTTCGGCACCCTCGGCGGGCCGGGGTCCGCCCTCGAGGTAGACTTCCACTGATTCCGCCAGCTGCGCCTCGGCGTCCGCTGCGGTCCGCGCCGCCGCCTGCCCGGTGCGGTTCGCGGAGGACACGGCGAGGGGGCCGGTGAGCGTCAGCAGGTCCTGGGCGATCTCGTCGGCCGGGATCCGCAGGGCAACGGTCCCCTTCGTTTCACCAAGGTCCCAGTCCAATGACGGCTGGGCATGCAGGATCAGGGTCAGTCCCCCGGGCCAGAACGCCTCGGCCAACCGCCGCGCCTCGGCCGGGACGTCCGTGGCAAGGCCATCGAGGGCGTTCAGCCTGGGGATCAGCACCGGCGGCGGCATCTTCCGGCTCCGGCCCTTGGACGCAAGCAGCAGGGTCACGCCGAGGGGCGAGAAGGCGTCTGCGGCAATACCGTAGACGGTGTCGGTCGGGAAGACCACACACTTGCTCTCACGGATGGCCCGCTGGGCGTGTTCAAGTCCTGCGGCGCGCTGCTCAGCTGCCGTGCAATCGTAGCTAGTCGTCACTGGCCTATTCTTTCATCACTTGTCACACGATTTTTTGCGGGGGCGTCAGTGCTGCAGTGTTTGTTCTGACTGTGTCAGCACTGCGCTGGTGGCCCGGTCCTTGCCGTTGAGGTCGCGGTGGGTCCGGACCTCGGAGAACACCCCGGTGCGTTTCAGCATCGCGGCGATCCATTCCGATTGGACTTCGGCGTGCTCCATTACGAAGTAGCCGCCGGGCACCAGCAGGCGGGCAGCCGAGGCCGCCGCCGCCGTCGGAAGTTCCATCCCGTCCGCTCCCCCGCCGTACAGCGCCTCGGGCGGGTCGTGCAACGCCACTTCGGGTTCGTTGGGGATCGCTTCGGCGGGTATGTAGGGCGGGTTGGACACGACGACGTCGAACGTGCCGTTGTGTTCGCCCAGCGCGTCGCGCAGGTCGCCGCGGATGAGGTGGACGCCCAGGGGCAACAGGTTTTTCGCCGCCCAGGCGTGGGCGAATTCGCTGTATTCCACCGCGTGGACTTCCGCGCCGGGAACCTCGTGCGCGATCGATCCTGCGATCGCGCCGGATCCGGTGCCCAGGTCCACCACCTTCGGGTGTGCCAATCCGGCCCTGCCCTTGAGCCAGTCCAGCACCAGCTGCACCACGGACTCGGTTTCCGGGCGCGGGATGAACACGCCGGGACCGACGGCGAGTTCGAGGTAGCGGAAGTGCGCCACGCCCGTGATGTGCTGCAGCGGGATGCGCTGCGCCCGCTCGGCAACGAGGTCGGCATAGCCCGCAGGGGCTGGCGCGTCGCCGAGCATCAGCGCGCGCAGCCGGCCGAGCCCGACGCCGAGCAGGTGCTCGGCGAGGAGCTCGGCGTCCACGCGCGGGCTGGGCACGCCGGCGGCGGCGAGGACCGCCGTCGCCTCGCTGACGGCCGCCGCGAGGCTCGGACCATCACCTGCTGTCATCACGAGTGGGCCGCGCCTATTCGCCGATGGCGTCGAGCCGGGACTGCTCGTCCAGTTCGATGGCCGACTGGATTACCGGTTCCAGGTCGCCGTTCATGACCTGGTCCAGGTTGTAGGCCTTGTATCCGGTGCGGTGGTCCGCGATCCGATTTTCCGGGTAGTTGTACGTACGGATGCGCTCGGAGCGGTCCATGGTGCGGATCTGGGACTTGCGCTGCGCGGAGTTTTCGGCGTCGATGATCTCCTGCTGGTGGGCCAGGATGCGGGCGCGCAGCACGCGCATGCCGGCTTCACGGTTCTGCAGCTGCGACTTCTCGTTCTGCATCGCGACGACGATTCCGGTGGGAAGGTGGGTGATGCGCACCGCGGAGTCGGTGGTGTTGACCGACTGCCCGCCGGGACCCGAGGAGCGGTAGACGTCGATTTTGAGATCGTTCTGGTTGATCTCGAGTTCCTCGGGCTCGTCCACTTCGGGCAGCACCAGCACGCCGGCGGCCGAGGTGTGGATGCGGCCCTGGGATTCGGTGACGGGCACGCGCTGCACCCGGTGCACGCCGCCTTCGAACTTGAGCCGGGCGTAGACGCCCTCGGCAGGATCGTTGGAGTTGCCCTTGACGGCCATCTGGACGTCTTTGTAGCCGCCCAGGTCAGATTCGGTGGCGGAGATGATCTCGGTCTTCCAGCCGCGGGATTCCGCGTAACGGCTGTACATCCGCAGGAGGTCCGCGGCGAACAGCGCAGCTTCGTCGCCGCCTTCGCCGCCCTTGACCTCGAGGATCACGTTGCGGGCATCGTCCGGGTCCCGCGGAATCAGCAGCCGGCGCAGCTTGGCCGCCGCCGTCTCCAGCGCAGCCTCCAGCTCGGGCACCTCCGCGGCGAACTCCGGGTCCTCGTCCGCCATTTCCTTGGCAGCCGCCAGGTCATCGCTGATGGCTTCCCAGCGGTGGTAGGCCTCCACAATGCCGTWCAGCTGGGCAGAACGCCGCCCCAGCTTCCGGGCCAGCCGCTGGTCGGCATAAACAGCAGGATCCCCCAGCTGGGCCTGGATAGAGTCGTGCTCATCCAACAGGCCCTGTACGGACTCAAACATTTTCAAACCTCTTTCGACTCTCTCAAGTCTAGTAACGCCGTGCGTTGGGTGGGACGAGTGCAAGTCGTTCTGTTTTTTGCCGCCCCGGGAGTGGCATCGGGCCTGCCGGAGCGTGGAGGCTCAGATCCGACAGGATCGAGCCTCCACGCGTAGGGGCGGGGGCGGCAAAAAACCGAACGACAAAGGGGCGGGGCCGGCTAAACAACAGACGGCCCCACCCCTACGTCAACTACTTGTCGTTATCGGACTTCGCACCAAGCGTCGTCTTCTGCACCTGCATGAGGAACTCGACGTTGCTCTGGGTCTCCCGGATCTTGTTGGTCAGCAGCTCAAGGCTCTGCTGCGTTTCGAGTCCGGAGAGGACGCGGCGCAGCTTCCACATGATCTTGACTTCCTCGGGGGAAAGCAGGTTTTCCTCGCGGCGCGTACCGGACGCGTTGACGTCCACGGCCGGGAAGATGCGCTTGTCCGCGAGCTGGCGGGACAGGCGCAGTTCCATGTTGCCGGTGCCCTTGAACTCTTCGAAGATGACCTCGTCCATCTTGGAACCGGTCTCGACGAGCGCGGTTGCCAGGATGGTCAGCGAGCCACCGTTTTCGATGTTGCGGGCTGCACCGAAGAAGCGCTTCGGCGGGTACAGCGCGGCGGAGTCCACACCACCGGACAGGATGCGGCCGGAAGCCGGTGCTGCCAGGTTGTAGGCACGGCCCAGGCGGGTCATGGAGTCCAGGAGCACCACAACGTCCATGCCCATTTCCACGAGGCGCTTGGCGCGCTCGATGGAAAGCTCGGCCACGGTGGTGTGGTCGTCGGCGGGACGGTCGAAGGTGGAGGCAATGACCTCACCCTTGACGGTGCGCTGCATGTCCGTGACTTCTTCGGGGCGTTCGTCAACAAGCACCATCATGAGGTGGACCTCAGGATTGTTGGTGGTGATGGCGTTGGCGATGGACTGCAGGATGAGCGTCTTGCCGGCCTTCGGCGGCGAAACGATCAGGCCGCGCTGGCCCTTGCCGATCGGGGCCACGAGGTCGATAACGCGGGGGCCGATCTTCTTCGGGTCCGTCTCGAGGCGCAGGCGCTCGGAGGGGTACAGCGGGACGAGCTTCGCGAATTCGACGCGGTCCTTGAGTTCTTCCGGCGTCTTGCCGTTCACCGAGGTCACACGGACCAGGGCGTTGAACTTCTGGCGCGCGGACTGCTGGCTGCGGTCTTCGCCTTCGCGCGGTGCACGGATGGCACCGACGCAGGCATCGCCCTTGCGCAGGTTGTACTTCTTGACCTGGGCGAGCGAGACGTAGACGTCGTTCGGGCCCGGCAGGTAGCCCGAGGTGCGGATGAACGCGTAGTTCTCCAGCACGTCCAGAATACCGGCGACCGGCAGCAGGACGTCGTCCTCGGTGACCTCGACGTCGTCGACGTCCGGTCCCTGCTGGCGCCCGCGGCGGCGGTCGTTGCGATCGCGGAAGCGGTCGTTGCGCGAGGAGTTGTCGCGGCTGTCCTGCTGACCCTGGCGGTCACCGCGGTCGTTGCGGTCACGACGGTTGCGCCGGTTCCGGCGGCTTCCGCCGTCCGAATCATCGCTGTCGCGGGTGTTCTCGCGGGTGCCGGCGGATTCGTCGCGGCCGCCACGGGTGCGGGCGGCGTCGCGGCGCTGGCCGTCTTCGTTGCCCGGCTCGCCCTGGCGCTGCTCGGTGCGCTGGTCACGCTGCTCGGTGCGCTGTTCTGCACGCTGCTCAGTGCGCTGTTCGGCGGCGGGCTGTTCGGCCTGCGCCTCGGCGCCCTGGCCACCGGCCTCAGTGGCCTGCGCGGCGGCCTCGCCGCGACGGCGGTTGCGGGTTCGCGGCTGCCGGGTGCGGTCGGAAGTTTCCGGAGCGGAAACGGCAGCGCCAGCCTGCGTCCCGGAGTCAGCGGTGCCGGACTCAGCGGAAACGGCGGGAGCTTCGGCCGGGGCTGCGGCAGGTGCCTCGGTGGCGGGCGTCGTGACGACTCCGTCACTGCCTGCACGGCGGCTGCGGCCGCGGCGGGCGCGGGGGCTTTCTTGGGCCGGGGCCTCCTCGGCGGCAGCTGCGGGCGCGGTTGCCGGCGCAGTTACCGGGGCTGATGCCTGGGAAACGGTGCCGTTGTCGCTCGCCTTTTCGGCAGCGCGGGCCGGAGCCTTGCTTACCGGAGTGCCTGCGCGGTGGGCGGAAATGGCCGTGACCAGATCACCCTTGCGCATGCGGGAACCGCCGGAAATGCCAAGCTGGCTGGCGAGAGCCTGGAGCTGGGCGAGCTTGAGGCCTGCAAGGCCGCTGCTCTTGGCGGGTGCTGCCGAAGATCCGGCAGCAGAAGATGTATCCACAGCCGGAGACAGCTCAGTGGTTTCGGTCACGAAGGATCCTTCCCCCTCGACGGCGTCCAGACTAAGAGCTGGACGCGGTGATTTGATCTGGGCTGCAGTTCAGATCTGCAGCCGGGATTTTCGGCCTTGCCGGATGGATTTCGACCAGCAGGGCCGGATACTGCTTCACCATGCACGATTCCGAGAAATGAGGAACGGCGGGCTGACGTATGAGGGGGCAGAGAAAATCTGCTGAGTCCTGCGTCAGACCGAAAGCAGGTGGCACCGGAAAATATTGCGCAGTGAAAGATGAGAGAGGCTACGTGGCCAACATCGCGGTCTTACAACGGTTAATAAATTTACCGCCTGCGTATTTACCGCCGGTGCACTTCCACTTTAGCACCTTCGACGTCCACGGCCAGCTTCATCACACGCCAGCCAACTTCYGGCGTGTTGCCCGCCGTGTGGGCGGCGATGAAGTCTACGACTTCATCGGCTTCCGCTTCCCCGTTGGCCAGGACCAATACGGTGGGTCCTGCACCGGAGACGACGGCGGCGTGCCCTGCCCGGCGCAGCGCGCCGATCAGCTCCGCGCTGGGCCGCATGGCCTGGGCGCGGTAGCTCTGGTGCAGGTAGTCCTCGGTGCCCGGCAGCAGGAACTCCGGGTTGGCGGTGAGGGCATGGATCAGCAGGGCGGCACGCCCTGAGTTCATGGCCGCGGCATGGTGGCCCACCGAGGCCGGCAAGAGTGCCCGGGCCGCCTCAGTGGAGAGCTCATAGTCCGGCACCGCGACAACCGGGACCACCGCTGCGGCCACGGACGCACTCGTGCTGCTGTACTGGTCACTGTCCTGCCATGAAAGCGCCAGTCCGCCGAAAATGGCGGGTGCAACGTTGTCCGGGTGGCCTTCCATTTCGCTCGTGAGCTGGAGGATCCAGTCCCGGCCGCGCCGGGATATTTCCGGCACCAGGGCATTCGCTGCGCTGACAGCAGCCACCACGGCCGAGGCCGAAGAGCCCAGGCCGCGCCCGTGCGGGTTGACGTTGTCCGCCGTGATCCGCAGGCCTTCGTGCCGGTACCCGAGGCGGTGAAGCGCCTCGGTGAGGGCCTTGACCACCAGGTGCGTGGCGTCGCGGGGCAGCGATTCGGCGCCCTCGCCGCTGAGCTCGAATTCCAGCTCACCGCTGGCGAGCGTTTCCACGGTGAGGGTGTCATGGAGCGTGAGGGCCACGCCGAGGCTGTCGTACCCGGGGCCCAGGTTGGCGCTGGTGGCCGGCACCCGGACGGTGACAACCTGGCCCGCCGGAACAGCCGGCGAGCCGGCAGCAGATTCGGCCGGGATGGTGAGGGTTGTTTCCAACGTTATTTTTCTTCCAGTCCCAGTGCTGCGGCGACGGTGACGACGTCGTTGGAGACACTGACCGGCTGCACGTCGCTGCCGTCCTCGGTGCGCAGGGCCCACTGGGGGTCCTTGAGGCCGTGACCTGTCACCGTGATCACGATCGTCTTGCCGGCCGGCACTTCACCGGCCGCGTGCTTCTTGATCAGTCCGGCGACGCCGGCAGCGGAGCCGGGCTCCACGAAGACGCCCTCCCGGGCGGAGAGCCAGCGGTGCGCGGACAGGATTTCCTCGTCCGTGACGGCCTCGATCACGCCGCCGGACTCGTCCCGGGCCGCAACAGCGGTGTCCCAGGAGGCCGGGTTGCCGATCCGGATGGCGGTGGCGATGGTGTCCGGCTCGGTGATGGGGTGGCCGGCCACGAACGGGGCAGCGCCGGCGGCCTGGAAGCCCCACATGACCGGGGTCTTGGTGGCGACGGCGGGCAGCGACCCGGCGGTGGGTGACTCGAACGGCGCGGAGTACTCCTTGTAGCCCTTCCAGTACGCGCTGATGTTGCCGGCGTTGCCCACCGGAAGCACGTGGAAGTCGGGGGCATCGCCCAGGGCGTCCACCACTTCGAAGGCGCCGGTCTTCTGGCCCTCGATCCGGGCGGGGTTGACGGAGTTGACCAGGAACACCGGGTAGGACTCGCCGAGCTTGCGGGCGATGTCGAGGCAGTCATCGAAGTTGCCGTCCACCTGCAGCAGGGTGGCGCCGTGGGCGACGGCCTGGCTGAGCTTGCCCATGGAGATCTTGCCCTCGGGGACCAGCACCGCGCACTGCAGCCCGGCCGCCGTCGCGTAGGCCGCGGCGGAGGCCGAGGTGTTGCCGGTGGAGGCACACACGACGGCCTTGGCGCCGGAGGCCACCGCCGCGGTCATGGCCATGGTCATGCCGCGGTCCTTGAACGAACCGGTCGGGTTCATGCCTTCGACCTTGAGGTAGACGGTGCTGCCGGTCAGCTCGGAGAGGTGGCGGGCGTGCACGAGCGGGGTGCCGCCCTCGCCCAGGGTGATGACCTTAGTGGCTTCCGTGACAGGAAGACGATCAGCGTATTCGCGGATGACACCGCGCCATTGGTGAGCCACTTAGACCCCTTCTACCCGCAGTACGGATGTGACGGAATTGATGACGTCCAGGCGCCTGACGGCCTCGACGGTTGCTGCAAGTGCGGATTCCCGGGCACGGTGGGTCACGATCCGCAGCTCGGCCGACTCCACGTTGGAGTCGGCGTCGCGGTGGATGGTCTGCCGCATGATTTCAATGGACACGCCGTGCTCCGCGAAGAGGTGGGCGATCCGGGCCAGGACTCCGGGCTGGTCCGCGACGTCGAGTCCGATGTAGTAGCTCGTGACGGCCGCGTCGATGGGCAGCGCGGGCACGTGCCCGGTGGTGGTTTCGGTCCGGCCGGGGCCTCCCAGGACGATGCGGCGGGCAGCGGAAACGAGGTCGCCCAGCACGGCGGACGCCGTCGGGGTGCCGCCGGCGCCCTGGCCGTAGAACATCAGCTCGCCGGCGTTCTCGGCTTCGATGAAGACGGCGTTGAACGCGCCGCGGACGGCGGCGAGGGGGTGCTCGCGGGGCAGCRGCGTGGGGTGGACGCGGACGGAGACGCCGGTCTTGCCGTCCTCGTCAGCCAGTTTCTCGGCAATGGCCAGCAGTTTGATGACGAAGCCGGCATCCTTGGCGGCGGCGATGTCTGCCGCGGTGACCGAGGTGATGCCCTCGCACGAGACATCTTCCAGGGCGAACCGCGTGTGGAAGGACAGCGAGGCAAGGATCGCGGCCTTGGCGGCGGCGTCGTGGCCTTCGATGTCGGCGGTGGGATCGGCTTCGGCGTAGCCCAGGCGCTGGGCCTCTGCCAGGGCATCGGCGAACTGCGCCCCGGTGGAGTCCATCTGGTCGAGGATGAAGTTGGTGGTGCCGTTGACAATCCCGAGCACCCGGGTGATCCGGTCGCCGGAGAGGCTGTCCCGGATGGGGCGCAGGATGGGGATGGCGCCGGCGACGGCGGCCTCGTAGGAGAGCTGCACCCCGGCCTTGTCGGCTTCCTCGTACAGCGTGGGGCCGTCCTGCGCCAGCAGCGCCTTGTTGCCGGTGACAACGCAGGAACCGTGCCGCATTGCGGTCAGGATCAGGGAACGGGCCGGCTCGATGCCGCCCATGAGTTCGATGACGAGGTCGGCGTCCTTGACGAGGGTCTCGGCGTCCGCGGTGAACAGCTCCTGCGGCAGCTTGACGTCGCGCTCGGCTTCGAGGTTGCGCACAGCGATGCCGCTCAGTTCCAGGCGTGCGCCCGTGCGGGCGGCGAGGGCGTCGGCGTCGTCAATGAGAATCCGCGCAACCTGGGCCCCAACGTTGCCACAGCCCAGCAGGGCCACTTTCAGGGTTCGCAATTCGGTCATTCAGACTCCCATGTCGCGGTTGAGCAGATCTTCTTCGGTTTCCCCGCGGACAATGAGCCGGGCAGATCCATCGCGGACAGCGACAACGCCCGGCCGGGCCAGATAGTTGTAGTTGCTTGACAGGGCCCAGCAGTATGCGCCGGTCCCCGGTACAGCAAGCAGATCACCGGCTGCCACGTCCTCGGGCAGATATACATCTCTAACAACTATGTCGCCGCTCTCGCAATGTTTGCCCACCACTCGGGACAGCTGCGGCCCCGCTTCGGAGCTGCGGGAGGCGAGAATTGCCGAATAATCCGCGTCGTACAGCACCGGCCGGGGGTTGTCGCTCATCCCGCCGTCCACCGACACATACCGGCGGGGGTACGTAACGTCTTCTGCGGCGTTGTGGCCCTCCGGGGCGGCGGAATCCACCCGGACGGTCTTGAGCGTGCCGACCTCATACAGCGTGAACGTGGTGCTTCCGACGATCGCGCGGCCCGGTTCGATCGATATCCGCGGGGCGCTGATGCCCAGCGCGGCGCACTTGGAACGGACGACGGCGGCCATCGCCTGCGCGATCTCGGCGGGCGGGCGCGGGGTGTCGACAGGGGTGTAGGCGATGCCGTAGCCGCCCCCGAGGTCAAGTTCGGGCAGCACGATCGAGTATTTGGCCTGCATCGCGGCCAGGAAGTCCAGCAGCTTCTCCGCGGCGAGGGCGAAGCCGTCCGGTTCGAAGATCTGCGAGCCGATGTGGCAGTGCAGGCCCAGCAGCTCAATGCTGGCGTGCCCGGTCGCCGCGGCGACGGCTTCCTCGGCGGCGGACAGGCCGGCCTTCTCAGTGGAGTCCCCGGCCATGGACAGGCCGAATTTCTGGTCCTCGTGGGCGGTGGCGATGAATTCGTGGGTGTGGGCGTGCACCCCGGGGGTCAGCCGCAGCATGACCCTGGCGGTGTCGCCGCGGTTGGCGGCGATCGCCGCGACGCGTTCGAGCTCGTCGAGGCTGTCCACCACGATCCGGCCCAGCTGCATGTCCAGTGCACGGTGGATTTCGCCGTCGGACTTGTTGTTGCCGTGCAGCGCGACGTCGGCGCCGGGAATGCCGGCGCGCGCGGCGACGGCGAGTTCGCCGCCGGATGCGGTGTCCAGTCGCAGGCCTTCTTCTTCAACCCAGCGGACCACCGAGGTGCACAGGAAGGACTTGCCGGCATAGTAGACGTCCACTCCCCCGCAGATATCGGCGAAGGCATCGTTGAATGCGTCGCTGAACGCCCGGGCCCGGGCCCGGAAGTCGGTCTCGCTCAGCACGAACAAGGGGGTGCCGTACTGGCGCTGCAGCTCGCTGACGCTCAGGCCCTCGATGGTGAGCTCGCCGTCCTCGTTCCGCGCAACCCCGCCCGCCCACAGCGGTTCGTGGAGGGCGTTGAGGTCCGCGGGGACCTCCAGCCAGGCCGGCGCGAGCGGGGACTGTCCTGGGGTTTCCTGCTGTTTGGGTGTTGACGTCATGGCGGTTACATCCGTTCCGGCGCCGAGACGCCCAGCAGTTCCAGTCCGTTGGCCAGCACCTGGCTGGTGGCGTCGTTGAGCCACAGCCGGGTGCGGTTAGTGTCGGTGATGGGTTCCTCGCCCTGGGGCGCGACGCGGCAGGCGTCGTACCAGCGGTGGTAGGCGCCGGCGATGACTTCGAGGTGGCGGGCCACGCGGTGCGGCTCGCGCAGCTCGGCGGCCTTGGCCACGATCGAGGGGTAGCTGCCCAGGTGCGAGAGCAGCTCGTTTTCGGTGGCATGATCCAGCAGGGCCGCGTTGAAGCTGTCTTTGCCGTCCACACGGCGCTCCACCCCCGCGGCCACGGCGTTGCGGGCGGCACCGCGGGAGCGGGCGTGGGCGTACTGGACGTAGAAGACCGGGTTTTCGTTGCTGTGCTTCTTCAGCAGCTCCGGGTCAAGCGTCAGCGGCGAGTCGGCGGGGAACCGGGCCAGCGAGTACCGGACGGCGTCCTTGCCGAGCCAGGCGATGAGGTCCTTGAGCTCGATGATGTTGCCGGCGCGCTTGGACAGCTTGGCGCCGTTGACCGAGACCAGCTGTCCGATCAGGACCTCGATGTTGGCCTCGGGGTCGTCCCCGGCGGCGGCCGCAATGGCCTTGAGCCGGTTGATGTACCCGTGGTGGTCGGCGCCGAGGAGGTAGATCTTCTCGGTGTAGCCGCGGTCCTTCTTGGACAGGTAGTAGGCGGCGTCGGCTGCGAAATACGTCGGCTCACCGTTGGCGCGGATCATCACGCGGTCCTTGTCATCGCCGAAGTCGGTGGTGCGCAGCCAGACCGCGCCGCCGTCGTCGAACACGTGGCCCTGCTCACGCAGCCGGGCGACGGCGTCTTCGATCGCGCCGGCGTCGTGGAGCTCCTGCTCGGAGAAGAACACGTCGAAGTCGACGCCAAACCCGGCCAGCGTCTGCTTGATGTCGTGCATCTGTGCCTTGTAGGCGGCGCCGCGGATCACCGGCAGGGCCGCGACTTCGGTGAGTTCGCGGATGTCGGGGTGTTCGGTGAGCACCTCGTGGCCGAGGTCCGCGATGTACTGGCCCGGGTAACCGCCCTCGGGCACGTCCCGGCCGTGCAGCCGGGCGAACACGGAGTTGGCGAACACGTTCATCTGGGAACCGGCGTCGTTGATGTAGTACTCGGCCGTGACGTCGGCGCCGGAGGCCCGGAGGACGCGGGCGATCGCGTCGCCGAGGGCGGCCCAGCGGGTGTGGCCGATGTGCAGCGGGCCGGTGGGGTTGGCCGAGACGAACTCCATGTTGACCACGTGCCCGGCGAGCGCGGTGTTCGTGCCGTACGCGGGTCCGGCCTCGACGATCGCCTTGGCGAGGGTGCCGGCGGCGGCAGCGTCCACGGTGATGTTCAGGAAGCCGGGCCCGGCGATGTCCACCGCGGACACGCCGTCGATCGTCTTCAGTCGGGCGCCCAGGACGGACGCGAACTCCCGCGGGTTGGTGCCGGCCGTCTTGGCCAGCTGCAGGGCGACGTTGGTGGCCCAGTCCCCGTGGTCCCTGTTCTTCGGGCGCTCCACGCGCACCTCAGCCGGGATGTCGGCCGCGGAGAGGGCAATGTCACCGGCCGCGACGGCGTCCTTCAGGCAGGCGGATATGGCGAGGGAGAGTTCTTCTGGGGTCACACTTCTAGCCTACCGGTGGGCCCGTGGTGCCGCGGAATCCCGCGCCCGGCATGACGTCTGCGCGAGGGACACGGCCGCATCCGGGAAAACCCAAGGTCTTCGGTACTTCGCACCAAGGGTGAACCGTTACCCTAAAAACAACGTCGTCAACTCTGTCAGTGCCACGATATTTTGGCTGTCCGATCCTGCAACGAATCGAGTCCCGCATGAATTCCGCCTTCCGTAAAAGCGTCCTCGTCGGCATCGCCGGCCTCTCCGTCGCCGGAACCGCGGCTGGCTGCGCCCCGGCCGCGCAGCCGCCGGCCGCCCAGGGCGCGGCTCCGGCGTCCGAGTCCGCCGCAAGCACCGGGTCCTACAAGGACGGCACGTACAGTGCCGACGGCCACTACACCTCGCCCAACGGCACCGAGACTGTCGGCGTGGAGCTGACCCTGGCCGGCGGCTCGGTGTCCGATGTAAAGATCACCCCGCACCCGTCGAATCCGAACACCCGCAAGTTCCAGGGCGAGTTCGCCAGCGGCATCCAGGCCCAGGTGGTGGGCAAGAAGCTGGACGAGATCAAGGTGTCCAAAGTGGCAGGATCCTCGCTGACCAGCGGCGGCTTCAACCAGGCCGTGGCGGATATCAAGACACAGGCCCAGTAACCCTGCCGGGGACAGAGGAGCAGGAACAGAGGAATCGTGCCTCATCCGGGCTGGTCGCACTTCAGCTTTGACGGGATCGGGACCCGCTGGGAGATTTCCACGCCGTCCCGGCTCTCCGGCAAACACCGCCGTGGACTGCTCGCCACGGTGGAGACGTACGACGCCGCGTGGTCCCGGTTCCGGCCCGACTCACTTATTGCGGACGCCGCCCGAACGCCTGGCCGCGTTGAGCTGCCCGAAGAATCAGCCGCCCTGGCCGAGCTGTACGGCACGCTGTACCGGCTCACCGACGGCGCAATGACCCCGCTGATCGGAGGCAGCCTGGAGCGCCTGGGCTATGACGCCAACTATTCCCTGCGCCCGGGCGGCGCGCCGCTTCCCGCGCCGCGGTGGGAGGACGTACTGGACTGGCACGGCACCGTGCTCACCACCTCGGCACCGGTGGTGATCGACGTCGGCGCGGCCGGCAAAGGGCAATTGGCCGATCTGCTCTCTGCGCAACTGCGGGACGACGGCATCGCCGAGCACTTCATCGATGCCAGCGGAGACCTGCTGAACCCGGGGCCGGATCCTGTGGTGGTGGCCCTTGAGCATCCCTACGATCCCACCCAGGCGATTGGCACGGTCCAGCTTGAGGCCGGCGCCTTGTGCGCCTCCGCCGCGAACCGGCGGGTCTGGGGCGACGGGATCCACCACGTCCTGGACGGCACCACGGGAGCGCCGGTGCGCACCGTCGTCGCCAGCTGGGCCATGGCCGGGACGGCGATGGTGGCCGATGCGCTCGCCACAGCATTGTTTTTTGTCGACGGTCCGCGGCTGGAGCAGGAGTTCGATTTCGCCTGGCTCACGGCCTATTCGGACGGGCACGCGGAATATTCAGCCGAATTCGAAGGGGCGCTGTTTTCATGACTGCCATCACCACCACTCCGATCGGCTCGAGGCTGGATACCGCCTTGGGCCGGCTCACGATGTACCGGCTGGTGCTGTGGGTCCTGGCCGTCCTGGCCGGCTACAGCCTGCTGCTCAATGTGTTGGGCTGGCTGACGTTCGGGCTGCCGGAAATGCTGGCCCACCTGGTCCTGTGCCTTGGCCTGACGTACGCCTCCAGCCAGGGGCTGGCCGCGCTCTTCCACGTGCGTCCGCACACGGAGTCCTCGCTCATCACCGGTCTGCTGCTGTACTTCCTTTTCTGGCCCAGCCAGCTGACCCAGGGACTCCAGGTGGCCGAAATCGGCGGCGTCGCCCTGGCCTGCGTCCTGGCCTCGGCCTCGAAGTATGCGCTGGCCTGGCGCGGCCGCCACATCTTCAACCCGGCCGCGGCCGGCGCCTTCCTCGCCGGACTGACCGGGCTCAACATTGCCACCTGGTGGGCGGCCACACCGTCGATGCTCTTGCTGGTGCTGCCGGGGGTGCTGCTGGTGCTGTACCGGACCCGCAAAGTCATCATGGCCGCCGTCTTCACCGTCGTGGCCGTATCCATCGTGGCCGCGGACCTGCTGCGGGCCGGGCTGGACCTTCCCGAGGCGCTGTGGCAGACCTTTGCGCAGCGTCCGGTGCTGTTCTTCGTCGGTTTCATGCTCACCGAACCGCTCACCTTGCCACCGCGGCGCTGGCAGCAACTGGCACTGGCCGCCGTCGTCGGGGTGCTGTTCGCCGTTCCGTACAACCTGGGGTTCGTGGCCAACTCCCCCGAACTGGCGCTGCTGGTGGGCAACGTGCTCGCCTTCGCCGCCGGGCAGCGGGGCGCGGTGCGGCTGCGTTTTGAGGGTTCCCGGGTGCTGACGCCCACGACGACGGAGTTCAGCTTCCGCCCGGAACGCCAGGTGCGCTTCACCCCCGGGCAGTCCCTGGAACTGCACCTGCCGCCGGACAAAGCTCGCGACCGGCGTGCCGGCAAGGGCGATGGGAAGGGAATACGGCGCGTGTTCAGCCTGACAAGCGCCCCCGGTGCACCCCTGCTGACGATCGGCGTCGGGACGGCTGAGCCCGTGTCCTCCGCCAAACGCTCGCTGTTGGCCCTTGCACCTGGCGACTCTCTTACCGCGACCACCGTGGGCGGCGACTTCGTCCTGCCCCGGGACCCGGCCGCCCCCGTGCTCCTCATCGCGGCCGGAATCGGGATCACCCCCTACATGGCCCAGCTGGCCGGGGCGCCGGCGGGTGCGTCAGGCGCAACCCCAGCCGGGACGCCGACAACTGACCGTGACACTGTCCTGCTGTACCTGGCAAAGAATCCCGAAGAACTGGCCTATGCCGAGGAGCTGCAGCGCTGCGGCGCGCGCGTCCTGGCGCGGCTTGCCGACGGTTCGGCGCCGCCGGCCTTCATGCACAACGCGGGCGCCAGAAGGATTGACGCGGCGGCCCTCCAGGAGCTGGTCCCGGACATCGGCGGCCGGGAAGTCTTCGTCTCCGGCTCGCCCGCCAGCGTGCGCTCGCTGCGGGCCGCGGCACGTGGCGCGGGTGCCCGCCGGGTCCATGTAGATTCCTTCACCGGCTACTGAGGGGCCGGCTAGGGGCCGGATCCGCCCCGGAGTTTCACGGGAATTTTGGGCAGCCGGCGCACACATGGCTCCACAAAGGCATCCCGATTTTCCGTTGGAGGCCACCTTCCTGCTAAGCTCTAGGACGTCCCGCCGGTAACGGCAGGAACCCTGGATGCCCTCGTAGCTCAGGGGATAGAGCGTCTGCCTCCGGAGCAGAAGGTCGTAGGTTCGAATCCTATCGAGGGCACAGAATACCGGCATCGCCGGAAAACCCCGCCGTTTCACTGAAACGGCGGGGTTTTTTGTTTCCCGATCCGCCCGAGGTCGGCGAAAAACGCGCAAATCCAGCGGCTTTGACCCTGCCGAATGTCAGTCCCCGCTCGTAGTCTGATTTCATCGGTGGCGGCTACCCGGCACGCCCCGTAGCGTGAAGGGGTCTCTCATGTTCGTTCCAACTCCGTACTGCTCCATCGTTCCGCCCTATATGCTCCGTCGCCTGGCCGCACAGCGCGAGCCTGAGCTCTCCTTGGCCGCCCGGGCGGCCAAGCAGGCCCTGCAGCACGTGCCTGGCTTCCAGGCCTCCCGCACAGTGCCCGGGCCCGGCGGCCAGCCTGGCCTGCGGGAGATCAAGCCTTCTCCGCCGGAACGGACGGTCTACGACGCCAAGTTCGCCGAGCAACTGCCCGGCAGCGTGGTCCGCAAAGAAGGCGAACCGCCCACCGGCGATCCCGCCGCCGATGAGGCCTATGACGGCCTGGGGCACACGCACCGGCTCTACGCGGAAGCCTTCGGAAGGAATTCGATCGACGGCAAGGGCCTCCACCTGGATGCCAGCGTCCACTACGGCCGCCTGTATGACAACGCTTTCTGGGACGGCCAGCAAATGGTCTTTGGAGACGGCGACGGCCAGGTCTTCGAGCGGTTCACGAAATCCCTCAGCGTGATCGGCCACGAACTGACCCACGGGGTCACCCAGTACTCCGCCGGGCTTCTCTACCGCAATCAGGCCGGTGCCCTGAATGAGTCGATGTCCGATGTCTTCGGGGCCCTCGTCGAGCAGTACTTCCGCAAGCAGTCGACGGCGCAGGCCAGCTGGCTGATCGGCGAGGGCCTCTTCACGGACCAGGTGCAGGGGTCCGCGTTGCGGTCCATGAAGGCCCCGGGGACGGCGTACGACGACGACGTGCTCGGCAAGGACCCGCAGCCGGACTCGATGGACGGGTACGTGCGCACCAGTGCGGACAACGGCGGAGTGCACATCAACTCCGGCATCCCGAACCGTGCGTTCTGTCTGGTTTCCACCTCCCTCGGCGGCAATGCCTGGGACGCGCCGGCACGGATCTGGTACGAGACCCTGACGGGCGGCACACTGTCCCCCAATGCCACGTTCGGCGCCTTCGCCAAGGCCACTGCCGCGTCAGCCAAGGAGCTTTTCGGGGAGGATTCCAAAGAGCATGACGCCGTGCGCTCCGCGTGGGAAACTGTGAAGGTCAAGTTCCCGGGAGCCCGACGATAAGTCAGGCCCCGCAAATCGAGTCCCATGTAGATCCGAGTCCCATGAAGATCATCGTCCAGCGCAGCGGCGGCGTGGCCGGCATGAAACTGACGTGGACTGTCCGGCCCGAGCCGCCGGAAGACACGGACCGGTGGCAGCCGCTGATCGAGGCCTGCCCCTGGGACGCCGTCGGCGGGACTGTGGGGACAGCCGGCCAGCCGGACCGGTTCATGTACAGCATCCGGGCCGATCAGCGCCGGGCGGTCCTGCCGGAGCGTGAGCTGACAGGACCATGGCGCGACCTCGTCGACTGCGCCCGGGCCGCGGCCGAGGAGGAGGCGGCTCCGCCGGGCCTTGGCTGACCCGCGGCCTAGGCTGTGGCCAGGTGCCCCCGGAACGTTCGCCTGTAGGACTGGGGGCTCGTGTCCAGCGCCTTTGCGAAGTGGTGCCGCAACAGTACCGAATGCCCGAAGCCGGCTTCCCGCGCCACTTCGTCGATATTGAGCTCCGTAGTCTCCAGCAGCTCCTGGGCGCGCAGCACCCGCTGGGAATTGAGCCATGCCGCCGGGGTAGCTCCTGTTTCCGCGCGGAAGCGCCGCGCGAACGTCCGCGGCGACATATGGACCCGGGCTGCCAGTTCGTTGACCGCGTGTTCCTCGTCCAGATGCCTCACCATCCACTGCAGCAGCTGTTCCATGGGCTCCGAGCCGCACTGCGGAATGGGCCGGTCGATATATTGGGCCTGGCCGCCGTCCCGGTGCGGCGGGACCACCATGTCCCGGGCGATGGCGGCGGCCACCTTCGCACCAAACTCAACGCGGATCAGGTGCAGGCAGGCATCGATCCCGGCGGCCGTGCCGGCGCTGGTGATGATCCGGCTGTCCTCGACGTAGAGGACGTTTTCATCCACCAGGACAGCGGGGTACCGGCTGGCCAGCTCCTGGGAGTAGTGCCAGTGCGTGGTGCAGCGCCTGCCATCGAGCAGCCCTGCGCGGGCCAGGGCGAAGGCCCCGGAGCAGATGGACATCACCCAGGCGCCGCGGGCATGCGCCGCCCGCAATGCGTCCAGGACGGACTCGGGAACATCCTCGTCGCGGCCGTACGGCGCCATCACCACCAGGTCCGCGTCCGCAGCTGCTTCCAGCCCGAGACCAACGTGCATGGACAGGCCGGATTTGAGCGGGACGTCGCCGGGCTCCGGAGCGCAGACGCGGAAATCGAAGCTTGGCACGCCGTTTCCGCGGTCCGACCGGTCTATGCCGAAGACCTCAAAGGCGGTCGCAAACTCGAAGATCGAGAAGTTGGGGACCACGATCATTGCCACTGATTTGATCATGACTCCATTGTGGCAGAAACAGTGGCAGAAATTATAGCTTTTTGGTCTTTTCTGCCACTTTTTTAAGGGGGCGAACCGGAGAACCATAGAGGTATGGAACTCCTCGGAATCGCCCTCATCATCCTGGTTCTTGCCGGCGTCACCGCCACGATCGCCGCCCTCCGCAAGGATGGCCTCGGCCACACTCCTCCCGTCCGCTCGGATGAATACTGGATGGCCCGGGACCTGCCGAGCATCAATTACACCCTCCGGAACTTCTGAGTCCGCGCACGTTTTGCCCACCTGCCCATCGGGCCCGGTCACCGACCGGGCCCTCAACATGTGCCGGGACTTAGCAGCGCAGGCGACCACCGGAGTTCAACGGAGTGCCAGAACAGGGTGACTGAACGTCCGCCGTCGCCACTCCGGTAGACAGGCCGCCCCAGTAGACTGTCTCCAGCCATGACATTTCATATTTCCTACCCCGCCGACCTGCCGGTTTCCGAGCGCCGCGAAGATCTGATGGCCGCCATCGCGGCCAACCAGGTGACCATCATCGCCGGCGAGACAGGCTCGGGTAAGACCACCCAGATTCCCAAGATGTGCCTGGAACTCGGCCTGGGCGAGAACGGACTGATCGGCCACACCCAGCCACGCCGGCTGGCGGCCCGCACGGTGGCCGAGCGCATTGCGGAGGAACTCGGCGTCGAGATCGGCCAGGAAGTGGGTTTCCAGGTCCGCTTCACCGGCGAGGTAAGCCGGTCCACCAAGGTCAAGCTCATGACCGATGGCATCCTGCTGGCGGAAATCCAGCGCGACAAGCTGCTGCGCAGGTACAACGCCATCATCATTGACGAGGCCCACGAGCGCAGCCTCAACATCGACTTCATCCTCGGCTACCTCAAGCGCATCCTGCCGCAGCGCCCGGACCTGAAGATCATCATCACCTCGGCCACCATCGATCCGGAGCGCTTCGCCAAGCACTTCGGCAGCGAGGAAGAGCCCTCCCCCATCATCGAGGTCTCGGGCCGGACATTCCCCGTGGAAATCCGCTACCGCCCGCTGTCCCAGCCCGCCGGCGGCGCCGAAGACGGAGCCGGGGAAGGCGCAGCCGCGGACGACGAACTCGAGGAGGACCGGGACCCGCTGGACGCGGTGTGCGACGCCGTCGACGAACTCGCAACGGAGGCGCCGGGCGACATTCTGATTTTCTTCTCCGGCGAGCGCGAAATCCGCGACGCGGCGGAGGCACTCAACGCCCGCATCCAGTCCAACCGGCGCCTGGCCGGCACCGAGGTCCTTCCCCTGTTCGCGCGGCTGAGCCTGCAGGAGCAGCACAAGGTCTTCCACCCCGGCAGCAAGCGCCGGATCGTGCTGGCCACCAACGTCGCCGAAACCTCGCTGACTGTCCCCGGCATCAAGTACGTCATCGACACCGGCACCGCGCGCATCTCGCGCTACTCACACCGGACCAAGGTCCAGCGCTTGCCGATCGAGCGCGTGTCCCAGGCCTCGGCCAACCAGCGCTCGGGCCGCTGTGGCCGTGTCTCCGACGGCATCGCGATCCGGTTGTACTCCGAGGAGGACTTCGAGTCTCGGCCGCCCTTCACGGACCCGGAGATCCTGCGCACCAACCTCGCGGCCGTCATCCTGCAGATGACCGCCATGGGCGTGGCCCGCGGACCGAAGGATGTGGAGAACTTCCCCTTCGTCGAGCCGCCGGATTCGCGCGCCATCAACGACGGCGTCAGCCTCCTGCGCGAACTCGGCGCCCTCAGCGCCGCCCGGCAGCAGGAGCCAACGGACGACGTCGGGCAGCGCGACGGCGGGCAGCGCCGCGGTTCCGGCCGCCCCGGAAGCGGACTCACCGCCGTCGGGCAGCAGCTGGCCCAGCTGCCGGTGGACCCCAGGCTTGGCCGGATGATCGTGGAGGCCGGAAAGCGCGGCTGCGTCCGCGAAGTCATGATCCTGGCCGCCGCCCTGACCATCCAGGACCCGCGTGAGCGCCCGACCGACAAGCAGCAGCTCGCGGCGGAGAAGCACGCCCGCTTCCGGGACGAGAACTCGGACTTCACCGGCTACCTGAACCTGTGGAACTACCTGCAGGAGAAGCAGCAGGAGCTCTCCTCCACGGCGTTCCGCCGGCTCTGCCGCACTGAATTCATCAACTATCTCCGGGTCAGGGAGTGGCAGGACCTGTTCGCCCAGCTCCGGCAGATGGCCCGGCCGCTGGGGATCAGCCTGGACAACAAGCGCCTTGCCGATCCGGTGGGCAACCACGACGGCATCCACATCAGCCTGCTCTCGGGGCTGCTGAGCCACGTCGGCATCCTCGACGAGCGCAAGCGCGAGTACGCCGGCGCCCGCGGCAGCCGCTTTGCGATCTTCCCGGGCTCGGCATTGTTCAAGAAGTCACCCACCTTCGTAATGGCCGCCGAACTCGTCGAGACGAGCCGGCTTTGGGCCCGGGTCGCGGCGAAGTTCGATCCGCTCTGGGCCGAGCAGGTGGCCCCGGACCTGGTCAAGCGCAGTTACAGCGAACCGCACTGGTCCAAGAAGATGGGCTCGGTGATGGCCCACGAAAAGGTCACCCTGTACGGGGTGCCCATCATCCCGAGCCGGCGCATCAACTACGGCAAGGTGGAACCGGAGCTCTGCCGTGAGCTCTTCATCCGCCATGCCCTGGTCGAAGGTGACTGGCAGACCCACCACAAGTTCTTCCACCGCAACCGCGCACTCCTCCACGAAGTCGAGGAGCTCGAGGCCCGGATGCGGCGCCGGGACATCCTGGTGGACGACGAGACGCTGTTCGAGTTCTATGACGCCCGGATCGGCGCTGACGTCGTTTCTGAGCGGCACTTCGACAAGTGGTGGAAGGATGCCCGGCAGCAGGATCCGGCGCTGCTCGATTTCGAGAAGTCCCTGCTGATCAGCGAGGACGCCGCGGCCCTGGACGAATCGGCCTATCCCAAGACGCTCTTGCACAAGGGATTCGAACTGCCGCTGAGCTACGAGTTCCACCCCGTGGCACCCGGCTCGCCGCCGAATCCGTCCGACGGCGTCACCGCCGAGGTCCCGGTGCTGTTCCTGAACCAGCTCGACGACGCCGCATTCCGCTGGCTGATCCCCGGGCAACGGGTGGAACTGGTGACGGCGCTCATCAAGTCGCTGCCCAAGCAGATCCGCAAGAACTTCGTCCCGGCGCCGGACGTGGCCCGCCAGGCCGTCGCGGCGCTGGAAGCCGACTTCGATCTCGCAACGGATGAGCTCGAGCCTTCCTTGGAACTCGTGCTGCGCCGGATCCGCGGACAGGTCATCCCGCCGGGTTCCTGGAACTGGGACGCCGTGCCGGCACACTTGCGCGTAAGCTTCCGGGTGGTCGACTCCCGCGGCAAGGTCCTGGATGAGGGCAAAGACCTCAGCGCGCTGCAGGAGCGGCTGGCTCCAGCCACCCGCCGGGCAATCGCGGAATCCCTCGGCGCCACACCTGGCACTACGGCACCGGCGAAGGGGACGGCGGCCAGGGGCAAAGCTGCCACGAACGGGACCTCGAACGGGAAGGAAACGGCCCGGACGGCGCGGGCGGGCACGTCGGCGCCTCCCCTCGGTGCGGCCGCGTCCCCTGGCGGGTTCACAGAAAAGTCCGGGCTCAAGGACTGGACGTTCGGAACCGTTGAACGCCAGGTCCAGGGCAGCGTGGGCGGGCACACCGTCACCGGCTATCCCGCCCTGGTGGACGAGGGAACTTCCGTGGCCCTGCGGCTGTTTCAGACCGCGTCCGAACAGCAGGAAGCCATGCGCGGCGGAGTCATCAGGCTCCTTGCCCTCAAGGTGCCGCCACCGGACCGGTACGTCCTGGAGCACCTGAACAACACGGAGAAACTGACGTTCAGCCAGAACCCGCACGGCTCCGTGACGGCGCTGATCGCTGACTGCGCCCTGGCCGCCATCGACAAGCTCACGCCGGCCGGGCTGCCCTGGGACGAGGCATCGTTCAAGGCGCTCTACGAGACTGTCCGGGCGGAGCTGATCGACACGGTCTTCACGGTGACCGCCGTCGTCGAGCGCATCCTGGCCAGCACGCGCCGGATCGAAAAGCAGCTCAAGGGCACCTCGAGCCTGGCCCTGATCAGCGCGCTCAACGACGTCAAGAGCCAGCTGGAGCAGCTCGTGTACCCGGGTTTTGTGGCACGGACGGGCTACGCCCAGCTCAGCCAGCTGCCCCGCTACCTCGCGGCGATCGAGAAACGCCTAGAGAAGCTGGCGGGCAACGTCCAGCGGGATGCCCAACACATGGCCGCCGTCCAGGCCCTCGAGGACGACTACGACGACGCCGTCTCCGCGCTGCTGCCCGGACGGCGGGCCGGCGCCGAGTTAACCCACGTGCGCTGGATGATCGAAGAACTGCGGGTGAGCCTCTTCGCCGTCGAACTCGGGACCGCCTACTCGGTGTCCGAGAAGCGCATCCGGGCGGCGCTCAACAAAGTGCTGGCGCCGGCGTAATCCCCTTGGGGTGCTGCGCCGGCGCCAGTTGGCGGCCGTGGGTGGCGTCGTTTCTAGGCGGCCGGGACGTGCTCGGCGTGGCCGGCCGCGCGGAGGCCTTCGCGGAGCTTCTCCGCGTTGGCGTCCAGCCTGGCCGGATCCGGGTGCTGGTCCGCCGAGCCGAAATCAAAGTCCGCCATCGAGGTGGAGGGCCACACGTGGACGTGCAGATGGTTAATTTCGTAGCCGGCCACGATCAGACCTGCCCGGGAGGCGTCGAACACGTCCACCTGGACGGCACCGATCTTGCGGGCAACTTCCATGACCCGGCCAAGGACCTCCGGCGAGGCGTCCGTCCAGCGGTCCACTTCCTCAGTGGGCACCACGAGGGTGTGGCCGTCGGCCAGCGGACCCATGGTCAGGAATGCCACGACGTCGTCCTCGCGCCACACAAAGCGGCCCGGGATCTCGCCCTTGATGATTTTGGTGAAGAGAGTGCTCACGCGTCTGCCTTTTCTGCCGGGGACCCCAGTGTGCTGGCGTCCAGGACAAAACGGTACTTCACGTCTCCGGCCACCATGCGGTCGTAAGCTTCGTTGAGCTGGTCCGCCCCGATCACCTCGACGTCGGACACCACGCCGTGTTCGGCGCAGAAATCCAGCATCTCCTGGGTCTCGGCGATGCTGCCAATCAGCGACCCCGCATATGCGATCCGGCGCCGGATCAGAGCCCCGGGATTGACGGGCGGCATCGCCGTCGGGGGCATGCCCAGCTGGAACAGCGCGCCGTCGCGGCGCAGCGTGCGGAAGTAGGGGTTGAGGTCGTGCGGCGCGGCGACGGTGTCGATGATGACGTCGATGCTGCGGTTCGCGGCGTCCATCGCGGCCGGATCAGTGGAGAGGATGACGTCGTCGGCGCCCAGCTCGCGCGCCGCGGCGAACTTGTTCTCCGACGTCGTGAAGACCTTGACCTCGGCGCCCATGGCCTTGGCGATCTTGACGGCCATGTGGCCGAGGCCGCCCAGTCCGACGACGCCGACCACGTCGCCTTCCTCGACCTCGAAGTGGTTCAGGGGCGAATACGTGGTGACGCCTGCACACAGCAGGGGTGCGGCGGCGGCAGGATCCAGGGTCTCCGGGACCCGCAGGACATAGTTCCGGTCCACCACGATGGAGGTGGCGTAGCCGCCCTGGGTGATGGCGCCGTCGTTGCGGGGATCCTTGGCGCCGTAGGTTCCCACCAGGCCGTTTTCGCAGTACTGCTCGAGGCCGTCCTGGCAGCTTTCGCATTCACGGCAGGAATCCACCATGCAGCCCACGCCCACGCGCTCACCCACCGTGAAGTCGTCGACGGCGGAGCCGAGCCGGGTGACCCGGCCGACGACCTCGTGGCCCGGGATCAACGGATAGGTGTCGCCGCCCCATTCGCCCCGGGTGGCGTGCACGTCCGAGTGGCACAACCCGCAGAATTCGACGGCGATCTCGACGTCGTCCGCCTTCGGCGCCCGGCGGAACACGGTCAAGGGAACAAGTCCGCTATCCGGTGCGGTGGCACCGTACGCGGCGGCCAGGGTGGGGCCGGCGGTTTGCGCGACGCTGCCCGCGGTGGTGTGCTCGGTGGTGCCGGAGGGGGTGTCGGAATCCGGCAGCGGCTTGGCGAGGGGCGGGGGTACGGGACGTCCAGGTGTCATACGTTGACGCTACCCCCGGTCCCGGTCCGTATTCCACTTTGATGGGGCCCGCCGCGGTGTGGGCACTGTTCACCGGTCCGCGGACCGCGGGCGTCACTCCGGTCCGTGGGCCGCGGGCGTCACTCCGGCACGCTGAACATACGACGCCGGCCGTCGGCGCTCTGTTGCCCTGCGGCGGTCCGCCACACTGAGGGCCGGGCCGCAGCGGGAGTACCCCCGGGGTTCGACTACCGCCACACCCTCCGGCAGCTACTCCCCAGGCTTTCAACGCAACTATGGACCCCGGCCGGCGCAGCCTTGCGCGCGAGCTCCTCCGGAAGCACCCCACACGGTTCGGTCACAATGATTCCCCAATCACTCCACCGGCTGAGTCTCTCCAACGCCGACAATCTGACACCCTCGCTTTAATGTCGGACCCCTTTGGGAGACTTGGTTCATGGACGGCAATCAGGGGCCCGAAGGGGTTCCGGCGGAACGCGGCGGCACCGGCTTCGGCCGCGCCGGGCACGCTCCTGCTGCCGGGCCGGACGCGGTTCCGGACCCACCGCTGATGGCGTCCGCCGGTGACCTGGTGCGGATGGTGTCCGCCCTCCGCCCGGCCACGGACAGTGCCGGAATGATCGACCAGCTCCGGGAACTCGAGGACGTGAAGTCGGCCGCGGCCGCCGCGCAGGCCCGGATCGCGGTGACCTTCGACCTGCTCCAGCGCCGCGCCCAGGCCGCCGCCGGGATGCCCGCCGATAAACTCGGGGCGGGTGTCGGCGCGCAGATCGCTTTGGCCCGGCGCGAATCCCCCGCCAAAGGCGGCCGCCTCCTGGGTCTGGCCCAAGCCTTGGTCACCGAGATGCCCCACACCCTCACCGCACTGGAAACCGGGGTCCTGAACGAATGGCGCGCCACCCTCCTCGTGCGCGAAACCGCCTGCCTGACTGCCGCCGACCGTACCGCCGTCGACGCCCAACTCGCCCCGGACACCGGCACCCTTGCCGGGATGGGCGATCGGGCCATCACCGCCGCAGCCCGGGCCGCCGCCTATCGGTGCGCCCCTCGCTCCGTGACGGACCGGGCCGCGCACGCCGCCACCGAACGGCACGTCAGCCTCCGCCCGGCCCCGGACACCATGGCCTATCTGACCGCTCTGCTGCCCGTCGCCCAGGCCGTCGCCGTGTACACCGCCCTGGCCCGGCACGCCGACACCCAACGCGCCGCCGGGGATCCGAGGAGCCGCGGCCAACTGATGGCCGATGCCCTCGTCGAACGCGCCGCCGGCAACCCCGGCGGGATTTCCGGGGTTGATATCCAGCTCGTCATGACCGACCGCACCCTCTTCCAGGCCGACAGCGAACCGGCCCGCCTTCCCGGCTACGGCACCGTTCCCGCCCAATGGGCCCGCGCCCTCGTCACCACCGGGCCCACTGACTCGTTGGAACCCGACGGCCCCGCCGGCTCGTTGGAACCTGACGGCCCCGCCGGCGGTTCCCCTAGCGGCGCAGACACGTCCGGAGATTTCGGTGATGAAGCCGCGTTCAAGGTCTGGCTCCGCAGGCTCTACACCCATCCCGGCACCGGAGAGCTGATCGGCATGGACTCTCGCGCCCGGATCTTCCCGCCATGGCTCCGACGCTTCATCCAGGCCCGGGACGACACCTGCCGTACTCCATACTGCGACGCCCCTATCCGGCACCTGGACCACATCGTTTCCCACCACAACGGCGGACCTACCACCGCGGCCAACGGCGCCGGACTCTGCGAAGCCTGCAACCACACCAAAGAAACCCGCGGCTGGACCGCCCGGGCCATCCAAGGACCACGCCACACCCTCGAGCTCACCACTCCCACTGGCCACACCTACCACTCCACCGCACCCTCCCTGCCCGGAACACAGCTACGCTCACCAGCCCCGGAACAACCCGGATCCCGCCAACGACGCCAACTCCGCCACCACGCGAAGAAGCTCAAGCATGTGCGGCCCACAGGCTCACTAGCGGCCTGAACGAGGGACTGAGCCACAAGCCATCCCGAATCGCAGGCATGAAGTTGCACGCACGAAAAAGCCGCCCGCCGATCGAATCGATCAGCGGGCGGCTTCCCTGCAACTTGGCGGCAGGCTGCGAGTGTCAGCGGGCGCCGACCTCCTGGGGCTCGGGCTCCACCTCCGGCCTGGGCAGGGGCTCGGGCTCCAGCTCGGGATCGGCGGAAACCGCTGACGCCGCGGGCCCGAGCTTCGCGCGCTCAACATCGATGTCCGGCAGGAGCCGGTTCAGGCGACTACTTTGAAACCTTGTCCTCGCCGTACGGTTCCGGCCCGGTGACCACATCGTTGGAGGCACTGTGGCACCACTCCGAGAACGATCCCGGATACAGGGCAGCCGAAAAGCCTGCGATCTCGAGGGCGGCGATTTCATGGGCGGCGGTCACCCCGGACCCGCAGTAAACGGCAGCGGGGACGCCTTCCTGGTAGCCGAGCCGCTCGAAGCGCGCCCGCAGCTCTGCCGCGCCAAGAAAGCGTCCGTCGGTCTCCAGGTTCGCGGTGGTCGGGGCACTCACAGCCCCCGGAATGTGGCCCGCGCGCGGATCCACTGGTTCGATTTCCCCTCGGTACCGCTCGGCCGCCCGGGCGTCGAACAACAGTCCTTGCCGGCCCCAGGCAGCGGCTTGCTCGGCGTCGATCGCTGGCATGTGGGCCTCGGACAAGGTGACGTTCCCGGGCGCCGGCTGTTCAGATCCCGCCGCCACTTCGAATCCCGCGTCCCGCCAGGCGGCCAACCCGCCGTCGAGCAGGTAAACCTCGCGGAAACCCGCATTGCGCAGCATCCACCACAGCCGGGCGGCGGCCATATTGCCGCTGTCGTCGTACGCTATGACCGTGTCGCCGTCGTTGATGCCCCAGCGGCGGGCGGATTCCTGGAACTGCTCCAGCGGCGGCAGAGGATGCCTTCCGCGTCCCGGATCCGCTGGTCCGGCGAGTTCGGTGGCCAGATTGACGAAGACGGCTCCAGGGATGTGCTCGCGAAGGTAGTGGTCGTGGCCGTGGGGATCCCCCAGCGCCCACCGGACATCGAGGAGCACGGTTCGCTGGCCGGTTCCGCTGGCCCCGTCCAGTCCGTCCAGCCCGTCCAGTCGGTCCTTGAGGGCAGCAGCAGTAAGAATGGTGTCCATCCGCCCACTCTATCTGCGGCGTCCCGCCGCCCCGGTAGGCTGTAGCGGTGAACATCGCGCATCAGCAGGACCGGGCCTGGGCCGACGAAGCCGTCCGCCGGATCAACGCCGAAAACAACCGCTCTGCCGACACGCACCTGTATTCGGTGCCGCTCCCCGAACACTGGGGCGTCCAGCTGTACCTGAAGGACGAGTCCACCCACCGCACAGGCAGCCTCAAGCACCGGCTGGCGCGTTCGCTGTTCCTCTTCGGCCTCGTCAACGGCTGGATCCGGGAGGGCACCACGATCGTTGAGGCGTCCAGCGGCAGCACCGCCGTCTCCGAGGCGTATTTTGCTCAGCTGCTCGGACTGCCCTTCATCGCGGTGATGACGCGGACCACCAGCCGGGAGAAGATCGCCCTGATCGAGCAGTTCGGCGGCTCGTGCCATCTGGTGGACCACGCCTCTGAGGTCTATGACGCCGCCGCGGATCTGGCCAGGAGCACCGGCGGGCACTACATGGACCAGTTCACGTACGCCGAACGCGCCACGGACTGGCGCGGGAACAACAACATCGCCGAGTCGATCTTTGGCCAGCTGGCCCTTGAGGAGCATCCGATCCCCCGCTGGGTGGTGGTCGGGGCCGGCACCGGCGGGACCAGCGCCACGATCGGCCGGTACCTGCGGTACCACTGCCACGAGACCAGGCTCGCCGTCGTCGATCCGGAAAACTCCGCGTTTTATCCGGGCTGGCGGGACAGCCGGCCCGACGGCGGGATGCCCGCCACCCGCGCGGCAGCCAGTGGCGGGGCAGCCGCTGGCGGGAGCGCAACGGCAGGGCCGTCACGCATCGAGGGCATCGGCCGGCCGCGGATGGAGCCGAGCTTTGTGCCCGCCGTGATCGACCACATGATCCAGGTTCCCGACGCCGCGTCCGTGGCGGCCATGCGACACCTGAAACAACACGCCGGGCTGCACGCCGGCCCGTCCACCGGCACCAACCTCTGGGGCGTGTGGCAGCTGATCGCAGCGATGATTGCCGATGGCCGGCGGGGCAGCATTGTCACGCTGATGTGCGACGCCGGGGACCGCTACGCCGGGAACTACTACAACACGGAGTGGCTCGAGGCCCACGGCCTGGACCCCGAGCCCCACGAAGCTGTGCTGCGCGAGTTCTTCAACACGGGCACATGGCCGGCCTCGGCCGCCAGCGCGCCCGCGTAGAAGTAGAGCGCGCCCGCGTAGGCGCAACAGCGCAGGCTGCGGCCGGCGTCGGCTAGACCTCCGCTGAGTCGCCGCTGGAGAGGTGCCGGTACTCGGTGCCGTATTTGGCGCCGATCCGGGTCACGTGCCCTTCAATGAGGCCGCGGCCCATGTCGTTCAGGAGCGCATCATGGATCGGGAAGGCCTGCGGCGCGCGGACGCCGATCACAAAGTCCACCACTTCACCCACCTTGTTCCACGGGGCGTGGATGGGCACCAGCAGCGTCTTCACGTCCACGCCGTCGGGAATCGCGAAGGAGTCCCCCGGGTGGTAGACATTGGCATCGACGAGGTAGCCGACGTTGGCCACGACGGGGATCTGCGGGTGGATGAGCGCGTGCTGGCCGCCGAACGTCCTGACCGCAAAGCCGGAGGTCTCAAATTCCTCACCAGCAGCCGCCGCGTGGATCCGGCTCCCGGCGTCGGGCGCCTTCCCGCGGAGCGCCGCGGCCACCCCCTCCGGAGCGAACAGTTCCAGCGCTGTATTGGACTGCAACGCGGCGGCGACGGCGTCAACGTCCACGTGGTCGGCGTGCTCGTGGGTGATGAGCACCGCATGTGCCCCAGCCAGGGCCTGGTCCGTCTCCGAAAATGTCCCCGGGTCAAATACGAGCACCCGGCCATCCTGCTCGAGACGGACACAGGCATGCGTGAATTTGGTCAGCTTCATCCGGCCAGCCTAGGCACCCACCGTCACGGTGTCCACGGAGCTCTGCCGGCGATCCTGCACGCTGGTAATCTTGGACATTGCCACCACCCCGCAGCGAGAAGCCGCGAACACTTTGACGAAGCGAGTTCCACAATGTCCCAAGGCGCTACCGCCGGCAGCAGCCGGGTTCCGGCCTCGGCACCTGCAGAGGCCCCGGCACCTGCGCAGGGCAAGGAACAGCGTGTCACCAAGCAGCGCCTCGCCGTCAGTGCCGCCCTGGACGATCTGGCGGACTTCGTCAGCACCCAGGAACTGCACCGCATCCTCCAGGAGCGCGGCACCGCGGTGTCCCTGGCCACCTCGTACCGGATCCTGCAGTCCCTCGCCGAGGACGGGCTGGTGGATGTCCTGCGCAACGCCGACGGCGAAGCTGTCTACCGGCGCTGCGCCGTCACGGGGCACCACCATCACCTCCTGTGCCGCAACTGCGGCAAGGCCGTGGAAGTCGAAGCCCCGGCTGTTGAAGCCTGGGCGGCGCGGATCGCCAAGGAGCACGGCTTCACGGCTGTGGAGCACACCGTGGAAATCTTCGGGCTGTGCCCCGAATGCACGGCCCTGAAAGCCGGCCAGTAGCCCCAGGGCTGCGGAAATTCCCCATCTTTGACCCCATGGACCGGTATTGACCGGCAGGTCGCCGGGACTCGCCGGAGGCCGCCGCCAAACATGGGGAAATTCCGCCAGGGCGTCAGCGGGCGCGGCACGGAGGCCTTAGGCGGCCCGCAACACCCTGCCGTTGAGCCCCCGCTTGGCCCGGGCGCCGCCGATCACGCGGCAAGCCACATAGATCAGGAACGACAGCGTGGTCACATAGGGGCTGATCGGCAGCCGGCCGCCGAGGGCCAGCAGGATGCCTCCCACGGTCGCCGCCATGGCGAAGAGGATGCTCAGCGTGACCACCAGCCGGGGCGAGGACGTGACCCGCATGGCCGCAGCGGCCGGCGTGATCAGCAGGGCCAGCACCAGCAGCGCGCCGACGATCTGAATGGACAGCGCCACACTGATCCCCAGCAGCACCATGAAACCCAGGGCCAGGGCGCGCACGGGCACGCCGCGGGCGGTGGCGACGTCGGGGTCGACGCTGGCAAAGGTCAGCGGCCGCCAAATGGCGACCAGCGCCAGCATCACCACGACGGCGGCGAACGCGAGGACCTGCAGCTGGACCGTTCCCACCGACACGATCTGCCCGGTGAGCAGGCCGAACTTGTTGGCTGCCCGGCCCTCGTACAGGGACAGGAAGAGGATGCCCAGGCCCAGCCCGAAGGGCATGATGACGCCGATGATCGAGTTCTTGTCCCGTGCGCGGACACCCATCACCCCCAGCACCACGGCCGCCAGGACCGATCCCGCCAGTGAGCCGAGGATGATGTTCGCGCCGATCAGCAGCGCGAAAGCTGCCCCGGCGAAGGAGAGCTCGGAGATGCCGTGGACCGCAAACGCCAGGTCGCGCTTCATCACGAAGGTGCCCATGAGTCCGCCCAGCAGCCCCAGGACGGCGCCGGCCCAGATCGAGTTCTGCACCAGGACCAGCAGCTCGCCGTAGTTTTCGAAGTTGAAGATTGAATGCAGCAGGTTGCCCAGATCCACCTAGCCCACCTCGCCCGCGACGGAGTGTGCGTCCTGGTGGTGGTGCGTCGTGGCATCCGGCAGCCCCACGACAATCAGCCGGCCGTTGGCCTGGATGACTTCAACGTGGCTGCCGTACAAATCCGAGAGCACCTCGGTGGTCATGACCTCCTCGGGCGTGCCCACCCGGAACCGGCCGCCGGCCAGGTACAGGACCCGGTCCACGTAGTCCATGATCGGGTTGATCTCGTGGGTCACGAACACCACGGCGCTGTCCGACTCCCGGCATTGCTTGTTGATCAGGGCGCTGACGGCCTGCTGGTGCTGAAGGTCGAGGGAGAGCAACGGCTCGTCGCACAGCAGCACGTTGGGATCCGTAGCGAGGGCCTGGGCCACGCGCAGGCGCTGCTGTTCACCGCCGGAGAGCTGCCCCACCGGCACCTTGGCGTAGTCGGTTGCGCCCACGAGGTCCAGGAGCTCATCGACCTTCCGGTTCACTTTTGCGCCGCCCAGGCGGATGCCCCAGCGGTGGCCGTCGACGCCGAGGGCCACGAGGTCGCGGGCGCGCAGGGGCGTGTCGGGGTCGAATGATTTCTGCTGCGGCACGTAGCCGATCCTGCGGCTACCCCGCTCAACGGGACGGCCGCCGAGAACTGCCGTTCCCGTGCTCAGTTCCTGCAGCCCCAGCAGGACCTTCAGGAAGGTGGTCTTGCCGCTGCCGTTGGGACCGAGCACGGCAAAGAATTCACCCGGGTTGATGTCCAGGTCCAGGCCCTCCCAGAGCGTCCGTTGGCCGAACGCCAGGGAGGCACCACGGAGGCTCACTACCGGTGTCAAAGGGGGTTTCCTCGATTTTCCGCGGAGACTGCTGCTCCCGCTGTTCCGATCATCCTAGGGCCTTGCCGATGCTCTCGACATTCCCGGTCATCCACTGCAGGTAGGACTGGCCGTCCGGAAGGGTCTCGCTGAAATTCACTACCGGGACGCCGGCGGTCTCGGCGGCCTTTTTCAGCGTCACCGTCTGGGGTCCCTCCGTCTGGGTATTGTAGGCCAGCAGCTTCACGCCCCGGGATGCCACGAGGTCGGCGGCGGCCTTGAGCACGGCGGGCGGCACATCGGCGTCTTCCTCGATCGCGGCCGTATACTCCTCCGGGGTCTGGTTCTCCAGTCCGGCGTCCTCGAGCAGGTACAGCGGGACGGGTTCGGTGACCGCAACGGGCGAATGGCCCGCCGAGGCCTTGATGGCGGCGAGCTTGGTTTCCAGTCCGCCGAGAGAGTCCTTGAAGGCCGCAGCGTTGGTCCGGAACGTCTGTGCCGAGCCAGGTTCCAGCGAACCCAGCTTGTCGGCGACGGCGTCCGCGAGGCGGGACATGGCCGGCAGGCTGTACCAGACGTGCTCGTTCAGCCCGGCGTGCTCGTGCGCGTGGCCGGCGGCGTCAGTTGTTGCCGGTGCCGGACTTCCGGTGGCAAGGCCGGAGACGTCCACGGCGTTGATGATGTTGCCGTGGTCCAGCCCCGTGTCGGTGGCAAGGGTGTCGATGAAGGCGTCGTATCCCCCGCCGTTCTCCACCACGAGCTCCGCCTTGGAGACCGCCAGCTTGTCCTGCGTGGTTGCCTCGTAGGAGTGCGGGTCCTGGCTGGTGCGGTTGATGACCGAGGTGACCCGGACCTTGTCGCCGCCGATGCTCGAGACGATGTCGCCGTAGACGCTGGTGGAGGCCACGACGTCGATCACGCCGTCGCCCGCGGTCCCCCGCGAGCCGCCCGCCGTCGGACTGCACGCGGTGAGCAGGAGGCCTAAGCCGGCAAAACCAGCCAGCATGGCTCGGGCAGCGGGACGACGCACGGGAAACCTCGGATCTGTTATTGAGAATCAGGAGCAATAGCAACAGCCCGAGTGTATCCCTAAATAGGAATCATTCCTATTTAGGGATACACGGCGGGCCGCAGCGCACCTGTCCGCTACCGGGCTGTCCGCTACTGGGCTGTCCCTTACTGGTCTTGGCCCAGCCTGCGGTAGCCCCTGGCCTGCGTCGCGTCACGGATTTCTCCGACAAGCTGCTCGATCACATCCTCGAGGAACAGCACCCCCTGGGTCAGTCCGTCCGGGCCGATCACGCGGGCCAGATGCGAGCCCGTGCGCTGCATGACGGACATGGCCTTCTCGATTTCGTCGTCCATGGCCAGGTTCGCCAGCGACCGGATGCGGCTTTCCGCAATCGGCTCGTGGTACCCGGCATCCGGAATGGACAGCACGTCCTTGATGTGGAGGTAGCCGGCCAGCATGCCGTCGTCATCGAGCATCGGGAAGCGCGAGAACCCGGTCCGGCTCACTGACTTTTCGAATTCCGCCGGCGTGGTGGCCGCCTTGAGCATGACGAGCTTTCCCAGCGGGACCATCACCCGCGAGGCCGTGTGTTCGGAGAACTCCAGCGCTCCGGTAATGAGTCCGGCGTCGTCGTCCACAAGTCCGTGGCGGGTGGATTCCTGCACGATCGACTGCACTTCTTCAAGCGTGAAGGAGGACGTCACCTCATCCTTGGGCTCAATCCGCATGAGCCGCAGGATATGGTTCGCGGACCAGTTCAGGGCAGCAATGAAGGGCTTGACCACGCGCGCGATGAACATCAGGGGCGGTGCCAGCAGCAGCGCCGCCTTGTCGGCGACCGACACGGAGATGTTCTTGGGCACCATTTCGCCGAACGTGACGTGCAGGAACGTCACCACCAGCAGGGCGACGGCGAACGCCACAATGTCGGAGGCCTCCGCAGGAACGCCCAACGCTTCCAGCGGTACAGCCAGGAGGTGGTGGATCGCGGGCTCTGCCACCAGCAGGATCAGCAGCGAGCAGACCGTGATGCCGAGCTGGGCGCACGCGAGCATGAGCGAGACATTTTCCATGGCCCGGAGCGTGGTCTGGGCCCGCTTGGAGCCGGCTTCGGCCAGCGGTTCGATCTGGCTGCGGCGCGCGGACATGACAGCGAATTCAGCCGCCACGAAGAAGGCATTGGCCACCAGCAGGAGGGCAAGCCACAAAATTCCGGCCCAGTCGCTCATGCGGCACCTGCCTGGCTGCCGGACTGGCTGCCGGACTGGGTGCCGGGCTCGTTGCCGGGCTCGCCGTCGCCGGGTTCCCGGGCCGGCCGGAAACAGATCCGGTCGATCCGGCGGCCGTCCATTCGGGTCACGCTGAGTGTCCCGCCGTCGACGTCGACTGTGTCGCCGACTGCCGCGATGCGGCCGAGCTGGCTCATGAGGTAGCCTCCCACCGTTTCGTAGGCAGCCTCATCGGGCACGGTCAGGCCCGGGATCTGTTCGGAGAGTTCGTCGGGCCGGAGCAGGCCGGGGAAGTACCAGTCCCCCGAGGCGCTCTGAAGCAGGCCGGGGCGGACCTTGTCGTGTTCGTCGGCCACTTCCCCGACGATTTCCTCCACGAGGTCTTCCAGGGTGGTGACGCCGGCGGTTCCGCCGTACTCGTCGAGGACGACTGCCAATTGAAGGTTGCCCTCGCGCAGTTCGGCCAGGAGGGCGTCCAGGTGGATGGTTTCGGGGACGCGGAGCACATCGGTCATGATGGCCCCTGCCTGCAGCTTGGCGCGGCGGTCCGAGGGCACGGCGATGGCCTTCTTGATATGCACCACGCCGCGGATGTCATCGGAGGACTCGCCGATCACGGGGAAGCGGGAGTATCCGGTGCGTTTGGCGGCCTCGACGATATCCGAGACCGGCTGGTCGGCGTCGATGGTCTCCACGCGGATGCGGGGGGTCATGACGTCCGCGGCGGTCCGCCCGGAGAACTTCAGGGTCCGGGAAATGAAGTTGGCCGTCCCGGCGTCAAGGGTGCCCATGGCCGCGGAGCGACGGACGAGCGAGGCCAGTTCGGCCGGGGTGCGGGCGCCGGAGATTTCCTCCTTGGCCTCCAGACCAAAGACGTTGAGGACCTTGTTCGAGAAACCGTTCAGCACCACGATGGCGGGTTTGAAGATGGCGGTGAACACCAGCTGTGGCCGGGCAACGGCCTTGCCGACCGGGAAGGACAGCGCGATGGCCATGTTCTTGGGCACCAGCTCGCCGATCAGCATGGAGAGCAGGGTGGCCAGCGCCATTGCGAGGACCAGGGAGAGGGAGGCGGCCGCCGCGGGCGGGACGCCGAGAGCGGTGAGGGGGCCTTCGAGCAGTTTGCCGACAGACGGTTCCATGACGTAACCGGTCAGCAGGGTGGTCATGGTGATGCCCAGCTGGCAGCTGGAGAGCTGGGTGGAGAGCGACTTGAGACATTTGAGCAGGGGCTCGGCGGCGGTGTCGCCGCTATCGACGGCGCGCTGCACGGTGGCCTGGTCCAAGGCGACGAGAGAAAATTCCACGGCGACAAAGAACCCTGTGCCAAGGATGAGCAGGAGGCCTGCTGCGAGAAATAGCCATTCCATGTCAGCGGCCTGCTTCCACGGCAGCGGCGGCGGCGGAATTCAACGGCCGTCGCAGGGGCCGTAGATACTGGAAGGGTCTGCCTGGCGGAGGATGGTCGGCGGCGGCCGACCCTGTTTCCTGGAAGGCTCCGGGGTGGCGCGTGGCCGGAGAATGATGGGCGCGTGAACGGGGTTTGCCGGCTCTGCGGGTGGACTGCGCGGTAACGGTTTCCGTTCTCCGCTGACAGCCCCCAGGCCGGCACCTAGATTTACTGTCCATAAGAATTTCAGTCTACAGGAGCAGCCGCCGCCAACCCCCGCCCGCCCGCGTCATAGGGGTGTGCGGGAATCACCAGCTCTGCGGGACGGGCCGGCCTTCCTCATAGCCTGCCGCGGACTGGATGCCAGCCACGGCACGTTCCCGGAAGGCGGCGAGATCGGCAGCGCCGGCGTAGCTCATGGAACTGCGCAGGCCGGCCGTGATCATGTCCAGCAGGTCCTCGACGCCGGGCCGCGCCGCGTCCACATACATGCGGGACGTGGAGATGCCCTCCTCGAACAGGGCCTTGCGGTCCTTCTCAAATGCGCCCTCGCGCTGGTTCCGGTTCTGTACCGCCCGGGCGGAGGCCATGCCGAAGCTTTCCTTATACTGCCGGCCGGCAGCGTCGAGCTGTAAGTCCCCGGGGCTTTCGTGTGTACCGGCAAACCAGGAGCCGATCATTACCTGGCTGGCCCCGGCGGCCAGGGCCAGGGCGACGTCGCGCGGGTAGCGGACCCCGCCGTCGGCCCACACCCGGCCGCCGGCTTCGCGCGCGGCGGCGGAGCATTCCAGGACGGCGCTGAACTGCGGACGGCCCACGGCCGTCATCATTCGGGTGGTGCACATGGCGCCCGGACCCACGCCGACCTTGACGATGTCCGCCCCCGCCTCGATGAGTTCACGCGTGGCCCCGCCGGTGACGACATTGCCGGCCACCACGGGGACGCCCGGGTTGAGTCCCTTCACGGCAGCCAGGGCGTCGAACATTTTCTGCTGGTGGCCGTGCGCGGTGTCGAGGACCAGCACGTTTACGCCGGCGGCCAGCAATTCGGCCGCCCGCCCTGCCACGTCACCGTTGATTCCGACGGCGGCAGCGACCTTGAGCCGGCCGTCCTTGTCCAGGGAGGGCCGGTAGAGCGTGGAGCGCAGGGCGCCCTTGCGGGTGAGCACGCCGGCCAGGACGCCGTCCTGCTGCACCGGAGCGTAGTCGGTTCCGGCTGCATCCATCGCCTCGAAGGCGCGGCGGAGGGCCTGCGCGGCATCCGCCGCGGCGGCCGACCCGTTCCCAAGCTGTGCGGCGTCCAGCACCAGCGGCTGGTGGCGGACGACGGAGGCCAGGGACGCGAACCGGTCCTGGCCCTCGCAGTCGGCGGCCCGGACCACACCGGTGACGGCGCCGGATTCATCCACCACCACCACGGCCCCGTGCGGCCGCTTGCCCATCAGGTGGAGGGCATCTATGACGGTGTCGGTGGGCGCGAGCGTGACCGGGGTCTCCAGGACCGGGTGGCGCCCCTTGATCCAGGCCGTGACATCCCGGATGACATCGAGCGGGACGTCCTGCGGCAGGACTCCAAGGCCGCCGCGGCGGGCCATGGTCTCGGCCATCCGCTTCCCCGTCACCGCCGTCATATTCGCCGCCACCAGGGGTATCGCCGAGCCGGTGCCGTCGTCGGCCGTGAGATCGACGTCCAGGCGGGAGGTGACATCCGAGCGGGACGGTACCAGGAACAGGTCGGAGTACGTCAGGTCGGTGGTGGGCTCATTCAGGAAACGCACGGTTGCTCCTTAGCTGGCACCCTATGGCTGGCGCGCTTGGCGCCATGCGGGTTCTCCTTTGATTCTAGGGCGGGTCCCGGGCCCCGCCGGCACGTCATTCCGGCCGATTCTGGACCACTTCTTCACTCCATTTCGGCGGCTGATGGGGCGGATCATGATTTGGGTCACCCTTATTGGCGGTTTGGCAAGAATCCTCACTAGACTGGCATGGGTCTGGGTTCACTGGACGCAGAGACTGGCTCAATCGTCGTGCCGAGGCACCGTGGAAGCCAGAGGGAATCAAACTCATGGAAGAGGCGTATTTCAAGTGCCAGAGCAGCCAAGCCACCGTCTACCAGAGGAATTTGGCGGAAACGAGTGGCTCGTTGACGAACTGTACGAGCGTTACCAGCAGGACAAGAACACGGTTGACGCCAAGTGGTGGCCGCTGTTCGAATCCTTCGAAGCTAGTGACGCCTCTTCCGCCAACGGAACGTCCGGCACCGCGACAGCTGTGCATCCTGCCACCCGTGAACTTCCCGTTGTAGCGCCCGCCGCCGCACCGCAGGCAGCACCTGCACCGGCTGCCCCCGCTCCCGTCGCGGCTGCCCCCGCCGCCCCGGCTCCCGCAGCGAAGCGGGCCCCGGCCACCGCCGCCCGGGATGGCGCCAGGACCTCCGACGCCGGCCCCGGCACGGCGCCGATCCCGGCACAGCTGCCCAAGAACGTAAAGGCCCCGACGGCGCCGGAAGAGGACGTCGTCTCCGTCCTGCGCGGCCCGGCCAAGGCCATTGCGTCGAACATGGTCACCAGCCTGGAAGTGCCGACCGCCACGAGTGTGCGTGCCATCCCGGCAAAGCTGCTCATCGACAACCGCGTGGTCATCAACTCCAACCTGGCCCGCGCCCGCGGCGGCAAGGTCTCCTTCACGCACCTGATCGGCTACGCCGTGATCCGCGCCCTGTCCCAGTTCCCGTCGATGAATGTCTACTACGACGAGATCGACGGCAAGCCGGTGGCTGTCCAGCCGGCACACGTGAACTTCGGCATCGCGATCGACATGCCCAAGCCTGACGGCACCCGCCTGCTCATGGTCCCGAACATCAAGAAGGCGGAGACCCTTAACTTCGCCGAGTTCTGGCACACGTACGAGGACCTGATCAAGCGCGCCCGCAACGGCAAGCTGACGGCGGATGACCACTCCGGCACCACCGTGTCCCTGACCAACCCCGGCGGCATCGGCACCGTCCACTCGGTGCCCCGCCTGTCCAAGGGCCAGGCCGCCATCATCGGCGTCGGCGCACTGGACTACCCGGCCGAGTTCCAGGGTGCCAGCGAGAAGATCATCGCGCAGAACGCGATCAGCAAGGTCCTGACCCTGACCTCCACCTATGACCATCGCGTCATCCAGGGTGCCGGCAGCGGCGAGTTCCTCAAGCTCGTGCACCAGCTCCTGCTGGGCGCCCAGAACTTCTACGACGAGATCTTCGAGGCCCTGCGCATCCCGTACGAGCCCGTACGCTGGAGCCCGGACCTGCAGGTGGACCCGGCCGACGAGATCAACAAGGTCGCCCGGATCCAGCAGCTGATCCACGCCTACCGCGTGCGCGGCCACCTCATGGCGGACACCGATCCGCTCGAGTACGTCCAGCGCAAGCACCCGGACCTCGACGTCCTGACCTACGGCCTGACCCTGTGGGACCTGGACCGCGAGTGGCCCACCGGCGGCTTCGGCGGCAAGCCGATGCTGAAGTTCCGCGACATCCTCGGCGTCCTCCGCGACGCCTACTGCCGCACCGCCGGCATCGAATACATGCACATCCAGGACCCCGCCGAGCGCAAGTGGTTCCAGGACCAGCTGGAGCACGCGTACTCGAAGCCGAGCCGCGACGAGCAGCTGCGCATCGTTTCCAAGCTCAACGCCGCCGAGGCCTTTGAGACCTTCCTGCAGACCAAGTTCGTCGGCCAGAAGCGCTTCTCGCTCGAAGGCGGCGAGTCCCTGATTCCGCTGCTGGACGCCATTATCTCCGACGCCGCCGACGACGAACTCGACGAAGTGGCGATCGGCATGGCCCACCGCGGCCGGCTCAACGTGCTCACCAACATCGCGGGCAAGACCTACGCCCAGGTCTTCCGCGAATTCGAAGGCACCCAGGACCCCCGTTCGGTCCAGGGCTCCGGCGACGTGAAGTACCACCTCGGCACCGAGGGCACCTTCACCTCGGACAACGGCAAGGAGACCAAGGTCTACCTCGCCGCGAACCCGTCCCACCTCGAGGCGGTCGACTCCGTCCTCGAAGGCATCGTCCGCGCCAAGCAGGACCGGCTGGACCAGGGCGAGGCCTTCCCCGTGCTGCCGATCATGGTGCACGGCGACGCCGCATTCGCCGGCCAGGGCGTTGTGGCCGAAACGCTCAACCTCTCCCAGCTGCGCGGCTACCGCACCGGCGGAACCATCCACATCGTGGTCAACAACCAGGTCGGCTTCACCACCGCGCCGTCCTCCTCGCGTTCCTCCACGTACTCCACGGACGTCGCGAAGATGATCCAGGCACCGGTGTTCCATGTGAACGGCGACGACCCGGAAGCCGTGGTCCGCATCGGCCAGCTTGCCTACGAGTTCCGCCAGCGGTTCCACAAGGACGTTGTCATCGACATGGTCTGCTACCGCCGCCGCGGCCACAACGAGGGCGACGACCCCTCGATGACCCAGCCGCTGATGTACAACCTGATCGAAGCCAAGCGCTCCGTCCGTAAGCTGTACACCGAATCGCTGATCGGCCGCGGCGACATCACCGAGGAAGAAGCCGAGCAGCTGCTGCGCGACTACCAGGAACGCCTGGAGCGCGTCTTCGCCGAAACGCACGCGGCCCAGACGTCCCCGATCCCGATCATCACGGCCGATTCCGCCGCGGTGTCCGATCTCGAACGTCCCATGGCGCAGCAGTCCGATTCCGGTGTCAGCGCCCCGGCCTCCACGGCGATCTCAGCGGAGACCCTGGCACGCATCGGCAAGGCCCACACCGAAATCCCGGAGGGCTTCACCGTCCACGCCAAACTCAAACAGCTGCTCGAGAAGCGTGAAGCGATGTCCCGCGAAGGCGGCATCGACTGGGGCTTCGGCGAACTTGCCGCGTTCGGCTCGCTCACCATGGAAGGCGTCCCCGTCCGGCTCGCCGGCCAGGACTCGCGACGCGGCACCTTCGTGCAGCGTCACGCCGTCTTCCACGACCGGGCCAACGGCGACGAATGGCTGCCCCTGTCCCACCTCTCGGACAACCAGGCCAAGCTGTGGATCTACGACTCCCTGCTCTCCGAATACGCCGCCATGGGCTTCGAATACGGGTACTCCGTGGAGCGCCCGGACGCCCTGGTGCTCTGGGAAGCGCAGTTCGGTGACTTCGTCAACGGTGCGCAGACCATCATCGATGAGTTCATCTCCTCCGCAGAGCAGAAGTGGGGCCAGCGCTCCTCGCTGGTCCTCATGCTGCCGCACGGCTACGAGGGCCAGGGCCCGGACCACTCCTCCGCCCGCATCGAGCGGTTCCTCCAGATGTGCGCCGAGGAGAACATGATCGTGGCCAACCCCACGACGTCGGCCTCGCACTTCCACCTGCTGCGCCGCCAGGCCTACAGCAAGCCGCGCAAGCCGCTGATCATCTTCACGCCGAAGCAGCTGCTGCGCCTGAAGGCCGCGGCGTCCTCGGTGGAGGACTTCACCACCGGCTCGTTCCGCCCCGTCATCCCGGAGCACGCCCAGCTGCAGGCCGACGCCGTCGAACGCGTGCTGCTGGTCTCCGGCCGGCTGTACTACGATCTGCTGTCCACCCGGCAGAAGACCGAGAACACCACCACGGCGATCGTGCGGGTTGAGCAGCTTTACCCGCTGCCGGTCGCCGAGATCGCTGCCGAGCTGGCCAAGTACCCGAACGCCGAAGTGGTCTGGGCGCAGGACGAGCCGGCCAACCAGGGTCCGTGGCCGTTCATTGGCCTGAACCTGCCCGACGCCCTGGACCGCCGGGTCCGGCTCATCTCGCGCCCCGCCTCGGCCTCCACCGCGGCAGGGTCGATGAAGCGCCACGCGGCGGAACAGGACGCCCTGCTCAAGCAGGCATTCGCTCGTAAATAGCGTCATTACTGCCCGGCCGGAGACTGAAACACAACACTCCGGCCGGGCAGTTCTGTTTAATGGACTATTAGTGGTCAGCTTGATGGACAGCGTTGAAGTGAAGAGGTAGTCGTGGAAGATCGGAAGCTGCGGATCGCAGCCGTTGGGGACGAGCTGTTGGCCGGGCTCGGTGATCCGCGCGCCTTGGGCTGGTGGGGCCGGGTACTGGCCCGCACACCGCAGGACGGGATGGCCCTGGAGTGCTACTCCCTGCCGTGCCCGGAAGAGGGCACCGAGGGAATCGCCGCGCGCTGGCTCGAGGAGGCCGGCCGCCGCTTCGGCAACAACCACGAAAACCGCCTGGTGATCGGCCTGTCCGGACGCGACATTGAGTTCGGCCTGTCAACGGCCCGCAGCCGCCTGAACCTCGCCAACATCCTGGACTCAGCCTCCCAGAACAAGATCGAGGTTTTTGTCGTGGGGCCGCCGCCCACGCTTGACCCCGCGCAAAACCGCAGGCTCGGCGAACTCAACACCGCGTTCGCCGACGTCACCACGCGCCGCAAGCACCTGTACGTCGACACTTTCTCGCCGCTGCTGAACCACGAGCAGTGGCGCCAGGATCTCGCGGCCAACGGCGGCACGCCCGGCCAGGCCGGGTATGGCCTGATGGCGTGGCTGGTGCTGCACCGCGGCTGGTTCCAGTGGCTGGGCCTGGACGCGCCGGAATAGTCCCGCCGGCGGCGGCAGGCCAGCTGCTGGTCCCACCCTTCCGGGATTTTCGCGATATATCTTGACCTGGGCGACAGGCGCGATATATCGTGACTTCATAGTCGCGATATATCGTTAGTCCCCAGCCACCTTTCGCTTTCCGGAGGAACCATGTCAGAGAACTCGTGGACCGTGACCGGCCCGCAGACAATCGACGTCGACGACGTCCGCTCCCTCAAGCTCGGCATCGTCCGCGGCCGCTTCGACATCGTCACCCATGACGAGGATGTGGCACGGGTCGAGGTGTCCGAAATCCACGGCGACCCGCTGTCGGTTTCTGTCATCAACGGCCGCCTGGAAGTGCGCCACCAGCTGCACGGGCCGCAGGGCTGGTTCAAGAACCTGATGGACACCGTCAACAACGGCAGCAGCAATTCGGTGGTCATCAGCATCGCCCTGCCGGCCGGAGTCGAGGTGGAGGCCGGGACGGTGAGCGGCGACGGCATGGTCTCCGGAACCAGCGGCCACGCCCGGCTCAACACCGTCTCCGGATCCGTGCTGGCCGACGGCACCTCCGGGGACCTGTCGGTCAAGACCGTCAGCGGAGAGGTGATCGCCCGCAACCACCGCGGTGTCCTGACCGCCAAGAGCGTCTCCGGCGAGGTCACGGCCTCGGGCGAATTCAGCCATATCCGCGCGAACACCGTCAGCGGCGACCTGAACTTCGACCTGCACGGCTTCACCCAGGACTTTGGCGCCAATTCGGTCTCCGGTGACGTCACCATCCGGCTTCCGCACGACGTCGGAGTGGACATCATCGCCAAGTCCGCCAGCGGCGCGGTGGTTATCGACGACCAAAAGTACGCCCACCAGTCCGGCGGCACGGTGCAGACCATCGCGGGGCCGGACACCAAGCTGATGCTGGTCCGGACCAACTCGGTCTCGGGAAAGACGTCGATCTTCCACGGCCAGCCCACCGTGGACACCGAAACGGCCGGCTGATGCCTCCCGTCTTCGCCCACGGGGCACTGCGGCTGTACCTGCTCGCCCTCCTCGAGTCGGGCCCCAAACACGGCTATGAGCTCATCAAGGCCCTCAGCGAGCGTTTCGGCGGCACGTACTCCCCCAGCGCCGGCACCATCTACCCGCGCCTGGGCAAGCTTGAGGAGGAAGGGCTGGTGGCCACCCACACGGAGGGCCGCCGCACCAACTACAGCATCACCCCGGCGGGACTCCTGGAACTGAACAGCCGGCGGGACGAACTCGCCGGCGTCGAGAACGACATTTCGGCCTCGGTGCGCCGTCTCGCCGACAACCTTCGCCAGGACATCCGCGTCAACATGCGCGGCCTCCGGGCCGACCTCGCGGCGACGGCGGAGGCGGCGCGGACCTCGGCCCGTGCGGGTTCTGCCGGCGGAACCGGTTCCGCCGCGGGCGCTGGCAGCCCGTGGTACTCCCCGGAAGGCGAACGGCGGCTGAAGGAGGCGGAAATGCTGGTGCAGGCCTTCCGTGACGACATGCGGGTGGAACTGCGGCGCCACGCCGGGAGCAGCCCCGTCACGGCCGTCACGCTCGAAACCGTCAGGACGGTGCTGGACCAGGCCCGGATCTCGATCCGTAATTCGCTCAATGCCTGACCCCCGGGGCAACCCGGCCGCGGCCCGTCGCACGGCGCCCCCGGTTCGCGGCACGTGCCGTGATGTGGGAGACTTGAGGGCAGCTCTTTTGAGTACCAAGATTAAGGAGGCCAGCTATGAGCAAACGTGCACGTAAACGTCGTGACCGTAAGCGTGGCGGCGCGAACCACGGTAAGCGCCCCAACGCCTAAGCAAAAGCTTGGATTGAATGCTTTGAGCGAAAGACCCCGGAACCTCACGGTTCCGGGGTCTTTCGCTTATGCAGTGAGGAGAGCCTTAGGCCGTGCCGCCAGCCTCAGGCAGTGAGCGGTGCAGGGCTCAGGCTTCCACAGTCCGGATCGAGTGGATCCGGTCCAGGATGGAGTTCTTGAGGTTTTCCGGAGCCGCTTCGGTGCACGAACGCTTGACCATCACGCGGATGACGCATTCGAGGTCGTACTGCTCCAGGCACTCCGGGCAACTGTCCAGATGGTTCTTGATCTCTGCGATGTCCTCATGTGTGAGTGCGCCATCCAGATATTCATAGATACGTTGCATCCGGGCGTCGTCGCAATCGCCCAGTCCCTGGCAGTCGCTCATTTCCTGTTCTCCTGTTTCTTGCTGTCGGCCGCGTCGTTTGACTCGGTGGCGGCCCTGAATCCTCGTTCGGCGGCATAGTCCGCAAGCATGTCCCGCAGCATCTTCCGGCCTCGGTGCAGCCGGGACATGACGGTCCCGATGGGGGTGTTCATGATCTCTGAAATTTCCTTGTACGCGAATCCCTCGACGTCCGCGAAGTACACGGCTAGCCGGAACTCCTCAGGAATCGATTGCAGGGCGCGCTTCACATCGGAATCGGGCAGGTGGTCCAGGGCCTCGGCCTCCGCCGACCGCAGTCCGGACGAGGTATGCGACTCGGCGCGGGCAAGCTGCCAGTCCTCGATGGTGTCCGAATTCGACTGCAGCGGCTCGCGCTGGCGCTTCCGGTACAGGTTGATGTAGGTGTTGGTGAGGATGCGGTACAGCCAGGCCTTCAGATTGGTTCCGGGCTTGTACTGGTGGAACGCGGAAAACGCCTTCGTGTACGCCTCCTGGACCAGGTCCTCGGCGTCGGAGGGATTCCGCGCCATCCTCATGGCCGCCGAATACAACTGGTCGACATATTGCATGGCGTCACGCTCAAAGCGCACACGGCGCTCTTCCGCGGACTCGGTGGAGACGTCCAGGGGCTTTCCGTCCACCTCGGTTTCCAAGGCGGCAGAACTTTTCGTGGGCGTGGCGTCGTTTCCGGCAACCTCGTGCATGGCCGCAACGGCCGGGTCCATGGTGCTCATTGCGTTCAAGTCTACTGTTACCTTCTGCCGGGCACCTGGAACAGCCGGAAGCGCGAGGCCCCACGTTTGTCCCGAACCGGTTTCCAGTTCCGCCCTGTCCAACACCCGCGTCAAATGTCCGCCTTCCTGAGCCTGCTGGGATCTGCCTTTCACAACCACGCGCTGCGGGCAAATATTCCGCAAAAGTGCAAGACTAGAACCGGTTCTCCCGCAGTGAAGCCGCGGTTCGTCCATCCAGGAGGAAATTCATGTCGTTTGTCCGCTTTCTCGCCCGGCCCATGCTCGCCTCCAGTTTCGTGCTCGCCGGCATGGACAAGCTCAAGAACGCGGACGACACCGCCACACAGTTGTCCCCTTTGGTGCGCCGCGCGGCCGACTCGCTGCCGTTCCAGCCCAACGAAAAAGTCCTGGCCCGGGTGATCGGCGGAACCCAGGTCGGCGCCGGCGTCTGCTTCGCTCTGGGCAAGTCCGCCCGGCTGGCAGCCACCGTGCTCGCCGTGATTTCGGTCCTTAACACCTACGTCGAATGGCGCAGCGCGGACATCACGTCCAAGGAGGCCCGCAACGCCCGCCGCAAGCAGCTCCTGAAAAACGTCTCCCTCACCGGCGGCGTCCTCCTCGCCGCGGTCGATACCGCCGGCAAGCCCAGCCTGGCCTGGCGGGCCGGACACCTGGCCGCGGACGCCCGGAAGACAACCAACAAACAGCTGAAAAAGGCCGACAAAGTCGTCCGCAAGGCCGTCGACCACACAGCCGGAGCCTAAGACGGTAATGACTGGCACCACCCCCTCCGCAGCGGCCCCTTCCCACTCTGCCGGCCTGGATACTCCCGACACCGGTCCACACTGGCCTGCGCCCTTCGCGGCACGGCCGGTCGATGCCACCGTCACCGTTCCGGGCTCCAAGTCCCTGACCAACCGGTACCTCGTGCTCGCGGCCCTCGCAGACGGGCCGTCCCGTCTCCGCGCTCCCCTGCACTCCCGGGATTCGGCCCTGATGATTGAGGCCCTGCGGCAGTTGGGAGCCACAGTCACCGAGGTTCCCGGCGATGGCGCCTTCGGCCCCGACCTGGAAATCAGTCCGATCAGCCTGGACTACGCGGCAATGGACTCCGCCATCGACTGCGGCCTGGCCGGCACCGTCATGCGCTTTGTGCCCCCGGTCGCGGCGCTGCGCCGTGGCGAATCCCGCTTCGACGGCGACCCGCACGCCCGCAAACGCCCGATGGGCACCATCATCGAGGCCCTGACCGGATTGGGTGTCGCGGTGAGCGCGCCCGACGGCGGAACGGCGTCGTCGCTGCCTTTCACCGTCCACGGCACGGGCGAAGTGCGCGGCGGACACCTCGTCATCGACGCCAGCGCGTCGTCCCAGTTCGTCTCGGCCCTGCTGCTGGCCGGTGCACGCTTCACCGAGGGACTCCACCTCGAACACGTCGGAAAGCCCGTGCCAAGCCTGGACCACATCAACATGACTGTGGCCGTGCTGCGCGGCGTGGGCGTGGCGGTCGATGACTCCGTGCCGAACCACTGGGTCGTCTCCCCGGGACCGATCCGCGCCTTCGACCAGCGGATCGAGCAGGACCTCTCCAACGCCGGACCGTTCCTGGCGGCGGCCCTCGCCACCCGCGGCACCGTGCGGATCCCGAACTGGCCCGCGGAAACCACCCAGGTGGGCGACCTCTGGCGCGGTATCCTGACCGCCATGGGCGCGGACGTGAGCGTGGAGCGCGGGACCCTGACCGTCACCGGCGGGCCGCAGATCAAGGGCGGCGCCTTCGACGAGACCAGCGAGCTCGCCCCGACAGTGGCGGCGCTCTGCGCCCTGGCCGCGGGTCCCTCGCGGCTGACCGGGATCGCCCACCTCCGGGGCCACGAAACGGACCGGCTCGCCGCCCTCGTCGCCGAAATCACCCGCCTCGGCGGCGACGCCGAAGAGACCGCCGACGGTCTCATCATCCGCCCGGCCACGCTGCACGGCGGAGTGGTGCACAGCTACGCGGATCACCGCATGGCCACCGCCGGCGCCATCCTTGGCCTTGCCGTGCCCGGCGTGGAGGTCGAGGACATCGCGACCACGGCCAAGACCATGCCCGATTTCCCGCAGCTCTGGGAAGCGATGCTGGCACAGGGACCCGCCGCAGATGAGGACACCGCCGGTGGCACGCAGCACTGATTCCTGGGACGAGTCCGACGTCCGGATCCGCCCGAACAAGAAGGGCACCCGGCCGCGCACGAAGGACCGGCCCGCCCACGACGACGCCGTCACCGGACGCATCATCACCGTTGACCGGGGCCGCTACACCGCCGTCGTCGATGAAGGGACCCCCGGCGAACGCAAGATCATCGCGGCGCGGGCCCGGGAACTGCGCCGCAATCCTGTGGTGGCCGGCGACTTCGTCTCCCTGGTGGGGGACGTCACCGGCGAGCCGGACACCCTCGCGCGGCTGGTCAAGATCCAGGACCGCAAGACGCTGCTGCGCCGCAGTGCCGATGACACCGATCCGATCGAACGCGCCGTCGTGGCCAACGCCGACCAGCTGGTGGTGGTGGTCGCCGCCGCCAACCCCGAGCCGCGGACCGGTTTCATCGACCGCGCGCTGGTGGCCGCGTACGACGCCGGCATTGAGCCGCTGCTGCTCGTCACCAAGGCAGACGTCAAGGACCCCGCAGAGCTGCTGTCCAATTACCAGCACCTCGACTTCCCCGTCATCATCTCCAAAACGGCGGACTCCGCCGCTTCCGGCATCGACGCCCGCTCCGACGACGGGCTCTCCGCCCGGCTCGACAAGGACGCGGTGTCCCAGCTGCGCGGCTATCTCGACGGCAAGGTCACCGTGATGCTGGGCCATTCCGGCGTCGGCAAGTCCACCATGGTCAACGCCCTGACCGGGGCCGAACGGGCCACCGGAGGCGTCAACGCGGTGACCGGCCGCGGCCGCCACACTTCCTCCTCGGCGCTGGCACTGAAGGTCAACGACGCCCCGGCCGGCAGCTGGATCATCGACACCCCCGGCATCCGGTCCTTCGGACYGGCCCACGTGGACCCGGACCGGATCCTGCGTTCCTTCCCGGACCTGGAACCGGGCACCGATGACTGCGAACGCGGCTGCAAACACGACGCCACCGCCGTGAACTGCGGCGTCGATAAGTGGGTTGCGGCCGGGCACGCGGGACCCTCCGGACCTGCCCGGCTCGCGTCCCTGCGCCGGCTGCTGGGCACGGACCCGCGGATGGAAGCGCAGGAAACCAAGGAACTGGGCACCGTGTCCTAGCCAGCCGGGTTCGCGGGCGGCGGCGCAGTGCCGCGGCCTCCCGGCGGCCGGGCCGCTTTGACGGTAGTTTGGAACCATGAGCCAATCCGCTTCAAGCTACAACGATGACCTGCGCCTTGCCCATGTACTGGCAGATTCCGTCGATTCCCAGACCATGAGCCGCTTCAAGGCGCTCGACCTTCGGATCGAGACGAAGCCGGACCTCACCCCTGTCACCGATGCCGACAAGTCGGCTGAAGAGGCCATCCGCGGCCAGCTCTCCCGCTCCCGTCCGCGCGATGCGGTCCTGGGCGAAGAATTCGGCAGCTCGGGCCATGGCTCCCGCCGCTGGATCATCGACCCGATCGACGGCACCAAGAACTTTGTCCGCGGCGTCCCGGTCTGGGCCACCCTGATCGCCCTCGTCGACGAGGGCGAGCCGGTGGTCGGCGTCGTCAGCGCGCCGGCACTGGGCAAGCGCTGGTGGGCTGCCAAGGGAGCAGGCGCCTACACGGGCCGCTCGCTCGCCGCCGCCACTCGGCTGAAGGTCTCCAACGTATCCAGGCTCGAGGACGCCTCGCTGTCCTACTCCAGCCTGGGCGGCTGGAAGCAGCGCGGGAACCTGGACGAGTTCATGGGCCTCACCGAAGAGGTCTGGCGGACCCGCGCCTACGGCGACTTCTGGTCGTACTGCCTCGTGGCCGAGGGTGCCGTGGACATCGCCTGCGAACCCGAACTGAACCTTTACGACATGGCCGCGCTGGTGCCGATCGTGACCGAGGCCGGCGGCCGCTTCACCTCGCTCGAGGGCGAGGACGGCCCCTTCGGCGGCAACGCCCTGGCCACCAACTCAATCCTCCACTCGGAAGTGCTCAAGCGGCTCAACCCCGGGCTCGACGACCTCCTCTAGGCTCCACCCTCAAGGATTCCCAAGGGCCCCTGTACGACTCTGTCCCCAGCTTCACTGTCAGTCATGGCACGGTCAGTCATGGCGCGGAGCGGGCATCGAGTGGCAGGAGGGCAGCCATGTCTGGATCGGTTCACCCCGCGGATCCTGAAACCCCCGACCCCGGCGTCGGTCCGGTCCTGCTGGTCCTCATTGCGAAGTACCGGGACCTGGACATAGAGTCCGCCGCCAGGCTCCACGCCGTCTCCCCGGAACTGGGCCAGCATCTGCTCGCCGGCAGTTCCGCCGTGTCCGGGGCCGTCGTCTTGTCCACCTGCAGCCGCTTCGAGATTTACTGCGAGGTGGCGTCCGGGGACCTTGTAGCTGCCGCCTGTTCCGAGGCCCTGGGTACGGTCCGCCTCTGCGCGAGCCTGCCCGCGGCGCGGCTTGCGTGCCTGTTCGAGCACTTCACCGGGGCGTCGGCGGCGGAACATCTCTTCGCCGTTGCAGCCGGCCTGGATTCCGTCGTGGTGGGCGAGCGCCAAGTCGCGGGCCAGGTCCGGCGCGCCCTGGCTGAAGCACAGGCTGCGGGTACTGCGGGCGGGCTTCTGGTCCGGCTTTTTCAGGAGGCGTCCCGCACCGGCAGGGCTGTGGGGGCCCGGGCCGCGCTCGGCAGCGCCAGCAGGTCCATAGCATCTGTGGCCCTTGATTTGGCCACCGCCGGAGGAGCACAGCCGTCCCTGGCAGATGCGTCCGTGGTCCTCTTTGGCACCGGCTCCTACGCCGCGTGCGTGGCGGAGATTCTCAGGAGCAAACGATGCCCCACCATTTCCGTCTTCTCCCAATCCGGCCGGGCGGAGGCGTTTGTGGCAAGCCGGGGTGGCACGCCGCTGACGGACCGGGAGCTGCCCGCCGCCGTTGCGCGGGCAGAAATCATCATCGGCTGCAGCGGCACGGAGAAGCGCATCCGGGCAGCCCAACTGGCGGATTGGCGGGATGGCACCGCCCATCCCCTCACCGTCATCGACCTCGCTCCCAGCCATGACTTCGACCCCGGCGTGGCGGATCTGCCGGGCGTTGAGCTGATCACCCTGGACTCTGTTGGATCCGCCGCTCCCCCGGCGGACGCCGAGGCGCTCCGCCTCGCCCGCGCCATGGTCCGGCAGGCGGCGCACCGCTTCGAAAAGCGAGAGGAACTGCGTGCAGCCGACGCCGCAATCGTGGCCCTGCGCCGGCACGTCCACCAGGTCCTCGAAGCTGAAATGGAGCGCGCCCTGCGGCAACACGGCAGCGCCGCCCAGGCTGAGGATGTGAACCTGGCGATGCGCCGAATGGTCCGCCGGCTGCTTCACCTTCCAACAGTCCGCGCGCGGGAACTGGCCGCGGACGGCCGGCAGCACGACTACGCGGCCGCACTGGAGGCCCTGTTCGGCCTAAGTGTCCAGCCCGCCGGCGCCCGCACCTTGCCTCCCCTGGCGCGTGTGGCGGCGGATCCGCGTGCTTCGTAGCCCTGGTCCGTAATAATCCGCTTCACAATCGCCGGCGCCTTTTCCCCGGCTGCACTGATGTCCTACGCTCGATGCAGGTCACGAGTGCCAGCGCTAAACCCCGGTTTGCTGGCCGGCAACCCTCCTTTCGCGGTGGGGTGCCCCGGGTGACGACCTGGCCGGTCCGGAACGGACCCGGCAAGCGCGGATTCCCACCATGTGGGGTCCTGGTCGAGTGAGGTCCCATGACAACTGCCATTTTCCCCGCAGCCCCCGAATTCCACGCCGGCTCAGACGCTGCGCGCCCTGACGGACGGCGTGCCGTCGCGGCCCGGCCGCTGGCCGCCGTCACCGGGGCCGAAATCCAGGCCCCGCTGATCACAGGCGGCTACGCCCGCTACGCCAACCTCGACTACGGCGCCTCCGCACCGGCCCTGTCCGTCGTCTCGGCCTACCTGAACGAAATCCTGCCGTACTACGCGAGTGTGCACCGCGGCGCCGGCTACGCATCGCAGATCAGCACCTCCGTCTACGAGAACGCCCGGGACATTGTGCGGGACTTCGTCGGCGGCCGTGCGGACGATTCCGTGATCTTCACGCGCAACACCACCGATTCACTGAACCTGCTGGCCGGCTGCCTGCCGCTGCGCGACGGCCGCCCCGCCGGCGAGGTCCTCTATCTCGACATCGAGCACCACGCCAACCTCCTGCCCTGGCAGAACGTCCCGCACCGCAGCGTCGTGGCCGCTCCCACCCTCGCAGCCACAGTGGACCGCCTCCGGGACGAACTCGCCCGTGGCGGCGTCAGCCTGCTCGCCGTCACCGGCGCCTCGAATGTCACCGGGGAGATCCTGCCAATCCGGACCCTCGCCGCACTGGCGCACGAGTACGGCGCCAGAATCGTCGTCGACGCCGCGCAGCTGGCCCCGCACCGGCGGATCGACATCGCAACGGACGACGTCGACTACCTCGCCTTCTCGGGGCACAAGCTGTACGCCCCGTTCGGCGCCGGCGTGCTGGTGGGACGGACGGACTGGCTCGACGCCGGCACCCCGCACCTGGCCGGCGGCGGCGCCGTCCGTGACGCCCGGCTCGACTCCGTCAGCTGGACCACCGGACCGGCCCGGCACGAGGGCGGCTCGCCGAACGTCCTGGGTGCCGCCGCCCTGGCCCGCGCCACCCAGGTCATCGCGGCACTGGACCCGGAGCAGTGGCAGGCCCACGAGGACGCCATCCGGTCCTTCCTGGTCGAGGGTCTCGAAGACATCGAAGGCGTGACCGTGCACCGGATCTTTGCCGATTCCGAAGCGGGCGATCAGACCGGCACCATCGGCGTCGTGAACTTCTCGGTCGAAGGCTACGACGCCGGGCTGGTGGCCGCCTACCTGTCGGCCGAACACGGCATTGGCCTGCGCGACGGCCGCTTCTGCGCCCACCCGCTGCTCAAGCGGCTCGGCCTGCCCGCCGGCTCCCTGCGCGCGAGCTTCGGCCTCGGCTCACGGCTGGAGGATGCCGAGCGCCTGCTGGCCGGCCTGCAGCAACTGCGGCAAACCGGACTCGGCTGGGACTACGTGGTGGATGCCGGCCGCTGGGTACCGGCCCACGACACCCGCACCTACCCGCACTGGGCGCCGAACACCCCCGGCACCGCCGGTGCCGCCCCCTGCAACCTGGACTAGCCGCGTCGAGCTGGGCGTGTGGACCAGCAGGACGGCGGAATCAGGGCCCGGCGCGGGTACGGTAAATTCGAAAGGTATCCGAATCAACAAGCAGGACCTTTCCGAAGGAGATCGCACGTGCCACGCGGCGAACCCAAGCTGCCCAGCGCATCGAAACTGCACAGCGGACCGAAACTGCACAGCGCATCAAAGCTGCACACCGGTCCCAAACTGCGCGGTGAACGGCGCCAGGAACTCGGCCAGAGCTTCCAGGACGGCGGGGAGCACTATGAGCGTGTCCGCCCCGGTTATCCGCAGGATTCGGCCAACTGGCTGATCCCGGCGGGAGCCAGGGACGCGGCAGACATTGGCGCCGGCACGGGCAAGTTCACCGCGCTGCTTGTCGCCCGGGGACTGCGCACGGTTGCCGTTGACCCCTCCGCCGACATGCTCGGGCAGCTGCGCCGGACCCTGCCGGCTGTCACCGCCGTCGAAGGCCGCGCCGAAGACACCGGACTTGAACCGGAGTCCTTCGACGTGGTCACGGTTGCCCAGGCGTGGCACTGGTGCGACCCCCGTCTGGCCAGTACCGAGATCGCCCGGATCCTGCGGCCGCACGGCGTCCTTGGCCTGGTCTGGAACCAGCTCGACACCGCCGTGCCGTGGGTGCACCGGCTCTCGCGCATCATGCATGCCGGGGACGTCCACAAACCGCACTTCCGGCCGCCCGTGGGCCCTGAGTTCACGGGCCTGGAGAGCCATCTGACCCGATGGGAGGATCCGGTCACCACGGAGGACATCCAGGAGCTGACCAAGTCCCGCAGCTACTACCTCGCGGCATCGGAGCCGACCCGGGCCAAAGTCATGGCCAACCTCGACTGGTACCTGCACCAGCACTTGGGCCACTCCCCCGGCGACGTCCTCAAACTCCCCTACCTGACCCAGACGTGGCGGGCGACGCGGACCTGACGCCCGGATTGCATGCAGGGCCTGCTGGGCCTATTGTTTCGGTATGCCTAATAATTACTTGTAGGCATCCGTAACTTTGATGCCGGCCCCAGCCGGTGCCGATCATCGCGTCAACGCCGACGCACCAACCACAGGAGCAGGCAGTGCTGGACGTCAAGGGACACGAACAACCGCCGCAGGACGCACGCACCTACAAACATCCGGGTGCCCGCAGGGCGCTGATCGGACTGTTGGGGCCGGCATTCGTGGCGTCTATCGCCTACGTGGACCCTGGCAACGTGGCCGCCAACCTGACCGCCGGCGCGCAGTACGGCTACCTGCTGGTGTGGGTCCTGGTGGCCGCCAACATCATGGCCGTACTGGTCCAGTACCAGTCCGCCAAGCTCGGTATCGTCACGGGCAAGAGCCTCCCGGAGATCCTGGGCGAGCGGCTCAAACCGCTCGCCCGCCGCGCCTTTTGGCTGCAGGCCGAAATCGTGGCAGCCGCCACCGACCTCGCCGAAGTGGTGGGCGGGGCAATCGCCCTGAACCTGCTTTTCGGGCTTCCCCTCCCGCTTGGCGCCGTGATTGTGGGCGCGGTGTCGATGCTCCTGCTCGCGGTGCAGGCCCGGGAAAAACAGCGGCCCTTCGAATTCATCATCATGTTCCTGCTCGGCATCATCACCATCGGCTTCCTGGCCGGTCTGTTCATCAGCCCGCCTGATCCGGGGGCAGCCCTGGCCGGCCTCGTGCCCGGCTTCCAGGGCCCGGACACCGTCCTGCTGGCCGCCAGCATGCTCGGCGCTACCGTGATGCCGCACGCCATCTACGTCCACTCGGCGCTGTCCCGCGACCGGCACCGGCCGGACCAACACCTGCATGTCCCCCCGTCGGCCATCGCCCGCCTGGTCCGGGCCACACGGCTCGACGTCGTGGCCGCGCTGGCCATCGCCGGAGTGGTCAACATCGGCATGCTGCTCCTTGCCGCCTCCACCCTCGGGGGCGAGGACGGCACGGACACGATCGAGGGCGCGCACGCCGCCATCACCGCCAATCTGGGCCCCATCGTCGGGGTGGTCTTCGCGGTCGGGCTCCTCGCGTCCGGCCTGGCATCCACCTCCGTGGGCTGCTACGCAGGCGGAACCATTATGCAGGGCCTGCTCAAGATCCGGATCCCCGTCATGGCCCGCCGCGTCGTGACCCTGATTCCGGCCGTTGTCCTGCTGGCCGTCGGCTTCGACCCCACGTGGGCGCTCGTCCTAAGCCAGGTGGTCCTCAGCTTCGGGATTCCCTTTGTCCTGGTCCCGCTCGTTGTATTGACCAGCAACAAGGCCCTGATGGGCCAGTTTGCCGACGGCATGGCCCTGCGAATCGCAGCCATCATCAGCGTCGTGCTCGTCGTGGCACTTAATCTGGTCCTGCTGTGGCTCACGTTCGCAGGGAAGAGCTGACGGTAGGCTTAGGTCTGTGAAGACCAGTACGCCCTCCTCCTCGATCGAGGACTACGTCAAGGTCATCTATTCCTTCACCGAGTGGCAGCGGAAGCCCATCACTTCCTCGCAATTGGCGCAGCGCCTTGGCGTCGCCAACTCCTCGGTCTCGGAAATGGTCCGCAAGCTCAAGGACCAAGGCCTCGTAGACCACAAGCCCTACAGCGCCGTCACTCTCACCAGCGACGGCGTCCGGCTCGCCCTGTCCATGGTCCGGCGGCACCGGCTGATCGAGACGTTCCTCGTCCGGGAGCTCGGGTACCGCTGGGACGAGGTCCATGACGAAGCCGAGCTCCTGGAGCATGCCGTCTCCGACACGTTCATTGAACGGATGGCGGCCAAGCTGGGGAACCCTACCCGGGACCCGCACGGCGATCCCATCCCGGCCGCTGACGGCTCCGTCCTGGTGCCGGCCGCCCACCGCCTGAGCGACCTCGATGACGGCCATACCGGCCGGATCACCCGGATCAGCGACGAAAACCCGGAGCTCCTGCGCTACCTCGCGGCCGAGGACATCGTCCTGGACGCCGAAGTGGAAGTGGTGGGCCGCCGGCCCTTCGGCGGCCCCATGGTGGTACGGATCGGTTCCGCCGCGGCACCGCGCGAATTCGATTTCGCCGAGGAAGTCGCCTCCGCACTCTGGGTCCACAGTGATGCCGCGCACTCGGGCTGCAGTGTCCCCGCCCTTGATTGAAATGTGCGCTGAGTGAAGAGTGCCCTGGACCCGCGCCACACCGTGCCGCGCCCCGGCGTTCCGGGCTGGAAGGCCTGGTCCGCCGTCGCCGTCGGCGGGCTGATCGGAACGGAACTGCGCTACGGGGCCGGCCTGGTCTTTCCTGAAAGCACCGGCGCGGTGCCCTGGACCACGCTGGCGATCAACGTGGCCGGGAGCTTCATCCTGGCCGCCCTGACCACCCTCTGGATCGCCCGGCCACAGACGGCCTTCTGGCTGCGTGCCGGCATCGGTCCGGGCATCCTGGGGTCCTTCACCACTTTTTCGGCGCTGGTGATGGCCATTGACCAGCAGATCATTGCCGGCTTCCACKCCACCTGGCTGGCCTACCTCGCGCTCTCGCTCGTCCTGGGCCTCGGGGCCGCCGCTGCCGGCTGGAAAACCGGTAAGGCAATTGCGGACCTTCGCGGAGGCGCCCGATGATGACGGCGATCCTGGTCGGTGTCTTCGGGGTGGCGGGAGCGCTCCTGCGGTTCGCCGTCGACTCCTGGTTCGCGCACCACCAAGGCTCCCGTCCGCACTGGCCGTGGGCCACGTTTGCGGTCAACGTCGTAGGCTCGTTCATCATCGGCTTGTCCGTGGGACTGACCGGCCACCTGGAGCTGGGAGCCGACTGGCACGCAGCCATCGCGACCGGACTCGCCGGCGGGCTGACAACCTTCAGCTCATGGAGCACCGCGACGGTTCGCCTGGTCAGCGAAACGCGTTACCGGGCGGCGGCGCTGAACATAGGCTCGAACCTCCTCGCGGGTCTCGCCGCCGCGGCGCTCGGCATCTACCTCGCCGGCTGAGGACCCTCTGCCGGCTCCCGGTGGCTACGGGCCGCCGTCGTTCCCGTAAAGTTGAAGGATGGTTACCCGACGTGAAGCAGCCCAGATCCTCGACATTCCGCTGGAAATGGCGCACCGTCACGGCATCCCTTCACGACTGTCCGAGGCCGAGCTCGGCGAGCTGCTGGACAATCCCCCGGCATGGCTGGTCCAGTCCAAGGCGAACCGGACCGGCAAGCGGCCCGTCTGGGTCCAGCTCACCTGCGCGGTCTGCGGGTTCTCCGAGGCTGCCCGGCCCAAGAAGTGGTGGCCGGACTTCACGTATGTCTGTTGCGCCCACCACGAAGCCCGAGACATCCCTGTCCTGGGGCCGGGGCTCGTGCGCAGTGTGTACGACGGCGTCGGCAGCCGCTTCGCCGGCATCGTGGACGCCGCCGTCCCCGAGGCGTAGCGTAAAAGGCGGGGCTACTCCGGGCCCCTGCCGTGAGGGAGAGCACCATGCCTGACAAGACGCCGCACCAGAGCACGACGAAGAAGTCGGTCAAGACCATCAAAGAGAAACGGGCCGAGAAAAAGGCGAAGCACATCGTCGACGCCCACACCGATCAGGTGTCGCACATCAAGAAGCGCTGACACAGCGAAAAGGCCGGAAGCCGTTGCTTCCGGCCTTTTTTGCTGTGTTGTGGGCTCACCCGAAACGGATGATGCGGCGGGACTCCCGGTGGCGCTTTAGTGGACTTGAGATCCTCGTCGGGAAAGCCGGGATCCTGCCCCACAGCAAGAGAGAGGCGCGCTGGACGGTGCGCACGAAACAGACCGGAGGAAAGCCAGTGACTACCACACCGGAGACCGAGGCCCACGGGCCGGTCGACTTCGTACTCCTCGAGTTCCCCATTGCAGGATTGACGGGACGGGCCAGCGAAGAACTCGTCAAGCTCGTCGAGCAGGGCGTGGTCCGCCTCTTCGACCTCCTGGTCGTCATGAAGAACGAGGACGGCACGGTGGAGGTGCTCGAACTGACCGACCCCGGCGGTCCAGCGGCCGGATTCGCCTACTTCGACGGCGCACGCTCCGGGCTGCTTGGCGATGACGACATTGCGGAGGCCGCGGCCACGCTTCTGCCAGGCACGGTGGCCGCGCTGATTGTCTACGAGAACACCTGGGCGGCACCGTTCGTCGCCGCCGTCCGCGAAAGCGGAGGCGAGCTCATCGCGAGCACGCGGATCCCCGCACCGGACGTGATGGAAGCGCTCGACGCCTTGGAGGCCGTCGACGCCGCGCCGCCGGCAGCCGACGCGTAACACTGACGCACAAGACGAGACGTGACAGGAGCAGAATAATGGGACTTCTTAGGGGCATGGCGAGGACAGCAGTGGTTGCCGGGACGGCATCGGCGGTCAGCGGCCGCGTCCAGCGCCGGCAGGCCAATAAGTTTGCCGAGAAGGACGCCGCGACAGCGGCCAAGCAGCAGGAGGCCTACGACGCGCAAATGGCCCAGCAGCAGCCACCCCCACAACAGGTTTACCAGCAACCTGCCTACCAGCAGCCGCCACCTCCTCCCCCGGCACCCGCACCGGCAGGAGGCATCACCGACGACGCCATCCAGCAGCTCAAGGAGCTCGGCGCGCTGAAGGAACAAGGCATCCTCACCGAGGAAGAGTTCGTTGCCCAAAAGGCGAAGATCCTCGGCACGTAGTTCCGGTCACACGGGGTTCCGGTCATACGGGGTTCCGGTCACACGGGCAGGGAGGCGCCGGGAGGCGCTTCCCTTTCCTTTGTCATGAGGCGTCGGCAGGGCCTGATCTAGGGCGCCATGACGCCGAATCCTGCCGGCGGAACCTCGATCCTGATCGCCAGGCCGTTGCGCGGCTCGGCGGCAACCAGCGAGCCCACCTTGGTGGCGTCGGTCGAATAGAGGCACTGGAACCATTTGATCGGAAAATCGGTCAATCAGCAGGAAGTAGATCACTTGGTCCTCCCAGTCCCGCGGCGCCGGGTGGAAATGCTTCTGCTTCAGAATTTCCGTCCACGGAATGTCATTGATGCTGGAAAACACGATGCCCTTCCTTCACAAGTGCGTGCCAGCTAAGTATGCAGAATCCGTCCGCGAGCCGTAAGGGGTCTTCGGATTCTGGCCCGCACCAATCACCGCGGGTACCACGTTGCGGGTCCGCGACCAGGGCGGCCGTGTTAACGCACAAAACTCCCCGCCAACCGAAGTCAGCAGGGAGTTTTGTGTTCTCGATACGGGGTGGAGCACCCTTGCCGGGGCTCCCATGTGGAGATGGGGGGAATTGAACCCCCGTCCGATGTCGTGTTGTCAGGGCTTCTCCGGGCGCAGTTTGCGTTGGAGTTTCTCGGCCCCGGCCATGCTGCAAACAGCTGGCTGATCCGGGCCCAGTCATCTAAGTGTCCCGCTTACCCCGATGACGGAGGTAAACAGCAGTGGCTATCTAAATGACGCCAGGATCCGGGGCAATAGCAACCTCGGGCTGACGGACTGGTCTTACTGCTTAGGCAGCGAGAGCGAAGTCAGTGCGTTTTGATTCGGCACTTATTGGTTTGCAGACAGCGTTTACGAGATAATTCTGCATCCTCGGCCCGCTTCACCTGTCGCGACTAACATCGTCGAAACCGATCATCCCCGTATTTTTTTATCAATCCCGGACCGGACACTTACGTATCCTTCCCGGACTACCAATCATAACGCACGGCCACCAGGAAACATTCCCCTGCGGGCCCGTGGCCGCTAGCGGCGGTTGCGTTCGCGCATGACCCGCTGCGCCTCGCGCTTGTCCTGCTGCTCGCGCAGCGTCTGGCGCTTGTCGTATTCCTTCTTGCCGCGGGCGACGCCGATCTCGACTTTGGCGCGGCCGTCCACGAAGTACAGCTGCAGCGGCACGATCGTGAACCCGGACTCGCGGATCTTGTGCGAGATCTTCGTCAGCTCCTCGCGGTGCAGCAGCAGCTTCCGACGGCGGCGCGCGGCGTGGTTGGTCCAGCTCCCCTGGTGGTACTCGGGGATATGGATGCCCTCCATCCACAGCTCGTCGTTGTAGAACGTGCAGAAGCCGTCCACCATCGAGGCATGGCCTTCGCGCAGGGACTTCACTTCCGTGCCCATCAGCGCAATGCCGGCCTCATAGGTGTCAAGGATGAGGTAGTCGTGCCGGGCCTTGCGGTTGGTGGCCACTACCTTACGGCCACTTTCTTTGGGCACGGTAGTACTCCTAGGTTTGTTGGTGGTTCACTCCGGCCAAATGGTGCGGAGCCTTTCCAGTTTACGGCAGGGCCGCCGCCGCAGCCGCGGACCCTCGCCGGGCAGGGCCGTTCTACAGCAGGTTCATCGGGTCCACGGCCCGGCCGTTGAGCCAGGTCTCGAAGTGCGAGTGGCATCCGGTGGAGTTGCCCGTGGTCCCCGAATAGGCGATCAGTTGTCCCCGGTTGACGTGCTGTCCGACCGAAACCGCCACGGACGTGTTGTGGTAGTAGATCGTGGTCAGCGAGTTGCCTTGGATGACGCCGTGCGAGATCTTGACGTTGTTGCCGCCGCCGTCGTTGGCCCAGCCCGCCGAAAAGACGGTGCCTGCCGCCGCGGCGTAGACCGGCGTGCCGCAGGGGGCGCCGAAGTCAATGCCGGTGTGCATATAGCCGCCCTGGCCGTAGAAGTCGATGGTGCCCGGCGGCGTCGCACGCCAGCCAAACCCGGAGGTGATCGGGATATTGCCCGGGAACGGGTGCTGCAGGCCAAAGGCCGACGGTGAGCCCTGCGCCGGCGGGACATACGGCTGGGTGGCCTGGCCCTGCGCACGGGCGGCGGCCGCCGCGGCCTCGGCGATGCGCCGCTGCTCGGCTTCCCAGGCCTCCCGCAGTTTCCGGTCGCGTTCGGCGATTTCAGCGGCGACGGCGTCCTGCTGCGACTTGACCTGGGCGAGCTGCTTCTGGATGCCGGGCTTGGCGGCCTGGAGCTCGGCGTCGAGCCGGGTGGTGTCAGCGATGAGCTTGTCCACCGCGGCCTTCTTGGCCTGGGCCTCGTCCCGGGCGGCTTTTTCCCGTGCCAGCGCGGCGTCGGCCTTGGCCTTGAGGTCGGTGATTTCAGCCTCGACGGCTGCCAGCCGGGCCTGCGCGTTGACGTTGGTGGCGTTCTGCTGGGTGAGCTTGTCCATCGCGGAGTTCTGGCTGCGCAGCGCCTGGTCGGCGAGGTCGATGGTGTCCGTGAGGCTGCCGCCCTGGTTCGAACCGAAGAACAGGGACAGGTTGGACGGGACGCCGCCGGACTTATAGGCCTGGGTGGCAATCTGCCCGATCAGCTTCCGGGTGTCAGCAATTTTTTGCTTGTCCGATTCGAGCTGCTGCGTGATTTTTGCCTTGTTCTGCTGTGCCAGGTCCACGCGGGCCGCGAGGGCCTCCACTTCCTGGACCGCTCCGGCCACCCGGCCCTGGGCATCCAGGAGGGCCTGCTGGGCTCCGGGGAGCTGGCCCTGGTACAGGACCAGGTCCGCCGCGGCCTGCGCGATCCTGCCGTCCACGAACTCCAGGGAGTGCTGGACCCGGGTGGCCTCGTCGCGGAGCGCGGCCTGCTGGTCCTCGAGGTCGTCGGCGAAGGCCACCGGACTCGAGGCTCCCATGGTCCCGGCCAGGATCAGGGCCAGGGTGGCGCTGATCATCCGGCTGCGGCGTCCCACCAGGCGATGCCGGAGGGACTGCCGGAGGGGGCGGCGGGCCATCGGTGTCATGAGCATTCCCTTTTCGTTGCGCAAAGCTAGACCCGCAAGTACCGGCGGAGGGTCAGCAGGGAGGAAATTCCGGCCAGGACGACGCCCAGGCCAATCAGGGCTGGCGCCAGGATCAGGGTCTGGCCGGGCGAGATGAACGCGGTGTCCGGATACTGCTTGGACATGACCTCGCCCAGGAAGAAGTGGGCCACGGCCCACAGGGTGCCGGAAGCAAGCGCCGCGCCGATCACTGCGGCGATGACGCCTTCGAGGATGAACGGCAGCTGGATGACCATCTTGGACGCGCCCACCAGGCGCATGATGCCTGTTTCCCGGCGGCGGCTGAACGCGGACAGCCGGATGGTGGTCGCGATCAGCAAGATGGCGCAGATGATCATTACGCCGGCGATGCTGACGGCCACCAGGGACGCCGCGTTCATGGCCGAGAACAGCCGCTCCAGCAGCTGCCGCTGGTCGATCACGGTCTCCACACCGGCCTGGGAGGAGAAGGTCTCGCTGATGATCTCGTACTTCTCCGGGTCCTTCATGTTGATCCGGAACGAGGCCGGAAGCTGGTCCGGGGTCACGGAGTCAACGATCGGGGAATTGGAGAACTGTTCCTTGAAGTGCTTGTACGCGTCGTCTTTGGACTCGTACTGGAAGTCGTTGACGTACTGGGCCACCGCGGGCGACTGCAGGAGCTTGCGCAGGTTGTCCTCCTGCTCCGGCGTGGCCGGGCYGGTGGCGCAGCCGGGCGCCGTCGAACCGTCACTGCAGAGGAAGATGGCCACCTGGACTTTGTCGTACCAGTAGCCCTTCATCTGGTTGATCTGCAGCTGCAGCATGCCGGCGGCGCCAACGAAGGTCAACGACACGAAGGTCACCAGGATCACGGAGATCACCATGGACAGGTTGCGGCGCAGGCCGCTGCCGATCTCGCTCAGGATGAATGCAAGCCTCACGCCTGGGCCTCCCCTGCGGCGCGGACCTCGGCACGGGCTTCGGCGCGTGAGCCGGCCCGAGGCGGGGCCGCGGGCGGCGGCTCGTCGCGGCCGCTGGCGTCGCGCAGCCGGCGTGACTGGCCAACGACGGGAATCATGGAGGTGTAGAGGGCTCTGGCCTCATCGCGGATCACGACGCCGTTCTTGAGCTCCACCACCCGCTTGCGCATCTCGTTGACGATGTCGTCGTCGTGGGTGGCCATCACCACGGTGGTGCCGTTCTGGTTGATCTTGTCCAGCACGCCCATGATGCCCATGGAGGTGGTGGGGTCAAGGTTTCCGGTGGGTTCGTCGGCCAGCAGGATCCCGGGACGGTTCACGACGGCGCGGGCGATCGCCACGCGCTGCTGCTCGCCGCCGGAGAGTTCGTGCGGGAGCCGGTTTTCCTTGCCTTCAAGGCCTACGGTCTTCAGGACCTCCGGGACGGTGTCGCGGATGACGCTGCGGCTCTTGCCGATGACCTGCATGGCGAAGGCGACGTTGGCGAAGACGGTCTTCTGCGGCAGCAGCCGGAAGTCCTGGAAGACGACGCCGATTCCGCGGCGCAGCCGGGGCACGCGCCAGCTGGAGATGTTGGCGACGTTCTGGCCGGCGACGTAGACGGCGCCGGAGGAGGCGCGGTCCTCTTTGAGGACCAGGCGCAGGAACGTCGATTTGCCGGAGCCGGAGGCGCCGACAAGGAAGGCGAATTCGCCACGGTCGATCTCAAGGTTGATCGAATCCAGCGCCGGCCGCGCCTTCTGGTCATAGACCTTGGTGACATTTTCGAAACGGATCATGGCCCTAAGTACCCTGCAGGAGGAGGCCGCGGGGGCCCGATTCTGCCGCCGGGGCAAGGGCTTTCGTTTGGGGGAAGTAGAGCTCCGGCCCCTCGACTATACGCACGGGCCCTGGTGGAACCGCCGGAACGGCGGGGCGTGTCGCGCGATTGTCAGGGACCTGCCAGCGGGGGCGCCAATCGACGCGCGGGCCTACTTCTCGGCGTTGCGGTTGTCCGTCCGCCAGCGGATGCCGGCGTCAATGAAATCGTCGATTTCGCCGTCAAACACGGCCGAGGTGTTGCCGACCTCGTGCTCGGTGCGCAGGTCCTTGACCATCTGGTACGGGTTCAGGACGTAGGAGCGCATCTGGTCGCCCCACGAGGCCTTGACGTCGCCGGCGAACGCCTTCTTCTCCGCGTCCTCCTGTTCCTTCTTCAGCAGCAGGAGGCGGGACTGCAGCACGCGCAGGGCTGCCGCGCGGTTCTGCAGCTGGGACTTCTCGTTCTGCATCGACACCACGGTGCCGGTGGGGATGTGGGTCAGGCGCACCGCGGAGTCGGTGGTGTTGACCGACTGGCCGCCGGGGCCGGAGGAGCGGAACACGTCCACGCGGATCTCGTTGTCCGGGATGTCGATGGAGTCCGTCTGCTCGATCAGCGGGATCACTTCCACGGCGGCGAAGGAGGTCTGGCGGCGGCCCTGGTTGTCGAACGGGCTGATCCGGACCAGGCGGTGCGTGCCGGCCTCGACGCTGAGCGTGCCGAAGGCGTAGGGCGCCTTGACTTCGAAGGTGGCGGACTTCAGCCCGGCCTCTTCGGCGTAGGAGGTGTCCATGATGGTGGTCGGGTAGCCGTGGCGTTCGGCCCAGCGCAGGTACATCCGCAGCAGCATTTCGGCGAAGTCCGCCGCGTCCACCCCGCCAGCGCCGGCCCGGATGGTCACCACGGCTTCGCGCTCGTCGAATTCGCCGGAGAGCAGCGTGACGACTTCGAGGTCGGCCAGGGCCTTGCGGACGGATTCGAGTTCCGCGGCGGCCTCGCCCATGGAGTCGGCGTCGTCCTCGTCCTGGCCGAGTTCCACGAGGACCTCGAGGTCGTCGATCCGGGCCACCAGTTTGTTGAGCCGCTCGAGCTCTGTCTGCTTGTGCGAGAGCTTCGAGGTGATGACCTGCGCCGCGGCGGGGTCATCCCACAGGTTGGGTTCACCGGCCCGCTCGCTGAGCTCGGCGATGTCTTCCTTGAGCGCCTCGACGTTCGAGACGTTCTCGATGGACGCATAGGTGGCCCGCAGCGCGCGGATTTCAGCGGGAAAATCAATGTTTGCCATGGTTTTTTAAGCCTACGCTATGTGTCCTAGCCCCCCGACCGCCCGCGTTGCCCTGTAGCCGGTTGCCCTATCACTCTGGGTTGCCAAAAGACCGGTTTGGCAGCCCAAAGTGACAGGGCAACAGGGGGTGGACGGGCGGCTCAGCGGGAGAGGCGGGACCGCGCCGTCGACGTCGCCTCGATCCGGATGCCGTCCGGCACCAGGAAGTTCACGACCGGCGGGTGGACGGCTGCGCTGAGCACCACGACGGCGGTGGCGCCGTCCGGGCTGCCTGTGGACGGCGCCACGGTAAGGCCGCTGAAGAGTCCGAACGCGCCGTTGCGGCCCAGATAGTCGACGGCGGCGCTGCGCACCCGGGCCCCGCTCAGGACCGCGGACGGCGTGCCGCCGGCGTTGCCCAGCTGGCCGAGGGTGAAGCTGTCCGCGGCTGCCACCGAGGCCCCGTCCGCGAGGGAGAGCAGTTTCTTGTGTTCGAGGTAGACGCTGGAGGCGGCCATCACGACGGTCGCGACCAGCAGGGCAATCAGGATGAAGCCGATGCTCAGCACGACCACCTGGCCCTCCTCCCGGCGGATTTCGATGCTCACCGGAACCTGCCCACAAGCTGGGTTGCCGATGCACTGAGCTCGCTCGCATTCAGATGCAGCGCGTCGCTGAAGGGCACGAAGGGCAGGGGAACCGTCAGGTGGACTGTAACCGTCACCGCCGAGCCGGGAGCCAGGCAGTCCGCAGGCGCGCAGCGGGTGTCGATGCTCGCATTTTCCGCCGGCTGACCGTAGTCGGCGAGCGCCAGGAGAACGGCCTGCTCGGCGGCGGCCCGGCCGGTTGCGGCATCCGGTTGGGCCACGTAGACCTTGGCGGCCTGGTCGGCGGCGCCGACCACCGCGAACGAGCCGCCCTGGATCTGGCCCACGGTGATGATGAAGTACACCAGCGGCACCATCAGCAGCGCGGAGAGGAAGACGAACTCGATCACGGCGCTCCCCTGTTCCGGCGACGTGCCGCGCTCAGGGTCAGGGCTGGTTTGCCGCATGGCCCTTCACCTCCAGCAGCGCCCGGGGGCCGATGAAGCCGATGACCGGCAATGGCGCCCGGACGGTCACCTCCAGTGTGCGGATGCCCTGATAAGTCGATTCGCTGGTAGCCACGTCCCGCGCGAAGTCGGGGTTGAGCGCCGCGGTGATCAGCTGGACGGTCCGGTCCCTGGCGTCCCCGTCATTGCGGTCGGCCAACGTTCCGTATCTGGCGCCCGAGGCGGCGGCATCAATCAGCGTGTTCCGGACGTGAATGACCAAGGTGAGCTGGACGATCGCGAGGAAGAGCAAGGTGAGCAACGAGCCGATCAGCACAAAGTCCACCACGGCGGCGCCGCGCTCAGCTCCCTGGCCGTCCTGAAGCTCGATGCCTTGGCGCCCGCTCCCCTGGCCCCGGGCTGCCACCGGCTACTGTCCGACCTTGTCCATGGCCTGGTTGAAGAGTCCCTCGAGTGCCGGGCCGGCGAGGGCCAGCAGGGCGGCCACGAGAACCGCCGACATGAGGGTGATCATCACCCAGCCGGGGACGTCTCCTCGTTGGGGATGATGGACGCCCTTTTCGGCGTGGTCCTCCTGCCTCAACCGCGTCGCAGGAGACCACCAGGTCAACATGCCGAGAGCGCAAGCCACCAGCGCCACCCGAGTTCCGAAGTTCTTCACCGTGTCCTCTTTCCTGGTTTTTTGGTTACTTGGTTTTCAGTTTTTTCTGCAGTCCTGATTTTTCGGATCCGATACTTCGTGATGCTTCGCTGGCAGAGCGTGCGCTTCAGCCCAGGCTCGCCCGTCCGGGCGTGCGGGACGTTCTCGTATCCTGTTCCCTCGTCATGTGACTTTTCTTGGATCCGGCTTCCTAGAGTCCGAGGCTGATCGCGGCCAGGCCAGGGAAGACCGCGAAGATGACCGTCAGCGGGAGGACCCCGAAGACCAGCGGCACCATCATGCCGATTTCCTTTTTGCCGGCGGACTCCATGAGCTCCCTCTTGGCTGTGTCCCGGACGTCCTGTGCCTGCGCCCGCAGAACGTCGGCGAGGGGCGTTCCGCGCTCGACGGCGACGATCATTCCGTCAACGAAACGCACCAGCGCCCCCTGGTCGGTCCGGGACGAGAACTCGTGCAGGGCCTCGACGAGTGGCTTGCCGGACCGGGTCTCGGCGAGCACACGAGCAAACTCCTGCGCCAGCTCACCCCTGGCGCTGTGGCAGACCCTGTCCAGCGCGCCGGTGGCACTTTCGCCGGCACTGACAGCCAGGGCCATCAGTTCGGCGATGCTGGGAAACTCCGCCATCATCAGCGCCTCCCGTCTCTTGATGTGCGCGCCCAACAGGTAGTCCCGGAGCAGGAACCCGCCAGCGGCGCTCCCCATCACGGCCACGACCGCCACGAACGGGCTGAAGCGGCCGGCCGAGCCCGCGAGCGCCACGGCACTGACGGCGAGGACAAATCCGGCGGCAGCCCACAGAAGCTGCTCGGCCCGGAAGTCCACCGCCGTCTTGGCGCTGCCGGCGCGCGCCAGCCTGCGGTTCAACGCGGTGGCGCCAAGGTTGATCCGGCCCAGGGACCTGACGCCGTCCCGGATCGCCGGGCGGAGGATCCGTTCCAGCGGCCCAAACGGGGTGACATTCCTTGGCGCGGTCCGCAAGAGCCGGGATTCCAGGTTGTGGGTTCTCAATTGCGGGCCGATGCGTTCGACAAACGTCGTCGGGCGCATGAACGGAAGCCGGACCAGGAACAGCCAGAGCCCCGCGCCGAGCACGGCCCCGCACACCGTGGCGCCCGCCATCAGCCCCGTCACCGGAGGACCCGCTGTTCTTCCGGCAGCGCACCAATTCGCAGCATGACCGCGTAAGACACCAGGGAGACAGCAAGGCCGCCCAGAAGAACGGCCGCCCCGAGCGGGGTGTTGTAGGCCATCACGGCCTCGGGACGGCTGGCCAGCAACACCAGCACAATCCACGGCGCAGCCACGGCCAGGCGCGCGGCATTGACTGTCCAGGATTGCCTTGCCTCCAGCTCACTCCTGGTCCGGGCACTCTCCCGCAGGAACTCGGCGAGCGTGCCCAGCAGGCGCCCGAGGTCCGAACCGCCCACCTCCCTGGTGAGCCGTAGTGCCTCGACGATCCGATCCGCCACGGGATCGGCCAGCCGGTCCTTGAGCCGGGTGAGCGACGGATCGAATTGGCCTCCCGAACGGTAGTCGGAACCGAAGTCCACAAACACCTGGCGAAGCTCCACGGGGCCTTTGTCGCCCAGCTGGATAAGGGCTTCGGGCAGGGACAGTCCGGCCCTGATGGCTGAGCGCAGGTGATCAACGACGTCGGGCCAGAGCTGGCGCAGGACAGCGGTGCGCTTCCGCGCACGCCACCGGACCATGGCCATCGGCAGCCACCCGCCAAACAGGCCAAAGCATCCGGAGATCGCCCACGAACCGGTCACTGCGAAGAATGCGAGTGTCGTGAACGCCCCGACGCCAAGGCACGAGGCGAGCAGCCCCGCCGCACTGACCTTTTCAATGCCCGCCGACCGCAAGAGGTCCTCAAGCCGGCTGGTCCGAGGCTTGCGCCGCGCACTCCCGGGCTTCTCCCACGCGGACCACCAGATCAGGAGGAGGCCGGCCCCGCCCAGCATCCCCAGGAGCGGCGCCATCAGCGCTGCTCCAGCAGCGCCGCGACGTCGTACCCGGAACGGGCAAACTTTTCCGCGGCGGGCATGGAATTGGCCTTGGGCAGCAGCTGCCCGTCCGACATCGTGAACACCATGGAAGACTCGATAATCCCGTTTTCCACCCTGCGGCCCAGTGAGAGGATCTCCGTGACTTGCCGGCGGCCGTTGGCGTGCCTGCTGCAATGGACCACCAGGTCGATGCAGGATGCGACCGTGGGGACGACGAACGCGCTGGAGATGTTCTCGCCCGCCAGCAACGGCAGCGTACAAATTTTCGTCACCGCGTCGTGCGCGGAGTTCGCATGGACGGTGCACATCCCTGGGAGGCCGGAATTCAAAGCAATCAGCATGTCCAGGCTCTCCGCCTCCCTGACTTCACCGACCACCAGCCGGTCCGGCCGCATGCGCAAGGCCTCTTTGACGAGCCGCCGCAGCGGAATCTCCCCCTGACCCTCCAGGTTCGGCTGCCGGCACTGGAGACCTACGACGTCGCGGAGCGGCAGCTGCAGCTCGAAGATTTCCTCCACCGTGATGACCCGTTCCCGGGTGCCGATGCTCGCGGCGAGGCAGTTGAGCATGGTGGTCTTGCCGGCCTGCGTGGCGCCCGAGACCAGGATGTTGAGCCCGCTGGCGACGGCCGCCCCGAGGAACCTGGCCGCCTGCGGCGTCACCGTCCCCAGCTCCACAAGATGCTCCAGCCGGCTGGCTTTGACGACGAACTTGCGGATGTTGATGGCCCAGTGACGCCGCGTGACGTCCGGGATCACCACGTGGAGGCGGGAGCCGTCCGGGAGGGCAGCGTCCACGAAGGGTGAGGACATGTCCAGGCGACGGCCGGAGCTTTTCAGCATCCGCTCCACAAGGTCCCGGACCTGCTGGTCCGTCAGCGACACGGAGGTCAGTTCCGATTCGCCGTTTCGCGCCACATAGATTTCATTTGGCGCGTTGAGCCAGATTTCCTCGATACCCGGATCGTCCAGGAACGGTTGGAGTGCGCCAAAGCCCGCGACCGCGTCGAAGACAAATCTCCGGGCGGACTCCAACGGACCCAACGGAGGCAGCGGCGCCAGGAGGGCCCGCTCGTCGTAGTCGCTGACCGCCGCCTCGACAAGGCGCCGGACTTCTCCGGTCTGCCGCAGGGGGTCAAGGCCCCGCCGGCGGATCAGCTCGCGGACCTCGTCCTCGACAATGCGTACAGCCTCCACGTGGCCCCCCAATGAGTGCCGCCCCAGTTCAGAGGGGCGATTGGGTTAAAACTAGGTGCGGGCAACCGGCGGGACAAGGGCCGGCGGCGTGCATGTGGATAACCGCCAGGTTTCAACATCACAACATTCACTTTGGTAACTCTTGAATCTCTGGTCTCACATGTTGGCCGATGTTAGGGTGAGCGCGTTAAGTCAGACATTCTCTTAGCCCGTCCAGCTCTCATTGCAGCGTCGCGGGCGTGAGACCCGTGCGGCATGGATCCTACGCTGTGCCAGTGCTCCGGAGCGGAAAATGAAGCGGACAATACCTATCCCCATGAGCCACCGATACCGCCGTGCAGGGGCGATCCTCCTCGCCGTCGGCATCCTGGCCGCCACCGGCCTCCCGTCTCCGGCAGCTGCCCTCGAACTATCGCAGCCCGCACCGGCGCAGCCTGCGCTGCCCTCCCCTGCCACCGCGCCCTCGCAGCCCGCCCCGCCGTCGCCCACTGCCACCCCTGCGCCCGCTACCACGCCGGCCACCACCGCTCCAGCGCCGGCTGCCGCGGCCGGCAAGGCCACTCCTGCCAAAACGCCCTCCGCGCCGGCTCCCGGATCCACGACGCAAGCTGCGGCGCAGGCGGCGCAGGCGGCGCCGCAGCCCGGTGGCACGAAGGACCCTGCCGCAATGGCAGCGGCGATCGGCCCCGGCGGCGCCGAAATGGGCCAGCGTTCCGCCCGGGTCAGCGCGCCATCGCCACTCCTTAAGGCCTCCACCCAGTCCGCCGCGCTCGAAACGCTGACCACCCAGGGCACCTGGTCGCCGTCGTTCGGGGTCAAGGGCCTGGACGTCAGCGGCCACCAGACGAGCGTCAACTGGCAGAGCCAGTGGAACATGGGCGCACGCTTCGCGTACGTCAAAGCCAGCGAAGGCAACTACTTCATCAATGATTCCTTCGGCGCCCAGTACGCGGGCGCCGGCAGCGTCGGGATGATCCGGGGCGCCTACCACTTCGCGATCCCGAACTGGTCCTCCGGGGCCGACCAGGCGCGGTTCTTCGTCAACAATGGTGGCGGCTGGAGTGCCGACGGCAAGACCATGCCGCCTGTCCTGGACTTCGAGTTCAACCCCTATGCGGGCCGGACCATCAACGGTTTCTACTTCGGGAACACCTGCTACGGCATGTCACCCGCGCAGCTGACGTCCTGGGTGCGTGACTTCGGGAACACCATGCGGGCCCTCACGGGTCGTCTCCCCGTCATCTACACCAACACCCTGTGGTGGAACCAGTGCACCGCCAACGCGCCGGGCTTCGGCGACTATCCGCTGTGGGTCGCGTCCTACCCGCTGTCCGCCACCGATATCGCCGGGGCGGTCCCCTCCAGCTGGAGCGTCTACAGCATGTGGCAGTACAGCAGCACCGGGCCGTTCACGGGTGACTCCAATATCTGGAACGGGGACTATCCCTCGCTCCAGCGCTTCGCCGGAACCCCCCTGCCCACCGGGTCCTTCGACGACCTCTCGATGACCCGCGACGGCGCCGCGGTCTACCTGCGCGCCCGGGGCTGGTCCGCGGACCTGTCCAATGTGGCGTCGTCGATCCAGACGCACATCTACGTTACTGACCCGTCCGGGAAAACCACGGGCTACCCCTGGCTGGCAAACAAGTCACGGCCGGACGTGGACCAGGCGCTCGGCTACGGGGCGTCGCACGGCTTCGACGGCACGGTCCGGATAACGGCTTCCGGAACCTACAAAGTGTGCGCCTACGCCATCGGAGCCTTCGGCAACACGCTCCTGGACTGCAAATCGCTCCGGGCGACGGGTGTGGAAGCCCCAACCGGGTCCTTCGACAGCTTCGGCCAGGTCCGTACGGCCGATCAGGTCACGCTGCAGCTCAAGGGCTGGGCGGCCGATCTCGCCAACACCGCGGCCTCCACGTACGCCGATGCCTACATCACCGATCCGGCGGGAAAAACCACGGGATACCGGATGAGCGCCAACGTCGCCCGGAAGGATGTCGCCGACGCGACCGGCCTCGGGCTGGCCCACGGCTTCGACTACCAGGTGAAAGCCACCGTTCCAGGAACCTACCGCGCGTGCGTCTACAGCATCGGGCAAAACTCAAACGTGCAGCTGTCCTGCAAATCCGTAAATGTCGACGTGAACCCGGCACCGTTCGGCTCCTACGACTCGCTCTCGCTCAGGCAGGCACCCAACTCGGCGAATTTCCAGGTCAGCGGCTGGGCGCTGGATCCCGTGCAGCCGTGGAAGAGCGTGCCCGTCCACGTCTACGTCCAGTCTCCTGACGGATCAAATCCCGGCTACGCCTATACGGCAAACCTCAAACGGCCCGACGTCAATGCCGCCCTGTTCACCGTCGGCGACCACGGATTCCAGATGTCCGTCCCCCTGACCCGCGCCGGGCGGTACTCCGTATGCGCCTACGCCATCGGCGTCGCCCCGGTCACGGCCGGCAACACGCTCCTCGGGTGCAAATCCATCGACGCGGACCCAACCCCGGCCACCATGGGTTTCCTGGATTCAGCCTCGATCCAGGTCTCCGGTGGCAAAGCATCAATCATCGCGTCGGGCTGGACCCTCGATCCGTCCTTCCCGGCCGAGTCCATCCCGGACCACATCTACGTGACTTCGCCTGATGGCATCAGGAAGGGCTACGCCTTCACGGCGGACCTGAAGCGCGCGGACGTGAACCGGGCCCTTGACACTGTCGGAGACCACGGCTTCACGTCAGCGGTCCCCATCACCCAGCGCGGCCAGTACCGGGTCTGCGCCTACGGCGTCGCGGTCTCGGCGCTGAGCCTGAACAACTCCCTGCTGGGCTGCCAATCGCTCACTTATTAGAGGTCCACGGCAAGATCCGCACCACGCAGAACGGCTCCCGCATTGCGGGAGCCGTTCTGCGTCCGGGTGTCCGGGGTGATCTCTGCCGGATCAGGACCCGAGGTAGTCGCTCAGCCGCTCAGCCGCGGAAGGAACACTGAACCCGGTGGCCTTGATCTTGTCCAGCTCGAGGGCGCTGTTCAACGGGCGCGGCGAAACAGTTTTGCCCCTGAAGTACTCCTCCGTGCTGACTCCGGTCACGGCGTGCCGCGGCTTGCCGGCCAGCTCGTAGACGTCCGCGGCAATGTCCGCCCAAGACTGCCGCTCGCCGTCGTTGCTGAGGTTGTAGACCCCATAGTCGGCGTCCGTTTCCAGCAGGTGCCGGATGCCGGCGGCAATGTCCTGTGTGAAGCTCAGCCGCCCGATCTGGTCATCAACCACCGATGGTTCTATGCCGCGGTCCGCAAGCGAGGCCATGGTCCGGACAAAGTTGTTGCCCTCCCCGATCACCCAGCTGGTGCGCACGATGTAGTGCCGCGGCACCACGCTGACGACGGCGTCGCCMGCAGCTTTGGTCTGGCCGTACACGCCCAGCGGCGCGACGGGCTCCGATTCGTCGTGGCTGGCTCGCGTGCCGTCGAAGACGTAGTCCGAGGACACGTGGACCAGCGTGAGGTCGTGTTCGACGGCGGTCCGGGCCAGCCGGGCGACGGCGGTGACGTTGAGCGCCCAGGCGGCGGCGCGGCCTTCGGCCGACTCGGCGGCATCCACCGCGGTGTACGCCGCGGCGTTGATGATGGCGGAGTAGTTCTTCCAGTTGCGTGCGGCAAAGGCGTCCTCGCTACCGAGGTCAAACTCGTCCCGGCCGGCGAACTCTACGGACGGGTCGCCGTCGTAGAGTTTGCGCAGGGCCTTGCCGAGCTGGCCGTTGGCGCCGACCACGAGGGTCTTCTTCGGCGGCATCGGGGTGACGTCCGCCAGCCGCGGGTGCGCCTTGTCCTTGTCGGAGAGCTCGGCCTGTTCCAGGGGAATGGGCCAGGCAATCGCAGCGGTCTCGTCGGCCAGGTTCAGGAAGGTGTACTGGCCCTGTGCGTCCGCGGACCAGTGGTCGTTGACGAGGTAGGTGTACGCGGTGTTGTCTTCCAGGGTCTGGAAGGCGTTGCCTACGCCCCGCGGGATGAAGATAGCCTGGCTGGGATCCATCTCGGCGGTGAATACGGCGCCGAACGTCGGGCCTTCGCGCAGGTCCACCCAGGCGCCGAATATCCGGCCCGTGGCCACGGAGATGAACTTGTCCCACGGCTCGGCGTGGATGCCGCGGGTGGTGCCGGCCGACTCGTTGAACGAGATGTTGTTCTGCACCGGACGGAAGTCGGGCAGGCCCAAGGCCACCATCTTTTCGCGCTGCCAGTTCTCCTTGAACCAGCCCCGGTTGTCACCGTGGACCGGAAGGTCGTAGAGGACGACGCCGGGAATCGGGGTTTGGTGTGCCGTGAGCTTTTTTGAGAACTCGATCGACATTATCTACTGGCCCTGTTCCTTGTACTTGGCTTCCGTGGCGGCCTTCTGCGGCCGCCACCAGTCCTCGTTGTTCCGGTACCAGGCGATGGTGTCTTCAATGCCGGCCTCGAAGTTGGAGAACTGCGGCTCCCAGCCGAGTTCGTCGCGGAGCTTCGCCGAGTCGATCGCGTACCGCATGTCATGGCCGGGCCGGTCCACCACGTGGTCGTACGCGTCCGGGGCCTGGCCCATGTGCTTGAGGATCAGCTCGACGACGTCCTTGTTGTTCTTCTCGCCGTCGGCGCCGATCAGGTAGGTCTCCCCGATCCGGCCCTTGGCGATGATCGCCAGGACGGCGGAGGAGTGGTCATTGGCGTGGATCCAGTCGCGGACGTTCTCGCCCTTGCCGTACAGCTTGGGACGGATGCCGTCGATCACGTTGGTGATCTGGCGCGGGATGAACTTCTCCACGTGCTGGTACGGGCCGTAGTTGTTCGAGCAGTTGCTGATGGTCGCCTGCAGGCCGAAGGACCGCACCCAGGCGCGGACCAGCAGGTCCGAGCCCGCCTTGGTCGAGGAGTACGGGCTGGAGGGGTTGTACGGTGTGCTCTCGGTGAACCGCTCCGGGTCATCGAGCTCGAGGTCGCCGTAGACCTCGTCGGTGGAAATGTGGTGGAAGCGTTTGTTGTGCTTCCGCGCGGCCTCGATCAGCGTATACGTTCCGATGATGTTCGTGTCCAGGAACGGGCGCGGATCGTGCAGGGAGTTGTCGTTGTGGGATTCCGCGGCGTAGTGGACCACGACGTCGGCCGCGGCCACCAGGCTCTCCACCACAACGGCGTCGCAGATGTCGCCCTGCACCAGCGTGAAGCGGTCTGCAGGCAGGCCCGCCAGCGACTCCACATTGCCCGCGTAGGTGAGCTTGTCGAGGACCGTGACGTGATGGTCGGTGTTCTCCAGGACGTAGTGGACAAAGTTGGAACCGATGAAACCGGCGCCGCCGGTAACGAGGAGTTTCTGCATTAAGCCAGCTTACCGAACGGCCGTTGCCTGCCCAGAACCGCGGCGGGTCCGCCGGAAGGCTTCAACCATGAGCCGAACGAGCATCACGCGGGCGCCGACGATCTTGGGCAGCGACCGCCAGCCGGCCGGCGTCTGGTTGGTCTCGTGAATCCGGCGGTAGATGGTCGACTCGTCAAGGTGGGCAATCGATCCCGCTTCATTGCCGCAGATGGCCAGCCAGAGATCGTGGGACTCCCGGACGTAGGCGGGAATCGGTGTGAAGTAGCCCGCAGCCTCCCGGCGGAAGGCCATGCCGCAGCCGTAGTAGGCACGGTATCCGATCAGGATGGCGAACAGGTTCGCGGCGTGGCGCCGCGAGTCGGCGGACTTCAGCCGCGGAATCCAGGGCCGGCTGCCGCCGCCCAGCATGTCGAAATTGCTGGCGACCACCAGGGAATCGGACATGGCCGCGAGCATCAGCTCCACCCGGCCGGGAATCCAGATATCGTCCTGGTCGGACAGGAACACGTACGCTCCCCGGCTGATCCGGACGGCCTCCTCGAAACTGCGCACGTAGCCGCGGTTGACCGGTGAGCGGACCAGACGTATCCGGGGATCACCGACGCGTCCGACGACGTCGGCGGTGTCGTCGGGCGACGCATCATCGACGACGACGAGTTCGTCGTCGGGACCCAGCTCGGCGAGGATGGACGCTATCTGCTCCCCGACAAAGTCAGCCCCCTTGTAGGTGGCCATGCACACGCTGACCCTGATCTTCGGTTCGCCGGTGCCGCTCTCGTCGTTCATGCGAACCACTCTAAGGGACTCCCGCGGCGACTCCTGTTCCAGCGGCCGGTACCAGGCAATCACGTATCATCGATAGGTCAAGCTCCCCAGCACGAGGACCGTACCGCATGAGACCCGTTCTGATCAGGCTTGCAGGCTTCACCGTGTTGCCGCTGCTGGCGCTGGTGCTGCCGTTCCTGCTCCTGCCGGTCGTTTCGCGCGTCGTGGGGGCCGCCGGATGGTCCAGCATCACCTCCGGCCAAGCCATCGGCATCTTTGCCGCGACCATCATCCTTTGGAGCTGGAACATCTCCGGCCCCGTTGAAATTGCGCGCGCCGGCGCTTTCCCGAGGCGGGCTGCGCTGTATTCCAGCAGTATCCGTTCGCGGACCCTGATCGCGGTCCTCGTCCTGCCCGTCATGAGCGTGATAGTCGCGCTCGTGGCCCGAGAAGGCTTCCGCCTCGATGCCATCACGATGGCCTGGGCGACGGCACTGACGGGGTTTTCCCCCGCGTGGTACGGCATCGGCACGGGCCAGCCGCGCATCCTTGCTGTCTACGACACACTCCCCCGCTTCTTCGCGGCCATTATCAGCGCCCCGATCATCCTCGTCACCGGCCAGGTCTGGACGTACGGGGCGGTGTCCGTCGTGTCGACGCTGGTGGCGCTGGTCGCGTTCCACCGCAGGTTCGGCGAGCCCGGGACTTGGCTGCCCCGAAGCCCGCGGAAGGTCTTGCGGGAGATCATGCCAAACGCCGGTACTGCCGGCATCAACTTCACCGGAAGCGCCTACGGTTCGTCCCCCGTTCCGATCGCCACCGCCACCGTGCCTTCGGCCGCCGCCACGGCCGGCTTCGCCTCCGCTGACGCCATCTACCGCTTGGGACTCTTCACGATCGTCGCGCTGGGCAACACGTTCCAGGGCTGGACCCTGGAACACGATGCTGCCGATCCGCGGCGCCGGCACCTCTTCGCCATCGCTGCACATGCTGCCCTGGGGCTCGCCGGCGGGATCTTCCTCACGCTCTTCGGCCCGTGGGTCTCCGGCGTCATGTTTGGCGAGGCTGTCCGCGCGGACACGCTGACGTGCCTGTACTACGGTGTGTCCTTCTTCTTCATCTCCTCCTCCACGCCCCTGATCAGGAACGTGCTGATCCCGGCCCAGCGCCAGCGGTCGGTGCTCATCTGGACCGCAATCTCGGCAGTTGTCGGCGTGCTCCTGATGGTGACAGCCGGCACGGCGGCCAATGTTCCCGGCGTCGCGCTGGGCATGGCCGTGAGCGAGGCGCTGTTGTTCCTTGGCCTGCTGCGCCCGTCCCTCCGGATCCTGCCCGCGGCCGCCCGCGGCCAGGGCCGGAAGGTAGGATCGGCAGCGTGATCGGCAGATGCCCGTGGCCGGCGGCCGCCTCCGCCGCCGTGTTCGCCCGGGCCATCACACATCCCTGCCCTGGTTCCGCCCACTCCATCGGCCGCCCGAGGGCCGTTGCTATATTGGAGAACTATGAAAATTCTTGACTCGACCCGTGTGCTGGTCATAATGCCGGCGTGGAACGAAGCCGAGTCCGTGGGGAATACGGTCCGGGAAGTGCTCAACATTGGCCGGCCCTATGATGTTCTGGTCGTCAATGACGGTTCTACGGATGCCACGGCCGCCGTGGCCACGACAGCCGGGGCAAAAGTGCTGACCCTGCCGTTCAACCTTGGGGTCGGCGGCGCCATGAGGGCCGGATTCAAGTACGCCCAGCGCCTCGGCTACCGGCGCGTGATCCAGGTGGATGCCGACGGACAGCACGATCCGCGCAATATCCACGAGGTCCTGGCAGGCCTGGAGCACGCCGATATCTCCATCGGAGCCCGATTTGCCGACCGCGGCGACTACACGGTCAGCGGCCCGCGCAAGTGGGCCATGCAGCTCCTCGCCAAGGTCATTTCCGGGCTGGCCAAGACCCGGCTCACGGACGTGACCAGCGGCTTTCGGGCCGCGAACGAACGTGCCATCAACCAGTACCTGGACCACTACCCCGCGGAATATCTGGGCGACACCATCGACTCCCTGGTCGTGGCGATCCGTTCTGGCTGCCGCGTGACCCAAGTCCCGGTGGAAATGCGCCCGCGGCAGGGAGGCACGCCCAGCCACAACCCCGTGAAGGCCGCCGTCTATCTCGGCCGGTCCGTCTTCGCCCTCATGTTCGCGCTGACCCGCAAGCGGTCAACCATTTCCGGTCCCGCGCTGGCCGCCGAAGGAGCCGTCTGATGGGCAATTGGGCCGCCTTTTTCCTTGCCCTGGCGATCGTCGGCGTCGTCTTCGAGATGCTCCGCCGGAAAAAGCTTCGCGAGAAATACGCCGCGCTTTGGCTCTTCGTCGGGATCGGCACCCTGATTCTGGCCGCATTTCCCAGCTTGCTGACGATCGTGGCGGAACGGGTCGGCGTCCAGTTGCCGTCCAACCTGCTGTTCATCATCAGCATCCTGCTGCTGCTCGGTGTCTGCCTGCACCTGTCCTGGGAACTGTCTGTGGTCGAAGACGAGACGCGAACCCTCGCCGAGGAAGTAGCGATCCTCCGGACCATGGTCGAGGACATGTCCTCCCAAGACTCCGACGGCGACGCTCCGGCGACGCCGACGGCGAAGTAGGCGCGGCGATATGGCATTAGACATTTTTATCCCGTACTGGGGCGACGTCAGCTACATGATGCAGGCCGTCGACAGCGTTGTGGCACAGTCCAGCCCGGAATGGCGCCTCACAGTGGTCGACGACGCCTACCCGGGCGACGAAGTCAGGCGCTACGTCGAGGCCATGGATGACCCCCGGATCACGTACATCCGCAAGGACAAGAACGCCGGAATCACCGAAAACTTCAGGACCTGCGTATCGCTGGCCACCGAGGACGTCCTGGTGGTCATGGGATGCGACGACGTGCTGCTGCCAAACTTCGTTGACGTCGTGCTCCGCGCACACGCCGAGTTCCCCGATGCCTGGATAATCCAGCCCGGTGTCCAGATCATTGACGAGCACGGCAAAGCCTCCGTTCCCCTGGTGGACATCGTCAAGCAGCGGCTGGTCAAGCCCCGCGGCACGGGGCCACGCCTCGTGGCCGGCGAACGGCTGGCGGTGAGCCTCCTGCACGGCGACTGGCTCTACTGGCCCTCCCTTGCCTTCCGCCGCGACCGGATCCGGGACTACGACTTCCGCGACGGCTTCCCCGTCATCCAGGACCTCGCCCTGGTCATGGACATGGTGCTTGGCGGGGCCGAGCTGCTGATCGTCCCCGAGATCTGCTTCGAATACCGCCGGCACACCAGCAGCGCGTCCTCCGCGAAACTCGTCGACGGATCCCGGTTCGTCGGTGARCGCGACTTCTTCGATCTGGCCGCGGCGCTGTGCACGGCGAAGGGCTGGCGCAAGGCGGCCCGCGCCGCGCGGCTGCGGCTCACCTCCCGCGCCCATGCCCTCCTGATCCTCGCCGGCACGCTCCGGCAAAGTGCCTCGGGGACGCTCGGCATCCTCCTGCGGCATTCCTTCGGAAAGTGAGCGATCCCCACGTGACTGGCAAGTCCCTCGTCCCTGCCACGGGCGCCACCGGCGTCACGGGGGTCGTTACCGCATTCCGTCCCACGGCCGCGCTTGTCAACAACGTCATTTCCCTCAAGGACCAGGTGGAAGCCGTGGTGGTGGTTGACGACGGCGGCGGTCCCGGCTACGAGTCCATTTTCGCCGCGGTCGCCGCAGCCGGTGCAGACGTCGTGCGCCTCCCGGAGAACGTGGGCATTGGCGCCGCCTTGAACGCCGGCGTCCGCACGGCACGCGAGCGCGGCAACCCCGAATACATCCTCACCGTTGATCAGGACTCCCACCTGCCCGCGGGCTACGTCCAGGCCCTGCGCGATGCGGCGGCGCAGGCCCGCGCCGTGGGCGTCGAGCCCGGCCTCATCTCCCCGGCCAGGATTCATGGAAACCCGGTCCTGCGTGCCGGAACCCGGAACGGGCTCGCCTTGGGCAGGGAACCGATCCAGTCTGGCCTCCTGATCCCGGTCAGTACCCTGGAGGCCATCGGCGGGTTCTGGGAAGAGCTCTTCATCGACCTGGTCGACACTGAGTACTACTACCGGGCCCTCCACGCAGGCCTTCCGACCGTCCTCGCGGCAGCAGAGTTCGACCACTCGCTCGGAACAATGGTGGACGCGAGGGTGTTGGGCCGGCCCGTCGCGGCCGGCGGCCGGCCGCTGCAGGTACGCACCGCGGCGACCTGGCGCTACTACTACATCTTCAGGAATCGTGTCCTCACGGGCCGCCGGTACGCCGGCCGGTATCCCGGATGGGTGGCCGGCGGAATGTGGGCCGATCTTCGGCATCTGCTGATCGTGACCCTGCTGGCCCCCGGCCGTTCTGCACGGCTCACCTCGGCCCTCCGCGGCGCCGTCGACGGCCTCCGGGGTCGGACCGGCCGCCGGCATACAGTCTGACGCCACCCCGACGGCAGGGAGCACCATGCCCCTGCGCGGGTTTGGCCGACGGCAGACGGGTAGGAGAGGATGTATACCATGCGCGGAATTATTCTTGCCGGCGGGACCGGATCTCGACTTCATCCGATCACTCACGGCATCAGCAAGCAGCTCGTCCCGGTCTATGACAAGCCGATGATCTACTACCCGCTGTCGACGCTGATCCTGGCCGGCATCCGGGACATCCTGATCATCACCACCCCCCACGACGCTGAGCAGTTCAAGCGCCTCCTGGGAGACGGCTCGCAGTTCGGCATCAGCCTGACCTATGTCCAGCAGGCCTCTCCCGACGGACTGGCCCAGGCCTTTATCCTCGGTGAGGAACACATCGGGAACGAAACCGTGGCGCTGGTGCTGGGCGACAACATCTTCTACGGCCAGGGGATGGGGACCCAGCTGCGTAAACATGAAGACATCGACGGCGGCGCCGTCTTTGGTTACTGGGTCAAGAACCCCAAGGCCTACGGCGTCGTGGAGTTCGACGATGCCGGCCAAGCAGTCTCACTGGAGGAAAAGCCCGAGCGGCCCAAGTCGCACTATGCAGTGCCGGGCCTGTACTTCTACGACAACGACGTCGTCGGGATCGCCAAGGACCTCAAGCCTTCTCCCCGCGGCGAACTGGAAATCACCGACGTCAACCGCACCTACCTCGAAAAGGGCAAGCTCCGCGTCGAAATCCTGCCCCGCGGAACGGCCTGGCTCGACACCGGAACCTTTGATGACCTGAATGACGCCTCGAACTTCATCCGGACGGTCGAGAACCGCCAGGGCCTGAAGATCGGCGCCCCCGAGGAGATCGCCTGGCGCCAGGGCTTCCTGAGCGATGATGAGCTCCGCCAGCGCGCGGAGCCGCTCGTCAAGAGCGGCTATGGCGCGTACCTCCTCGGACTTCTGGAGCCGTAACCCTTCATGTGGCTGTCCGTCTTGCCGCAGGTCCTCATCGCCTGCGTCGTCCTTGTCATGCCCGGGCTCATCATCGCCATCGCCCTGCGGTTCAGGGGATTTAGCGCCTTGGCGCTGGCCCCTGCGTTGACCGTGGGCGTCGTCGTCATCACATCCACACTGACCCCCTTCCTCAAGGTCAGGTTCGGGGTGCTTCCCGTGGCTGCGGTGGCGGTGGCACTCGCCTTGCTTGGCCTCTGGGCGGCCCGTTTCCGGCCATCCGGTCCGGCCAAAACCGGACCGAATCCGCTGAACATTCCGGACGTCCGTGGCGACCTCACGGCGTTCGCCGGCGTCGTCATCGCCGGCGCGCTCCTTGCCGTCCACTCCATCCACCTGATCGGCAGCCCCGAGGCCATTTCCCAGACCTACGACGCCGTCTTCCACCTGAATTCGGTCAAGTTTGCCCTGGACACCGGCCAGGCTTCCTCGTTGACCCTTGGCGCCATGACCGGCGGCGGCGCCTACCCGGCAGGGTGGAACGCCGTAGCTACCCTCGTCGCCCTGGCAACGGGGGCGAGCGTCCCGCTCTCCGTCAACATCACCAGCATCGTGCTGGCTGCCGTCTTCTGGCCGCTGGGATGCATGCTCCTGGCCAAGTGGGTCGTCGGGGACCGCCCCGCCGCGCTCATCGCCACAGGCATTGCGTCGGCGTCGCTTGGCGCCTTCCCGCTGCTCATGATGGACTTCGGAGTTCTCTACCCCAACCTGCTGGCCATCAGCGTGCTGCCGGCGAGCGTCGCCCTCGCAGCCTCCTGTGCCGGGCTTACGCCTGGACTTGTCCGCCGCGACCTCGCCACCATTTTGGCCCTGCTCCTGGCACTTGCCGGACTTATTGTCGCGCACCCCACAACGTTCATGGCATGGCTGACCTGGACGTTGCCCATGGTCGCGACACTCGCGTGGCACTATGCTGCTGCCCTCCGGCGCAAGCAGGCAGGCGCCCGCCTGTATGTCACCAGGCTGGTCCTGCCGGCGGTTGCCTACGCGGTCGCGTTCAGCCTCCTGTGGACCAATCTGCGCCCGCCCCTGGAGGCTTCCTTCTGGGGCCCGTACCAGAGCATCCCGAAGGCCATCGGCGAGGCGGTCACCATCTCGCCCACCGGGTTGTCACTGGCCTGGCTTGTGGCACCACTGGTACTCCTAGGCCTCTGGGCCTGCTTCCAGGACCGCTGGCAGCGTGTATGGATAGCCGCCGTCTTCGCATTGTTCACGTACCTGTTCGTTGTGGTCTCCGGATTTACGCAGTCCGAGACCCGGGACCTCCTGACCGGCGTCTGGTACAACGACAGCTATCGGATCGCGGCTTTGCTGCCGGTGGTTGCGGTCCTGCTCGTCGCCGTCGGCATCGACTGGGCAGGACGCCGTATCCTGGCCGTGCGCGAGCGGTCCAAGCCCCTCGAACGGGTCCTCGACGGCTCACCGCGCTGGGGCCGCACCGGAACCGCCGCATATCGAACCGTGGGCATTGCTGCCGTGGTAGTCGCCGCCGTGGCCCTCGGCCAGCAAGGCGGCCTGGAGCTTGAGGTCGAACAGGGGGCGAGAAACTACAAGCTTGCCGCCGATTCGCCGCTCGTCTCCACCGACGAGCTCCAGCTCATGAAACGCCTGCCCCAGTCCGTTCCCGAGGGTGCCCTGCTGATCGACAACCCCTACACGGGTGCGGCGCTCTCCTACGCCCTGGGCGACCGCAAATCCGCCCAGCTGCATGTCATGAGCTACGTCTCCCCCGATGTTCAGCGGATTTACGATTCGATTGGCAACGTGACAACGGACGCCAGCGTGTGCCAGGCGGTCCGCAATGCGAACGCGTTCTATATCCTCGACTTTGGCCCGATCGAAGTCCACGGCGGAAACCACACCCCCGCCGGCCTGCGAAACCTGGCATCAAATCCAGGCGTGCGGCTGGTTGACAGCCAGGGCGAGGCGAAGCTCTACAAGGTCACAGCCTGCGGCAACTGAGCCCTGCGTTTCAGCTCCCGAGCAAGATCCAGAAGCGCGGGCCTAGAAGTTGAGTTGGCGGGCCAGCGCCGGTGCCAGCGTCTTGGCAAAGGTGTTGGTCATGTGGTTGTCCCGGTACACGAGCACGTTGCCGATGACGGCCGGGCAGACCCCGTTCCTGCAAAAGTAGGCGGACATATCGAGGATCTCGATGCCCGGCACGCGGGCCCCGGCCAGCTGCAGCGGATCTGCGGCGCCGGCGTCGGAAACCCTGAACTCGCACTTAGGCGAATCAGATCCGTTGGCCTGCACGCAATCCGGAGCCGAGAAGTCCGGATAGGGCGAGTCGGGCACGACTGCCACGCGGATTCCCGCGTCCAGAAGGGGCTTCAAGAGCTGGACATAGCCGTTGACGAGTTCTTCCGGGCTGCCCCACGCCCAGTTGAGGGCCTGGCGGTAACCGGCCGGAGCCATTCCCGATACCACCACCAGCCGTGGCCGCAGCTGCAGGATTCGCTGCATCGTCGCCCTGTTCTGCTCGGAGCAACCGCGGTACACCGTGGTGCCGTCCGACGGCGGCGCGGCCGTGAAGGGACACCCGTTTCGGACCATGGCCTGTACCTTCCAGCCCGCGGCCGAACCAGCCATCACCAGCGGATCCACATATTGCGCGGCGTGTGAGTCCCCGACGACGACCATCGTTTGGGATGAGCCCGGCGGCCCGAAAATGCACTGGTCGGCGCCCGTGGCGGACGGGCTGAAGTTCCCGCAAGTCTCCGACCAGGTCAGCGGCACATCCTTGGAGGCCACACCGGGATCGGGCCGGACGGGTACATCGCCGGGGACGGGCGCCGGCCGGCCGGGATCAAACGCCGTCGCGCCAGGATATTCACGCAGATTCAGGGCTGCGTTCAGCTGCTGGGACTTCGCCTCGACCACTGCCCAGGGCGCCAGCGCCGCCAGCGATGCCGCTACGGTCAGGCACGCTGCCAGGACGAAGGCATTCCTGCGCACTGAGTCCCACCGGCCAGCGCGTGAAGGCGCCTGCGGGCTGCGTGCTCCGTGCCGGAACTTCTGCTCGACGAGGTGGTAGGACGCCACAGCCAGGGCCAGGCTGATGGCCACCATCGCTGTGCCCTGGATGATGCCCGGAGCCCTCCCGAGGTGGAAGACGTAGACCACGACGACCGGCCAGTGCCACAGGTAGAGGGAGTACGAAAGGTCGCCGATGTACGTGACGGGCCGCAGGCTGAGGACCCGCGTCACCGAGTACGTGCCGGGGCCGGCCCCGGCTGAGACGGACGAACCCGCTGTGAGCAGCAGCAGGGTCCCGGCAACAGGAACAACCGCGATGCTGCCGGGGAAGTCCATCGCCACGGAGAAAGCCACCGCGGAATAGACGATCAGGCCGAATCCAATCCAGCCCGAAAGCCAGTCCGGCACCGGGCGCAGCCGCAGCTTCGGAATCAGCAGGGCGCCGATACCTCCGGCGCCGAGCTCCCACATGCGCGTGCTGGTCGCAAAGTACGCCATGTCATGCTGGGAGGACGAGAATGCCACGCTGTGGATGAATGATGCCAGCGACACCGCGGCCAGGATCCACAAGGATATGGTTTCGATCCTGAAGCGCCGTTTCACGGTAACGGCCACGCCCGCCAACAGGATGACGGGAATCACCAGGTAGAACTGTTCTTCCACCGCCAGTGACCAAAAATGCTGTACCGGCGAGACCAGGGCCGTCGCCGCCGCATAGCTGTCCACGCTGAATGCCTGATGCCAGTTCTGGACTTGCAGGGCCGACATGACGACGTCCACTGAAATGGACTGCCAGCGGTTCTGCGGCAGCAGGACCACAGCACCCAGGATCGTCGCCAGCAGGACGGTGCTGGAAGCGGGCAGCAGGCGCCTGATTCGTTTCGCATAGAAGACCGAAAGCCGGATGCGCCCGGTACGTGCCAGTTCCTGGACAAGCGATCCCACGATCAGGAAGCCGGAGATGACGAAAAATACGTCGACGCCGACGAACCCGCCGGGGAGAAGATCGGGCCAGACGTGATAGAGGATCACCGCACCCACCGCCAGGGTGCGCATCCCCTGAATGTCCAGTCGCCGTCGGCCATTGTGTCCCGTGCCGGAAGCGGTGGCGGACGCGGCTCGCGCGGGGTAACCCTGGGGCTGGGGCAGAACAGCCGCCGGCGGCAAAGTGGTCACAGTTCTCTTCCTGTTTTCAAACAACGTCATCGTTATTTTGCGCTAGTCTGCGCTTGCCGGGAACCTGAAGGGACCATGTCCATTGGACATGGTCCCTTCTGGCGCGCTGCCGCACCGGCCGCGGTAGTGCTTTTAGGCCCGCAGCAGGGCAACGGCCTCGTGAATAGGTCCGTCGAATACTACGTTGCCGTGCTCGAGATAGACACCCCGGGAACAGATGCGCGACACGAGGTCGAGGTCGTGGCTGACGACGACGAGAGTCTTGCCGTGTCCGGCCAGTTCCTGAATCTTGGATATGCACTTGCGCTGGAATGGTTCGTCACCCACGGCGAGGATTTCGTCGATCAGGAAGACCTCGGGGTCGGTGTGGACCGCCACGGAGAACGCCAGGCGCAGGTACATGCCGGACGAATAGAACTTGACTTCCGTATCGATGAATTCACCGATCTCGGAGAATTCCACGATCGCGTCGAAGCGCTCGTTAATCTGCTTCTCCGTCATCCCCAGGATCGCTCCGTTGAGGTATACGTTGTCGCGCCCGGACAGGTCAGGATGGAAACCCGCCCCGACCTCAATCAGGCCCGCCACGCGGCCGCGCGTGTAGACGCTGCCGGAATCCGGGAGCATCACGCCGGAGATGTGCTTCAGCAGGGTGGACTTGCCGGATCCGTTGAGGCCGAGCAGTGCCACGGTTTCGCCCGTTTCCACCATGAGGGAGACGTCCTTCAGGGCGTGGAACTTCTTGGAAAGATCCCCCTTGCGGCCCTTCACGAGCCAGACAACCGCCTCCTTGATGGAACGGGTGTGGCGGAGCACGAACTCCTTGCTGACATTGGAAACTTCAATCGCGTTTGCCATCTAGAGCTCCTGGGCAAAGCGGCCTTCAAGCCGCCGAAAAGTTAGCTGTCCCAGTGCCAGGACCACCAGCGAAATGATCATGCCGATCGGCAGCCACAGGCTGAACAGGTTCGGCGGCATCGCGGCAGAACCGTCAGTTGTGGGGTACCAGAAGGCGTAGTGGAACAACTCGACGCCCACCGTGATGGGGTTTGCCTGGTAGAGGGCGAAGAGCCCCGGGCCCAGCTTTGCTTCCACCATCGTCCAGGAGTACATGACCGGCGACGCCCACGTCGCCACCATCAGGAGCATGTCAACGAGGTTTTCCGAATCACGGAAATACACGTTGGCGGCCCCGAACAACAGGCCGAGCCCGGTGGCCAGGAAGCCCACAATGGCGAATCCGCCTACCGCCGCCAAAAGCTGGAACGCGTCCGGATGCCACCCGGCAAAGACGCATCCGACCACCAGGACAACCAGCTGGGGGAAGAAGTGCACGGCCGACACCCAGACCGACGCCACCGGAAACAGCTCCCGGGGAAGATAGATCTTCTTGATCAGGTTGCCGTTGTTCACGATCGATCGCGCGGAGTTCCCGAGGGCTTCAGAGAAGAAGTTGATCAGCACGATTCCGGAGAAGAGATACACGGCATAGTTCGAGAGGCCGTCCGGGTTTTTTGCACTGCGTTCCAGGCCCAGGAAGACGCCCAGGGCCACATAGAACACGAGAAACTGCACAGCGGGCTTCACATAGGACCAGAGCAGGCCCAGGACCGAGCCCCGGTAGCGGACTTTCAGTTCCTTGCGGACCAGCAGTTTCAGCAGAAAACTGGACTGGCGAAGATCCCGAAATCCACCACCGAGGCCCGGGCGGGTCAATTCCCCGGAAATCGTGGTTGTCACGCTACTTCACTTCGCTCTGGGTGTGCTCTTCGAAGATTTTCTTCCAGGAATCCAGGGACGTGAGCTCGGGCAGTGCCGCCTTGTACTGCTTGCTCAGCGACTTCCAGTCCTTGAGCAGGGCGGCGTGCAACCGGCTGCTCTCGGTGAGCATTTCCCTCACGCGCTTGGGGTCCCGCTTGTACCAGGAGGCACCCGTGCCTTCGGCGTTGGAGACGATGGCGCTGTCGAACTGCGCGATCCTCCACCAGCGGTTGTCCTGGTGCGCAATGTTGGTTTGCGGACGTTCCGCGCTCGTCGTCGTGACCGGGCGGAACAGCTGCCGTGCGACCGTCTTGGCGGCCCAGGGCAGAAGGGTGACCTTGGACGGCTGCGATACGCCATGCCCGTGGCGCGGCGGCTTGGCCATCTTCGGCGTCGGGAATTCATCCGCGTTGGCCCGGAAAATGGAGTCCGAGTAGCCGGCCATCATCTTGCGGATCTCGGGCAGCTTCGTGGGAAGCAGCTCCGCCAAACCGGACGGACCCTTGAGGACATCTTCGAGTGCCCAGCCGCGGCCGTGCGCTGTGGCGTACTGCATCGACACGAGGTGCTTGATGTCCGCATACTGCGATTCGCGCACCACGCGGCCGCCGTATTCGTACGGGCTGTGGAGCAGGGCCGCGGTAATCCGGTTACGGGCGTGGAAATAAGCCTGCCAGCCGACCAGGTCATCCTTGTCGATCCAGGACACATGCCACACGGCCGAACCCGGCAGGGAGACGGTCGGGAAGCCGTGCGCCTTGGCACGCAGGCCGTACTCCGAATCGTCCCACTTGATGAACAGGGGCAGCGAAAGGCCGATCTCCCGGATCACCTCGGTCGGAATCAGGCACATCCACCAGCCGTTGTAGTCCACGTCGCAGCGGCGGTGCAGCCAGGAGGTCTGGCGCAGGTTTGACGAGAGGAAATCGTGCCCAAGGACCATGTCCTCGCTCGGCAATGACGGCTGGAAGCGGTACGGGTTGACGACCTCGCCGAACGTGTGGAGAACCGTCCGGTTGTAGAGATCGAACATGTGGCCGCCGACGATTGTGGGCGTCTTGCAGCGGTCAGCGAAGGTGAGCAGGCGGATGATGCTTTCAGGCTCGACGACGATGTCGTCGTCCATCAGCAGGACGTAGTCGCTGCCGTTTTCCACGGCCTCGAACATTCCCCGGGCAAAGCCGCCGGAGCCGCCGAGGTTCGACTGGTTGATGATCCGCAGCTTGCCCCCAAGTGAAGCGCGGACGTCGGCGAAACCGTCCGCGTCCTCGACCTTTTGGGTGCCCTGGTCGACCAGCAGGATCTCCTGGACGTGCTTCAGGGCATCAGGGTTTTCAGCCAGCAGCCGGAGGTTGTTGAGGCAGAAGTCGGTCTTGTTCAGCGTCGTGATCTGAAGCGTGACTGAACCGGGCGCCCTGTCAACAGCGGCGCCCTGCCACTCGGCGTCGACCATGACCAGCGGTTCAGAGCCCGCGACAAGATCGAACCAGTACCAGCCGCCGTCGCCGAAGGGGGCCAGGGACAGCTCGAAGGTGTTCTCCGCCGCGCCCTCGACGCGCCGGGTGTCAACGCGCTGCAGGGATCCGCGGGCGTTGGACTTGTAGACGATGACCGATCCGGTGCCCTGGGTGCGGACCTGGAGGCGCACTTTCTCCACCGTCGTCCAGCGCCGCCAGTAGCTCGCCGGGAACGCGTTGAAGTAGCTGCCGAAGGACACCCGTTCTCCCGAACGGACCTTGGTGGAGCTGCGTGAGAGGAAGTCTTCAACGTGGGCTTCCTTGGTGGAGCTGCTGAACGACTGCGCCCGGGCCTTCTTGCCGTCGCCGCCGCCGACCGTGGGCAGCTGGATGCCGGTCGCCGTGCCCATGTCCATGTACAGGGGGACGGTGTCCATTTGGCTGGCACTGGGCAGGATGACCCGCTGGAGGGTGCTCCACTGCTGGACGGACTGTGCCTGGGTATCGGTTGCGGCGCTCATGCGTCCACTCCCCCGCTTTCAATCTTGGTGCCGCTTTCGAAGTGCGGGCGGATCTTGTTGTCGAACATGGCCAGGGCCGAGCCGATCGCCATGTGCATGTCCAGGTACTTGTACGTGCCGAGCCGGCCGCCGAAGAGTACATCCTGCTCTGCAGCCGCCAGGTCGCGGTACTTGAGCAGCCGCTCGCGGTCTGTCGGCGTATTGATCGGGTAGTAGGGTTCGTCGCCCTTCTCTGCCGCACGGGAGAATTCGCGCATGACGACGGTCTTCTCCGTCTGGTACTCGCGCTCCGGGTGGAAGTGGCGCGGCTCGATGATGCGGGTGTACGTGACGTCTTCGTCGTTGTAGTTCACTACCGACGTGCCCTGGAAGTCCCCGACGTCGAGAACTTCTTCTTCGAAGTCGATGGTGCGCCAGGACAGATCGCCTTCGGCATAGTCGAAGTAGCGGTCAACGGGGCCGGTGTAAACGACCGGGATGTTCCCGACGACCTTGCCCTTGCTGTACTCGTGGGACTCATCGAAGAAGTCCGTGTTGAGCCTGACCTCGATGTTGGGGTGCTCGGCCATCTTTTCGATCCATGCCGTGTAGCCGTTGGTCGGCAGGCCCTCGTACTTGTCGTTGAAGTACCGGTTGTCATAGTTGTAGCGCACCGGGAGGCGGGAGATGATGCTCGCGGGCAGGTCCTTCGGATCCGTCTGCCACTGCTTGCCGGTGTAGTGCTTGATGAACGCTTCGTAGAGGGGGCGGCCGATCAGCTGGATGCCCTTGTCGTTCAGGTTCTGCGGATCGGTGCCGGCCAGTTCGCCTGCCTGTTCCTTGATCAGGTCCTGAGCCTGCCCGGGGGTGAGGTTGGCCCGGAAGAACTGGTTGATCGTGGCCAGGTTGATGGGCAGGGAGTAGACCTCGCCCTTGTGCACGCCGTAGACCTTGTGGACGTAGTTCGTGAACGTCGTGAAGCGGTTCACGTACTCCCAAACGCGGTCGTTGGACGTGTGGAAGAGGTGGGCGCCGTAGCGGTGCACCTCGATGCCGGTCTGCTCTTCCTTTTCGCTGTAGGCGTTGCCGCCAATGTGGTGCCGGCGGTCGATGACGACTACCTTCAAGCCCAGCTCAGTGGCGGCCTGTTCTGCGATTGTCAGGCCGAAAAAGCCCGACCCTACGATGACGAGGTCAGCGGTCACAAACTCTCCTGGTTCGAATGCGGGCAGCTCAATGTTGTGCATTGTCTGCTGATCTAGCCTACCTGAGACACGGTGGGTACCGGCGAATCGCGCCTCGGCCCACCCTCTGGTGCCCGCCTCCGGCCCCGGCCCTCGAACCGCGTTTTGCAGGCTTTGCCGCCCTTCCCGGAGCGTTTTCCACATGGGTCACTTTCCCAGGCGTGGCAGGGGCGAAACGTCCTTAGCGTGGAACCCGGACCGCATGCCGGAAAGGATGTCGCCGATGATCTTCCACTGCACTCTCGTACCCCGCACGCTCGTACCTTGCGGGCTCACGCCTAGCGTCCCTACCCCGCCCACGCCCACGTCAGGTTCGACGCCGGATGGGCAGCTCATTGAGCTGGCCATCCAGGTCCCCGACCGCTGCCCGGGCGCGGACCTGGAGGCGGCCATCGCGCGGCGCTACGGGACTGGCGGGCTGTCCGTCCGGGGAGCCCCTGTCGCCGCTATGAGCGTGGGCGTGCCTCCCCTGGTCCACGGTGCCGTGTTGGTTGAAGGCGCTGCGGCATCCGGCTCCGTGCAGGGCCGGCCGCAGGCTGCCACGTTGCTGCTCACGGTGGAGGGCGGGCCGGGTGCGGGCACGCTTGTGGCCCTGCACCGGGGGCGGTTCCGGATTGGACGCAGCGGTACCGAAATCGTGATCCCGGATGCCGCGCTCTCCCGGGAGCACGCCCGCCTGGACGTATCGGACTCGGACGTCACCGTCGTGGACCTCGGCAGCGTCAACGGGACCATCATCAACGGCCGGAAAGTGCGGACCGCCGCGGTGAGCACGGCGTCCTCGATCCGGTGCGGCGACTCCACGATTTCGCTCCGGCTCGGGCCGCCGTCCGTCCCTGAGAATGCCGCGGACTCCGTGACGGCTCTCGCGGGCTCCAGCGTTGCCGCCCCGCTGGTTGTCCGCGGCGCCGCCGCCCCCACCCACCGGGCCGCCATGGCCCTGGCCGCGGCGCTGCCGCTGCTGGTCGGCGTCGGGCTGGCACTTCTCACCGGCATGTGGATGTTTCTGGCCTTCACCGCCGTGTCTGCCGTCTCCGTCCTCGTCCCCATGCTGTCAGGGCGCCGCCAGCGCCGCGACCTGATCGCCGCAGTTGCCCAGGCCACGGTGCAGGACAGGGAACGCCGCCGGCGGGCCGCCCCTTCCGCGGCCGACCTGGCCATCGCCTGCGCGGCGGGACTGATCGCTGCGGGCCGCACCGCCGAGGGGCAGTCATCGGACATCTGTCTGCGGCTCGGGTTGGCGGATCAGTCGGCGAATATCCGGATTGAACCACCGGATTCCGGTTTCCGGCCGCCGCCGCTGGGGCAGGTGCCCCTGACGCTGGACCCGGCACCGGAGGTGGTAACCGTCCATGGCCCCGCGGCCGCCATGGCCGGGCTGGTGCGCTCATTCGTCATGCAACTGGCCGCCTATCCGGCCTGCGGCAGCACCCACCTGCTCCTGCATGGCCCGGCGGATACGCTACCGCTGCCGGCGCGCTTCCTGCCGGGCGTCACCTTATCCGCACATGACGCCACCACCGTTGCCATTTTGACCGGCGGCGCCGACGGAACGGGCGGTAGCGGTGGTCCCGGCGGTCCCGGCGGAACGGGCGGTAGCGGTGGTCCCGGCGGAACGGGCGGTAGCAGCGGTCCCAGCGGAACGGGCGGTACCGGCGGCGGATTCGACCGCGGAGTCCTCATCCTTTGGGACTCGCCCGGGCCGCCGGGGACGGCTGCGAGCACGCGGACGGCCGGTGAGGGGCCGGCGTTCCGGTCCCTTGCCACGGCACACGGGTGGAGGGTGATCGAGTGCTCGGCGGAGCAGCGCCCCGGAAGACACCCTGGAATTGTCCTCGGCCGGCGCAGCGTCCTCGTCACGGCGGGGGCTTCGCCCAGGGTCTTCATCCCCGATCTGGTCCCTGCCGTGGTCTTTGACCGTTTCTGCCGGGGCTTCGGTGCTACGAAGCGCACCACGGCAACTCCCCCGCCGGCAGTCCTGGATCGCCGCAACCTGGCTGACGTCCTTCCCCTCGGAGCGCGGGAAGTCTCTAGGCGCTGGTCCCGGAGCGGCCCGGACGCCGGACTCGGTGCGCCCGTCGGCGCTGGGATCCTCGGGACTCTGCGGATCGATCTGAAGGCGGACGGTCCGCACTTCCTGGTCGCGGGAACCACCGGTTCAGGGAAATCCGAGTTCTTGCGGACTCTGGCCGCGGGCCTTGCGGCCAGCCACTCACCGGACCGCGTCAACCTTCTCTTTATCGATTTCAAGGGCGGCTCGGGTCTTGCCCCGCTGGCAGGGCTTCCGCACTGCGTCGGCATGCTGACGGATCTGGGCGCCGCAGAGGTGGAGCGGACTCTTGTTTCGTTGCGGGCCGAGGTCCGGCGAAGGGAGGAGCTCCTCGCCCGGGCGATGACCCCGGATCTCGCGGCGTATGAGTCGTCGCAGGCGGCCGGGCCGCCCGTCCCTTATCTGGTCATCTTCATAGATGAGTTCAGGATCCTGGTCGATGAAGTGCCCGGCGCCCTCTCCGAGCTCATGAGGATCGCCGCCATCGGCCGGTCACTTGGGATCCATCTGATCATGGCCACTCAGCGCCCGCAGGGAGCACTGAACGCCGACATCAGGGCCAATGTCACCTCCTCCATTGCCCTCCGGGTCCAGTCCGGGCCCGAATCTTTCGACGTCATGGGCTCTGGACTCGCGGCCGCCATCCCCATCACACGTCCCGGACGGGCGTTCCTGAGCCGCGGCGCACAGGCCCCCGAGGAGTTCCAGACGGCCACGCTGACGCCCGGGGTCGCTGCGATGACGGAGGGAGCGGTCACTGTCCGTACGGCCACGGAGCATCTGATGCGGCCGCAGGCCGTTGCCGGGCTTCGCCCCGGTGACTCCGCCGGCGACGATGATCCCGACGGCGGCCCGGTCAAGACTCCGGCCCAGGGGGCGGCGCCGCTCATCGACACGGTTGTGCGCCTGTGGCAGGATTCCGGCGGGCGGCGGCCCCGCCGGCCGGTGGCAGATCGCCTGCCGCTGCAGTTGTCATATCCCGATTCCCGGTCCGGCGACCGAAACACGGTCCGGCTGGGCCGAGTGGACCTGCCCGAACTCCAATGCGTCGCTGCGCTGGACTGGAGCCCTGCCGGGCATGGGAATCTGGGCCTTGTCGAGGCTGGCGCGGGCACCGCCGACGCCGCCGTGGTCCTCGCTGTCGATCAGCTCCTGAACCGCACCGTGGAGTCGCACTTATACATACTCGACGCCGCCGGTGCCTTCAGCGCCGCCGCAGCGGCCCCCCGGGTCGGCGCCGTGGCCGGCCTGCACGAAGTCCGCCGGGCCGCCCGGGTGCTGCGGCGGGTCGCCGAAGAGGTCACGTCACGGTTGAGTGCACCCGCGGCCGGACCACGGCCCGGGCTCGTTCTGGTGCTCAGTGGCTGGGGTGCCTGGGTTTCGGCCTTCCGTTCCGGGCCGTTGGCGTGGGCCGAAGACCTGGTTCACGACATCGTGCGGGACGGTTCCAGGGCGGCGATTACGGTCATCGCCTCCGGCGGGCGCGAGCTCGTGACAGCCAGGTTTTTTGCTGGCCTGCCAAACCGGATCTACTTTCCCGCAGGTTCCACCGAAGAGGGCCGACTTGCGTGGCCGCGGCTGCCGGCGCTGGAACCGGTCTCCGGCCGCGTCGCTGTGTTCGGCGCCTTTGTGCCGGGCCCCCTGGCGAGCGGCCACGCGGCCCAGCTGTTTGAACCAGCGGTCACCGGCGCGCCGTACGCCACTGGCGGGGCAATCGCGACGAGGCCCTTCCGTGTGGACCCGCTGCCTGCGTTGGTGACCGTGGACGAGGTGCTGGCCCGCGGCGGCAGCTCCGGCCCGGGCCAGCCGGCAGCACCGCTGCTCCTCGGGGTCGGCGGCGACGAACTTCGGACGGAGGCAGTTCGGTTGCCGGACGGTGGCGTCCTCGCGGTCCTCGGCGGCCCCGGATCCGGAAAGAGCAGCCTGCTGGCTGCGCTCCCGCGGATGAACCGTGGCCGCACCTGGCTCGCGCCGCAGCGGGGCACCGATCCCGGCAAGTACTGGCCCGATGTCCACGCCAGCGCGCTCAGGGGCGTCCTGGACCGCACAGCGATAGCGCTCGCGGACGACGCTGACCTGCTTTCACAGGAGGCCAACAGCGCCCTGGCGGCCCTGAACAGTCTTGGCTGGAGCGTGATCCTCGCTGCGGGATTCGGCCCGGCCTTCGGGCAACGGGTGGTCCTCGCTGCCATCGCCCGCAGCCAGGGACGGGCGGTCCTGATTTGTCCGCGGGGGCTCATGGATGGAGAGCCGTTTGGGGTCCGGTTTGACGCGGAAGACAGCCCTCCGCCGGGACGCGCCGTCGTCATTTCCGACGGCCGGGCAACGCCGGTCCAGTTGGCTGCGGCGTGGCCTGCCGGCAGGCAGCTCCGCTTACTCCCCGGGCAGCATGAGGCCCGAGACGGCCCGCTAGAGAGCGGGCGGGGCTCCGGCGGCCCGTGAGGCGAAGGCTATGACCCGCTTGTCGAACAGGAGCACGATCGCGGTCACAGCGGGGATGAGCATGGCCAGCCCGGCCACCGGATAACCGCCTGTCAGGGTCGGGAAGCCAATGGTCAGTACGAAGAGCTGGGCCACCAGTGCACCTGCCCGCGGCCAACGGAACCCGCGCAGCAAAAAACGTGCCACGGCAAAGAGCCATATGGAGAACGCCAGAAGCAGGCACAGCGTGAAGACTGCGCCCCAGAAGGAGAGGACAGGCGCGCCGGTCAGGAGCTGAGTTCCGTACCAGCCRCCGGCCACGAGCAGCGCCGCGGCCTCCAGCGCGACGACGACCGCGATGACAATAATTCCGCGTGGCCGCACAGAGATTCCGGCAGAGTCCCCGGCGGCGGCTCCGGCCGATTCTCCGGCTGGGCGCGGGAGCGAATTTTCACCGGCATGGTCTTCACCGTTTTCGCCGGCATTTTCACGCGGGTCTTCACGGGCATTTTCATGCGGGTCTTCGCCGGCATTTTCATGCGGGTCTTCAGGGTTCACAGGGGGCCTTGACACACTGGCACACTACCGGACATAGTCGTCTAGATGTGAGGACGCCGCCACTGAATGTGATGCATCGCTCACGGTCTCGAGGCATCCTGACCTCTATTACCCCTTGTTTACACAGCGTTAACATGACACGCTTAATCCAGATGACCGAGGGGGCCCCAATGGGCCCTTTTCTTATGAAGCCTCTAGTGAATAATTTCACAAAGGCATTTAACGAGTTCCCAGGAATGGAGTGACTGATCAGCATGGATTGGCGTAATCGCGCAGCCTGCCTTGACAAGGACCCGGAGCTGTTCTTCCCCGTAGGAAACACCGGCCCTGCCCTCCTGCAGATCGAGGAAGCGAAAAGCGTTTGCCGGCGCTGCCCCGTCGTGGACACCTGCCTGCAATGGGCTCTGGAGTCCGGCCAGGACGCCGGCGTCTGGGGCGGCATGAGCGAGGACGAACGCCGCGCCCTGAAGCGCCGCGCAGCACGGGCACGGCGCGCTTCCTGATCCCGCTGCCGGAATTCCGGCCGCCAAGCACCAAACAGCAGCAATGGCCGCGGACCCACGGGTCCGCGGCCATTGCCCGTTTAAGCCCTCAACGCGCCGTAAGGCTCAGGACAATCTGGACTGCGGTTCCCCCGCCCTCCCTGGCCTGCCAGTGGATGGTGCCGCCGAGCTCGCTCATGACCAGTGTGCGCACGATCTGCAGGCCAAGACCCTCGGTGTACGGCGTGTCGGGCAGCCCGACGCCGTCGTCCTCCACCCTCACGGTGAGAAGTTCGTCGCCGTCCTCGGTTTCTGAGCGGTCGGCCACCAGCCAGACAGTACCGGTCCGACCTTCGAGCCCGTGCTCGACGGCGTTCGTGACCAGTTCGTTGATAACGAGGGCCAACGGGGTGGCGAAGTCGCTCGGCAGGTCCCCGAAGAGTCCAGAACGCTGGGTCTTGACCTGCTGCGAGGGCGAGGCGACCTCGGCCGAAAGCCGGAACTGGCGGCCGATCAGCTCGTCAAAGTCAACGCTCTGGGTCAGGCCCTGCGACAGCGTCTCGTGGACGAGGGCAATGGTCGCCACCCGCCGCATGGCCTGCTCGAGCCCCTGCTTGGCCTCGTCGCTGACCATGCGCCGCGACTGCATCCGCAGCAGGGCGGCCACAGTCTGCAGGTTGTTCTTCACCCGGTGGTGGATCTCGCGGATAGTGGCGTCCTTGGTGACCAGTTCCATCTCCCGGCGACGCAGCTCCGAAACGTCCCGGCACAGGACAAGGGCCCCGAACCGCTGCTGCTCGTCGCGCAGCGGGATGGCCCGCAAAGATAGGCTGACGCCGCGCGACTCAATTTCGCTGCGCCACGGCATGCGGCCCGTGACGACGAGCGGCAGTGTCTCATCGACCATGCGCCGGTCCTTCAGGAGCCCGGCGGTCACCTCGGCGAGGGACCGGCCCTCGAGGGACTCGCCGTCACCGAGGCGGCGGAACGCGGAAACGCCGTTGGGGCTGGCGTACTGCACGATCCCCTCGGCGTCGAGCCTGATCAGGCCGTCACCCACGCGGGGGGCGCCGCGCCGCGAGCCCGTGGGCGACGCGAAGTCCGGCCACAGCCCCAGGGTTCCCATGCGCAACAGATCGTAGGCGCATTGGCGGTAGGTGAGCTCAAGGCGTGAGGGCATCCGCGAACTGGAGAGGTCCATGTGCGAGGTCACGACGGCAAGGGTGCGGCCGTTGCGGACCATCGGGACCGCCTCGACCCGCAGGGCCATGTCGCTGCTCCAGTTGGTCTCGTTGGAGCGTTCGATCGCGCGGCTCTCCCAGGCCTTGTCGACCAGCGGCTGCAGGTCCGACCTGATCCCCTCCCCCACGAAGTCGGCGTGGAACACCGTGTGCGTGGTGGAGGGGCGGACGTGGGCGAGTGCCACGTAGCCGAACTCAGGATGCGGGAACCACAGGGCAAGGTCGGCGAACGCGAGGTCGGCGACCATCTGCCAGTCGCCGACCAGGAGGTGCAGCCACTCGGCGTCCCCCGGCCCAAAATCAGCATGCTCCCTGATAGGGTCCGTAAAGATTGCCACAGCACCTCCATTTGCGACACCGGGGACGGCAGCCCCTAGCGTCGAACGATTGACCTCAAGAGCCTCAATGCTACCGACAGCGAGGCCATGTCATCGGCCTCGAGGGCATTGACCTCGTCAAACATGGACTTCGCCCGGCCGAGCTGCTCCACATTCTGGCCTTCCCAGGCCACCAGCCTCTCTTCCGCGGGCGTCCCGGCCGGAGTGCTCTCCAGGACCGCCGTCGTCATGTCCGAGACGGTGGAGTAGAGGTCATCGCGCAGGGCTGCGCGGGCCAAAGCCTGCCAGCGGTCCGCCCTCGGAAGCTTGGTGATGCGTTCGAGGAGCGAATCTGCGTGGAAGCGGTTAAACACCGTGTAATACACGTGGGCAATGTCGGCCACGGATTCCGGGCTGACATGGACGATCTTGGCGATGTCCAGGAGCACGAAGCTCTCGAACAGCTCCGCCCAGCGGTGTGCCAGGTCCTCGGGAAGGTCCCAGCCGCGCGCCTTCTCCAGCCATTCGGCCACACGGGCGCGGTCGTCGCCGCGGAGGTAGTCCAGCAGCCGGGCCCGCATGGGATCCATGAGCGGCTTGAATTCGGCCACGATGTCGGCAATGGGACGGGACGCGGAACCCTGGCCCAGGAGCCACCGGACGGCGCGGTCCAGGAGCCGCCGGATGTCCAGGTGGACGGTGCTCCAGTGTTCAGTCGGGAACGACGCCGGCAGTTCGTTGAGTTCCTTGACCATGATGTCCAGCTCGTAGACCTCGCGGAGGGCCACGAACGCCTTGGCTACGGCGGATTCCGTGGCCGAGGTTTCCTCAATCGTGCGGAACGCGAAGGTAATGCCGCCGAGGTTGATCATGTCGTTGGCAACCACGGTCGCGATGATTTCGCGGCGCAGCGGGTGGGTGTCCAGTTCGGCGTCGAACCTCTCCCGCAGCTGCTTCGGGAAGTAGGCCCGCAGCGTCGTGCGGAACCACGGGTCATCGGCGAGGTCGCTGTCGCGCAGCGCGCTGGCAAGTTCGATCTTGGCGTAAGCGGCCAGGACCGAAAGTTCCGGGGACGTCAGCCCCTGGCCCTGTTCCAGGCGCTCCTGCAACGTGGCCGTGGTGGGCAGCGCCTCGAGGTCGCGCTTGAGGTCGGCAGACTTTTCCAGCCAGTCCATGAGCCGTTCGTAGCTGGGGCTCCATTCGGAGACCCGCATGCGGTCGTTGAGCAGGAGGATGTTCTGGTCGATGTTGTCCTCGAGTACCAGCCGGCCGACCTCCTCGGTCATGGATGCCAGGAAGTCCGCACGTTCGGCAGGGTCAAGCTTGCCGGCCGCGACCATCCGGTCCACGAAGATCTTGATGTTGACCTCGTGGTCCGAGCAGTCAACGCCGGCCGAGTTGTCGATCGCGTCGGTGTTGAGGATGACGCCCTGGAGCGCTGCCTCGATGCGTCCGCGCTGGGTCATGCCCAGGTTTCCGCCTTCACCGACCACCTTGACCCGCAGCTCGCGGCCGTCGACGCGGATGGAGTCGTTGGCCTTGTCGCCGACCTCGGCATTCGTTTCGGTGCTGGCTTTTACGTAAGTGCCGATGCCGCCGTTGTAGAGCAGGTCCGCCGGCGCGAGGAGGATGGCGCGCAGGAGTTCCGGCGGGCTCAGCTCCGTGGTGCCCTCAGGGAGGCCGAGGGCGGCGCGGACCTGTGCCGACACGGGGATCGACTTGGCCTGCCGGGCAAAGACGCCGCCGCCTTCGCTGATGAGCGACTTGTTGTAGTCGTCCCAGGATGACCGAGGCAGTTCAAAGAGCCGCAGGCGCTCCGCGTAGGACGTTGCCTCGTCCGGCGTGGGATCCAGGAAGATGTGCCGGTGGTCGAAGGCTGCCAGCAGACGGATGTGCTTGGAGAGCAGCATGCCGTTGCCGAACACGTCTCCGGACATGTCGCCCACGCCCACGACCGTGAACGGTTCGGACTGTGTGTCGAGGTCCAGCTCGCTGAAGTGGCGCTTGACCGACTCCCAGGCGCCGCGGGCGGTGATGCCCATGGCCTTGTGGTCATAGCCCACCGAGCCGCCGGAGGCGAACGCGTCGCCGAGCCAGAAGCCGTATTCCGCGGCCAGGCCGTTGGCGACGTCGGAGAAGGACGCCGTGCCCTTGTCTGCTGCCACCACGAGGTAGGAATCGTCGTCGTCATGGCGCACGACGTCGGCCGGCGGCACCAGCGTTTCGCCTTCCGGCGTCGTGATGAGGTTGTCCGTGATGTCCAGCAGGCCGCGGATGAAGGTCTTGTAGCTTTCGATGCCCTCGGCCATCCAGGCGCTGCGGTCAGCGGCCGGGTCCGGCAGCTGCTTCGCGTAGAAGCCGCCCTTGGCGCCGGTCGGGACGATCACGGCGTTCTTGACAGTCTGCGCCTTGACCAGGCCCAGGATTTCGGTGCGGAAGTCCTCTCGCCGGTCGGACCAGCGCAGCCCGCCGCGGGCCACCTTGCCGAAGCGGAGGTGGACACCCTCGACCCGGGGAGAGTAGACCCAGATCTCGAACATGGGGCGCGGGAACGGCAGGCCCTCGATCCGCGAAGGATCCAGTTTGAAGCTCAGGTGGGCCTTGTTCTGGTAGTAGTTGGTCCGAAGCGTGGCCTGGATCAGGTTCTTGAAGGTCCGCAGCACCCGGTCGGCGTCGAGGGTCGCGACCTGCTCGATCGCCTCATCCAGTCCGGCGAGGACCTCGATCTCCTTGAGCAGGCGGTCGGCGTCGCTGAGCGCCGGGTCAAAGCGTGCCGCGAACAGGGCGCTGAGTCCCCGGGTGACATCCGGGTTCGCCAGCAGGGTGTCGGCCAGGAAGCCGAAGGAGTTGGTGTTGCCCATTTGCCGCATGTACTTGGCGTAGGCGCGCAGCACGACCACCTGGCGCCAGTGCATGCCCTCGCGCAGAACGAGCCGGTCGAAGCTGTCCGACTCCACGGCGCCGGTGACAGCGGCGCCGAAGGACTCGGCCAGCAGCTGGCCCGTGGCGCGGGGATCCACTCCGGCGGGGTACTTGAGGCCGAGGTCGTAGAGGAAGAAGTCCCGGTGATCCGCGGTCTCGATCTCGAACGGGCGTTCGTCCAGCACCTCGAGGCCCAGGTTATGGAAGTACGGCAGGATCTGGCTCAGGCTCTTTGGCTCGAGCATGTAGAGCTTGACCCGGGCGTCCTCTTCCAGCGTGGCTCCGGCACCTTCGGGCAGGTAGACGTGGACGCCGGGCAGCTCCTTGGCGGCCTCCGCGGCACGTTCGGCCGCGGCGCCGTACTTCTCGAAGCGGTCGATGTCCTCCAGCGCGTCTTCGATCTCGTAGTCCACGCGATAGCTGGCCGGGAACGCCTCGGCCCAGACAGCGGCCAGTTCCTTGGACCCGTCCTCCCTGACGCCGGATCCGCCGCTGTCGGCGCGGGCGCGCAGGACCTCGGAGATGCCTTCGCCCCAGGAACGGGCGGCCCGGACCAGGCGCTTCTCCAGCTCATCGCTGTTGACGTGGCTGACATCGGCGTCCTTCGGCAGCCGGATCCGGAAGAACAGGCGGGCCAGCGCGGATTCGGTCATCCGCGCCTCGTAGTCGATGGACACGGCGTTGAACGTCTCCCGCAGTTCCTGCTCAATGCGCAGGCGGACGTTGGTGGTGTAGCGGTCGCGCGGCAGGTAGACCACGGCGGACATAAACCGTCCGTAGATGTCGGGGCGCAGGAAGAGCCGGGTCCGGCGGCGTTCCTGAAGCCGCTGGATGCCAGTTGCGATGGCGGCGAGGTCCGGGATTTCGATCTGGAAGAGCTCGTCGCGCGGATAGGTTTCGAGGATGCCCAGCAGGTCCTTGCCCGAGTGGGAATCCGGCGGGAAGCCGGCGTCGTGCAGCACAGCGGCCACTTTTTCCCGGACCACCGGGATGTCCCGGACGGATCCGGCGTAAGCGGTCGTGGCGAAGAGGCCGATGAAGCGCCGTTCCCCGTTGACGTTGCCCGCGGCGTCGAAGCTCTTGACGCCGATGTAGTCCAGGTATGCGGGGCGGTGCACGGTGGAGCGCGAGTTTGCCTTGGTGATGACGAGGGCGCGCTTCTCGCGGGCCTTCTTCCTGCCGGCCTCGGTCAGGTGCTGGATTTGGCGGGTGTCCGCGCCGGCGCGGAGCAGGCCCAGTCCGCTTTCCTCGCGCAGTTCCAGCACATCCTCGCCGGACTCGTTCACGAGGTCGTATTCGCGGTAGCCGAGGAAGGTGAAGTTTCCGTCATCGAGCCAGCGGAGCAGGTCCTGGGCCTGGCGGAGCTCGGCAATTTGCGCCCGGTTGGCCAGCCGGTCCAGGTCCGCGGCGATTTCAAGGGCCTTCGTGCGCATCTTCGGCCAGTCTTCGACGGCGGCGCGGACGTCGCCGAGCACCCGGGAGATTCCCTTGACGAGTTCCGCGCGCTTGTCCTCGCCGGCGAGGTCGATTTCGACGGCGATCCAGGATTCCATGTGCGAGGAGTTGTCGCCCTCGGCGATCAGGTGGGAGAGGTTCGGCATGGCCGCCGTGTCTCCGCTGGAGATGCCCAGGTGGGAGGGGACGCGCGCGACTTTGACCAGTTCTCCGGTCTCGCGGTTGCGGGTCACCACGAAAAGCGGGTGGAGCACGAGGTGGATGGGGGCGTTCTGGCGGACCAGTTCGGCATTGACGGAGTCCACGAGGAAGGGCATGTCATCGGTGACGATGTACAGGACGGTGCAGTCGGCCTCGTCATGGATGGCAATGTTCGCGACGCCGGGCAGCCGGGTCGCCGCGATTTGGCGGTGGGTATCGGCCCTTGCCGTCAGGACTTCCTCCGGATATGCCCGGAAGTCCTCCTCCGCGAGGTGCTCGTAGTAATCCCCGAGGTAGCTCTTGCTACCACTGATCGAAACGGGCTGATCCTCCACGCTGGACCCAGACGACATCGAAACGCCTCCATAAAAGAAGTTCACAGCCGCCTCTTTGCGGCCCTTACGATGACCCTAACCGTTTGTCCGGCGCCGTGCTGTGGAAGAAAAGACAAAGGATTTCGTGTTTCGCTGGTCAGGTGCACAAACCAATTTGGCGATCGCCCGCCGCAGCTCGGATTCGGGGGCTGATTCGAGCAAAAGCGCCCCCGAGAGCAGCGCCGCATCGCTCGCCGCGGGGTCCGACGGCAGGAACGCCGACAGGGACACCGCCGGGCCGTAGCGCTCCCATGCCGCCCGGAGTTGGCGTTCCGGCGACCGGCCGACGGCGGCGGCGCGGACTTTGTTCATGACCACCTGGGGTGATGCCTGCGGGACGGCTGCCTGAAGCTCGGCCAGGCCGCGGACCAGCCTCGGCACTCCTATGGAGTCGGCCGCTCCGACGGCAAAGACTGTGTCGGCCAGTTCCAGGCTCCTCAGGGTCGCGGCGTTGCGCCGCGGCGCGCCCGCGTCAAAGCCCAGCTCGTCATCGGCTTCGAGGCAGAAGCCGGTGTCCACCACAGTGACATCGGCGATCTCGCGTGCCCGCTCGAGGACCAGCGTGAGCGCCGCGGCACGCAATTCGGTCCAGCGGTCCGCCCGCGTGATCCCGGTGAGCACGCGGAACGTTCCGGCCTTGGTCGCCACGGTGGTGGCGATCCTGAGCAGGGCCTCGGCGTCGAGCAGCCCTTGGTCTGCCAGCCGGCAGGCCTGCGCCAGCCCGGCAGCCTCATCGAGCAGCCCCAGGAGGGCGGCCACGCTGGCGCCGTAACTGTCGGCATCGACCAGCAGCACGGATTGTCCTTCCGCGGCCAGCTCACCTGCGATGTTGGCGGCCACCAGGGTGCGGCCCGGCGCGCCGGCCGGGCCCCAGACCGCTATGATCCGGCCCTTCGCGGCATCGCTGCGGGTGCCTGCGGCGTGCGCTACGGATGGCCGCGGCGACTGTCCAGCGGCCGTGGCTGCGGCGGAAGAGGCGGAGTCGACGTCGGCCGCGGCTGGCTCCTGGCGGTGTCCGTCGCCGCTGAGCTGGGCCACCGCTGCAGAAATCCGCGACGCCAGGGCTGCGGCATCAACGGCACGGGCTTCTGCGGCCACTCCGATGGTCCGCAGCCGGGCCGTTTCCTCCGGATTGTCGGTCAGGGCGATGACCACCACCCCGACGGCGGACAGCCGGTCCACCAGCGAGGCCGTCAGCTCTTCGCTTCCCGTCGCGACGACGGCGGCGCGGGCCAGCCCGCTCTGGCAGGCTGCCAGCAGTTCCGCCAGTTCGCCGCACCGCCGGACAACGGAGACGGGTCCGTGCAGCCGTTCCAAACCGCCGACCAGATCGTCGCGGGAATCCCCCACAGTCACCACGGGAATGCTCATCGGGCGGCACCGCCCGGATTCCACACGACCGCGATCTTTGCTTTGTTGGCCTGGGCTCCCAGCAGCTTGGGCATCTGGGCGTCTGGCACGAGCACCATCACCACTGTGGACCGGGAGGAACCCAGGGCACTGCTGCCCGCGGTGACCTGCGCAATTTCTGCGCCGGACAGGAGCAGGGTGGGCTCGCTGAAGCCGTTGCGGGTGTCCGGCAACGCCACCCAGACGTCCACGCGGGAGCCCGCCACGGCCTGGGCGGGGAGATTGTCCTCAACGGTGACGGCGACCGGCTTGCGGTCCAGCCCATCGAGCCGGCCGACGCTTTCGCGCGGCAGCAGCTGGTCCTTGCCGATCCTCTGCACGGCCACAAGCCCGGATTCCAGGCCGGCCTCCGGGGTCAGATAGTGCTGCTCCACGTCGCCGAGCCGTACTTTGACCCGGTGCACCTTCTCGAGCGTAAGTGTCTCGCCGACGGCGATCGGCTCGCGCGCCGCATACGCCTCGGTGGTCTGGTCCGCGGCGCCGACCAGCGAGACAACGCCCACCACGGATGCCAGGACCAGCAGGATTCCGACGAGGAGCCGGGGGTCCTTCCAGGACGGCCTCTTCAAACGGGCCCCTTCGGCTGCCGCGCTTCCACTCATGCGTCCGCTCCCCCTGTCGTCGCCGTCCGTTCCCGGGATGCCGGACATCCCCTATTGTTACGCCCGGGCGGTCCCGGCGGAAGATCCACGGCCAAACAGACGCAAACTGTGGATAACGGCACCAAGAGGCATCAACGGTGGCAAAATGGACTCATGCCCCGATTCCTGACTCTCGCAGATGTTGCCGAGCAGCTCCAGATCAACTCCCCGGCCGCTTATGCGCTGGTCCGCAGCGGCGAGCTGAAGGCCATCCAGGTGGGCGGACGCGGCCAGTGGCGTGTCGAGGAGAAAATGCTGGAGCAGTACATCCAGGAACGCTATGCCGAGGCCAGCCGGATGATCGAAGAGGCGAAGGCGAAGTCTGCCGGGAGTTGAGCCCGCGGTGTTGACTAGCCGCCCGCGGCTCCGGCGGACCTGATGCCCGCCAGGGCGCCGAAAGGAATGCTCACCACCTGCCGGGCGCTTGCCGCAGCCCGTTCCTGGCCCTCGCGGGTCACGGCCAGGTCCAGGAAATCCCGGCCCACCGTTTCAATGGCGCCGTGAAGCCCCGCCTCTGCCCGCCCGCGCGCGACAAAAACTGTTACCCGTGCCCGGTTCCTGGCGAGCCCGCGCAGGGCGCTGCCCAAACCGAGCCGCCGGCGCACGGCGGACGGCTCGGTGACCGCCACCCGTGAAAGACCCACATACTGTGCGGCCGCCGCGTAGGGAATGAGTACCTGATGTTGGGACTCATCAAGCACCAGGGCTTCGCTGCCTGCGTGGCTGAGCTCGCCCTCGAACGACGACCCTGAGGACACCTGCACGCGGATCCTCAGCCCGAGGGACCCGCGGAGCCGGTCCGCGAGCTCCACCCCAGCCGACTCCACGAGTGCGCGTTCGGCAATTTCCGCCTCAAAATCCAGCCGCTGGCGCGCAGCCAGCTGTGCCTCCATGTCGTCAAACAGGGCGTCCCACCGCATGGCGCCAGCGTAGGCGCGCCTACCGCACCGGTCAATCGGCAGGTGAATCCAGGGGTCAGTCCACCGCTCAGTCCACCGCTGTCCGGGATTCCACAGCCGGCCGACAATCCACAGGCAATGGACTGGATCTAGACAAACGGATCCTTACGGGACCAGACTTCCATCAAGAGCATTAAAAGTAATCAAACAACATCAAATGATATCAAACGATGTTGAACGAAAGGAGGCAGGAGCCATGGACCGGACACGAGGAACGCATTCCCAGTCCCAGTCTCAGGCCGGGGCCGCGGGCGTGGCCCTGTCCGGGGCCCGGCAAACGGTTCGGGCCGACGCGGCCATGGCCGCGGTCATTTTGCTGCTGGGGATCTTCCTCGCGGCCACGGGAAGTTTCCTCGTCCAGCGGTGGCAGTCGGCTTCGGCGCGCCAGCAGTCGCTTTCCTTCGAGGACCAGCTCGGGATCGCGGCAAATACCGCCGGGCTGATCGTCATCACCTGGTGGGTGATGTCCTTCGGCATCGCCGTCGCAGCGGCAATGCTCGACCGACTCGGAAGGACCCGCGCGGCGGCCGCCACGGGCCGGTTCAGTCCGGCGTTCATGCGACGGCTGGTTCTCGCCGCCGTCGGGCTGCAACTGCTGACCGCACCTTTGGCCACCGCGGCCACCGCACCCGACGGGTCCGGCCCGGGCGGGCCCGCCCAGGCAGCGGTATCGGCGTCGTGGACACCGTCAACCGGGCAGGCTCCAGTGCCGGAGCCGCACGGTCCAGCCGCCGCTACGGGGGTGGATCCACGATGGAAGCCGCTGAGTCCGATCGTGGATGCCGGCCCTCTCACCGCACGCCCCGTGCGGTCGCAGGACACTCCTGCCGCCCGCAGGGAGGTGACGGTCAGGTCCGGCGACTCACTGTGGAGCATCGCCGCGGCGTCGCTGGGGCCGTTCGCGTCCGACGCCGACATCGCCCGGGAGTGGCCCCGGCTGTATGCGGGCAACCGCGAAGCGATCGGACCCAACCCGCACCTGCTGCGGCCCGGACAGGTCCTCATCCTCCCGCCGGGAGGCTAAGTCACCTGCCGTGCCGCGACAAGGCCGGCCGAACACCCAGAACCAGCAATCCGCACGAACATCAGCACCCGCACCCGCAGGAGCCTCACCCCCAGAAGCATCACCTCCATCCGTCACCCGCCATCAGCAAAGGAACCGTCATGAACGCAATCACCGGGATCCGCCCGGCCGCGGCTACCCCAGTCCCGCACGTCCCTGCCCTCCGGGTTGTGTCCGGCACGGCAACGCCGGCCATCCACGCCGCTGCGGCCGCTCCGCCCCTGCAGGTCGTTGACGAAGCCCGCGAGGTTTGTGCGATCTCGCGCAGCACCGTGCAGGCCGCCATAGAGGTGCTGGCCGGCACCCGGCCGGCCCAGCAGCTCTCCCGCCGCCTGGATCCGCGTTGCCTGGCGGCCCTGCAGCACCGCGCCGCGCTGACCCGCCGGGTCGCCTCCGGCAGCTCGCCAACAGCGGGCCGGCTGCACCGTAACCCGTCCGTGCGGACCGTCCGGGCCTGCCGCGTGTCTGATGGCATCTACGAGGCCAGCGCTGTGGTGGTCGAGGAAGCACGGGTCCGCGCGGTCGCGCTGCGACTGGAGCGAGGCACAGTTGCCTGGCGCGTCACCGTGCTGGAAATCGGCTGAACGGCGGGGACGCAATCCAAGGCAGCGGACCGAAGGCAGAACCAGCCCCCAACAGCCAGCAACAGGCAGGAACCGGGCCGTCCCTGACCGGGCCGGGCCTGTCAGGGAAAGGAGGCGGAAACGCGGGAGGACCGGAGCAGTTGCTCCGGTCCTCCCTTGCGTTGGCTTCGTGCCTAGCGCCGCTTCTTCTTTGCCGCGCGGCGACCGATGTCCTGGGCGGCGGCCTTGGCCGGGTTTCCCGATCGCCCGGAGCTCTTCGCCTCGATCCGGGTCTGGGCGGCACCGTCCTCGCCAGGGGCGGTGTACTGCAGCTGCGCGGGCTTCTCCGGAGCTTCGAGTCCGGCCGCGTGGATCTGCGGCTCGTGGTGTTCGGTGTGCTGGCCCTCGGCGTCCGCCACTACAACGTCCTCGGCCGGCGTCACTTCGACGTCGAGGTTGAACAGGAAGCCGACGCTCTCCTCGCGGATGGCCTCCATCATGGCCTGGAACATGATGAAGCCCTCGCGCTGGTACTCGACCAGCGGATCGCGCTGGGCCATAGCGCGGAGCCCGATGCCCTCCTTGAGGTAGTCCATCTCGTAGAGGTGTTCCTGCCACTTCCGCCCGATGACGGACAGCACCACCCGGCGCTCCAGTTCGCGCATGCTCTCGGAGCCGATCGCCTGTTCCCTGGCCTGGTAGACCAGGCGGGCATCGGAGAGGATCTCTTCGCGGAGGAAGTCGACGGTGATGCGGGACTTGCCGCCGGCCTCGTCAATGACGTCGCGCGGCGTGAAGCTCACCGGGTACAGGGTCTTGAGGTTGGACCAGAGCAGGTTGAAGTCCCAGTCGTCGCCGGTGCCCTCGGCCGTGGCCGCGTCAATGAACGCGTTGATGGTGTCTTCGAGGAAGTACTGGACCTTCTCGTGGAGGTCGTCGCCTTCCAGGATGCGGCGCCGGTCACCGTAGATGGCCTCGCGCTGGCGGTTCAGGACGTCGTCGTACTTCAGCACGTTCTTGCGCTGCTCGGCGTTGCGGCCTTCCACCTGGCCCTGGGCCGAGGCAATGGCACGGGAGACGAGCTTGGATTCGAGCGCGACGTCGTCCGGCACCGAGCTGTTCATGAGCCGTTCGGCCGCGCCGGAGTTGAACAGGCGCATGAGGTCATCGGTCAGCGAGAGGTAGAACCGGGACTCGCCCGGGTCGCCCTGGCGTCCGGAACGTCCGCGGAGCTGGTTGTCGATGCGGCGGGACTCGTGCCGTTCGGTACCCAGAACGTAGAGGCCGCCCAGGTTCAGGACTTCCTCGTGCTCGTCCTTGACGGCCTGCTTGGCAGACTCGAACGCCTCGGGCCATGCGGCCTCGTATTCCTCGGAGTTTTCCTCCGGGTCCAGGCCCCGCTTGGCCAGTTCGGCGACGGCGGTGAACTCGGCGTTGCCGCCGAGCATGATGTCGGTACCGCGGCCGGCCATGTTGGTCGCGACGGTTACGGCGCCCTTGCGGCCGGCCTGGGCCACAATGGACGCTTCACGGGCGTGGTTCTTGGCGTTCAGGACCTCGTGCCGGACGCCTTCCTTGGCCAGCAGCCGGGAGAGGTATTCGCTCTTCTCGACGCTGGTAGTGCCCACGAGGACCGGCTGGCCGTTTTCGTGGCGTTCGGCGATGTCTTGGACCACGGCGTCGAACTTGACGGTCTCGTTCTTGTAGACGAGGTCGGCCTGGTCAATGCGCGTCATGTCGCGGTTGGTGGGAATCGCGACGACGCCGAGCTTGTAGGTGCTCATGAACTCGGCGGCCTCGGTCTCGGCCGTGCCGGTCATGCCCGCGAGCTTGTCGTACATGCGGAAGTAGTTCTGCAGCGTGACTGTGGCGAGGGTCTGGTTTTCGGCCTTGATCTCGACGCCTTCCTTGGCTTCGATGGCCTGGTGCATGCCCTCGTTGTAGCGTCGGCCGGCGAGGATGCGGCCGGTGTGCTCATCGACGATCAGCACCTCGCCGTCGAGGATGACGTAGTCCTTGTCGCGCTTGAACAGTTCCTTGGCCTTGATGGCGTTGTTCAGGAAGCCGATCAGGGGCGTGTTGGCGGACTCGTAGAGGTTGTGGATGCCGAGGTAGTCCTCGACCTTTTCGATGCCGGCCTCCAGGACACCGACGGTGCGCTTCTTCTCATCCACTTCGTAGTCGGTCTCGGCGTGCAGGCGGGTGACCACCTTGGCGAATTCGCTGTACCAGCGGTTGGTATCGCCCTGGGCAGGGCCAGAGATGATGAGCGGGGTGCGGGCCTCATCGATCAGGATCGAGTCCACTTCGTCAACGACGGCGAAGTGGTGGCCGCGCTGGACGAGTTCGGAACTGTCCCACGCCATGTTGTCGCGCAGGTAGTCGAAGCCGAATTCGTTGTTGGTGCCGTAGGTGATGTCCGCGGCGTACTGCTCGCGGCGCAGCGAGGGGTCCTGGTTGGAGAGGATGCAGCCGCTGGTCAGGCCAAGGAAGCGGTAGACGCGGCCCATGAGGTCGGACTGGTATTCGGCGAGGTAGTCGTTCACGGTGACTACGTGGACGCCCTTGCCGGAGAGGGCATTGAGGTAGGCCGGAGCAGTGGCCACCAGGGTCTTGCCCTCACCGGTCTTCATCTCGGCGATGTTGCCCAGGTGCAGGGCGGCGCCGCCCATGAGCTGCACGTCGAAGTGGCGCATGCCAAGGGTACGGGAGGAGGCTTCGCGTACCGCAGCGAACGCTTCGGGCAGCAGATCGTCGAGCTTTTCGCCGGCCTGGTGGCGTTCGCGCAGACGGTCCGTCTCCTCGCGGAGCTCGGCGTCCGTGAAGGTCTGGAAGGAGCTCTCCAGGGCATTAATGGAATCGGCATAGTTCCGCAGTTGCCGCAGGGTTTTTTTGTCACCCGTGCGGAGAAGTTTTTCGATAAGTGATGCCACGTGAAATTGCTCCCAGTCTCAATCTGCCGAATTCTGGCGTGTTCAGTCTACGGGAGAGACGCAGGGCCGGTGGCGCCTGTTCCCTCACAGCGGATACTGCTGTTTACCGGGCAGCCACGGCTTCGGCGAGCGCCGGCGCGAGGTCCCCCGTTGGCGAGACAACAACCCCGGCCAGTCCCAGCCACTCTGCCATGAGGTGCAGTTCCGCGGCCAGTTCGACGGCGGTGTCCGCCGGCGCGCCGGGTTCGGCGTGGGCGGCCCTGACCAGGAGCCAGCCGCCGGCCCGGTCCGCCTTGAGGTCCACCCGCGCGACGATCCCGTCGCGGAGAAGGAACGGCAGGACGTAGTAGCCGTACTTCCGCTTCGGCTCCGGAGTGTAGATCTCGATCCGGTAGTGGAACCCGAACAGTTCCTCGAGCCGGCGGCGTTCGAACACCAGGGAGTCGAAGGGGCTCAGGAGCGCCCGGCCGGTGGCTGAACGCGGAAGTTTGGCCTCTGCGTGACGGTACAGCGGCCGGTCCCAGCCGGCGACCTTCACCGGCTGCAGCCGGCCGGTGTCCACGAGGTTCGCGACTGACACGGCGGCGGCTTTCTGCGGCGTCCGGAAATAGTCCGCGAAGCACCGCACGGTCCCAATACCGTGGGCCTGGGCCGCGGCGTCGATCAAACGGTCCATCGCGGCGGCCGCGTCCGGTTCGGGCTCCGGCGTTCCTCCCGGCCCGGGCAGCACCCTGGCGGTGAGCATATAGCGCCGTTCGAAGGATTCGGTCCGCGACGATGCGGAGACAAGGCCCTCTTCGAACAGATGTTCCAGCACCCTCTTGACCACATTCCAGTTCCAGCCCCAGTTGTCCTGCTGCCGGTCCTCCACATGGCCGAGCCTGGCCGTCAGTTCGCCCGCTGTCATTGGTTTCCCGGCCGCCAGGGTTTCCAGCACCCGTGCCGCCACGCCGTTGCGCAGTTCCGGGTCCATGGTGTGCGCGCCCACCCATTTGCGGTTCTGCCACTGCACGAGATCCTGGAAGTGGTCCGGGCGGATGAAGCACGCTTCGTGGGCCCAGTACTCGATCATCCGGCGGGGGTGGGTCCCGGCCATCCGCTGCAAGATGGTGCGGTCGTAGTTGCCCAGCCGCGAGAAGAATGGCAGGAAGTGGCTGCGGGACACCACATTGACGGAGTCGATCTGGACCAAGTGCAGCCGGGCAAAGGTACGGCCCACCGCCCGTGCGCTCACGGGTCCGGCGGGCCGTACTTTGTCCAATCCCTGGGCTGCCAATGCGATCCGCCGTGCCTGTGACAGGCTCAGCGATGCTTGCACGTTAGTCCCTTCGTCGGATGTTTTGCCCCAGCTTATGCGCTGGCGGGCTCATCCTCTGAACGGTAGGCCAGGATTTTCTCTTCCAGACTCGAATGTCCGGGCTCGCACGTCTGGTCCAAGGAGATGACCCCGTACGTCCAGCCCTCGCGCCGGTAAACGACCGACGGCGCCTTGGTTTCCTTGTCCACGAAAAGGTAGAAGTCGTGACCCACAAGTTCCATGTTGTCGACGGCGTCATCGAGGGTGATCTGGGCCGCGGGGAACACCTTCCGGCGGATCAGCACGGGCGAATCGCCGGCCGGAATATCGTTCTCGACATCGTAGGGCGACTTCTCCGCCGCCGGCGTTTGGGTCTCCTGCTGGTGCGCCGCCTCCACGTAAAGAGGTTCGCTGGGGCTGGCCGGTTCGAGGGCTGCTGTCGCCTCGGTGACGGACTTCGGGGTGTGCCGGCCGTGGTGGACCTTCCTGCGGTCCCTGGCCCTGCGCAGGCGTTCAAGAAGCTTGTTGTAAGCGAGGTCGAACGCGGCGAACTTGTCGGCGGCACTCGCCTCTGCGCGGATAACCGGGCCGCGCCCCAGGACTGTCAACTCAACCGTGAGCGATTCGGCGGTCTGGCGGGCTTTGGTCTCCTTGGTGACCTTCGCGTCTACCCTCTGGACCTTGTCTCCCAGCGACGCGATCTTTGAGATCTTGTCGTCGGCATATTCGCGGAATCGGTCTGAGACCGTCAAGTTGCGTCCGCTAATCATGAACTCCATGGTGCCCTCCAAATGACTTCGGTGACACGACGGCGGTACTTCCCGGGGCCGATCTGACTGACAGTCGAGCCCCTTTCCGAGCCGCTATCGACAGGTACATCTGTTCTTGGTACCCATCATCGACGTTAGTTCATAGACACCTGTTATTCATCCTTTTACGGTTTATTTTTTTACGTCCCGCCCTTCACGCCCGCCATGTCGGGCCTGGCGACGCCGACGTCGGCAGGGGCAGGCGGGCGTGTCGCGGCCACCACCACGGCACCGCTGACAATGGCCCCCGCAGCCCGCAGCGCGCGGGCCGCCTCCGCCAGGGTCGCGCCGGTGGTCAGCACGTCATCGACGATGATGCAGGGCCGTCCCCCGACCTGCGGCGACCAGGGGCCGGCTCGGGCCCGCATGGACCCGCGGACCCGCAAAGCGCGGGCACCGCGGTCCAGTCCTTTCTGTCCGCCGCGCAGGTACCGCTCCCCGTTCCGGCGGGACCGCAGCAGTTCGAGCGGCATCCAACTCACCGCCGGCGGCCGCGTTTTTCGGAGGGCATCGGCGACGGTGAAGCGCGGGATTTCGCCGCCGCGGACGAGCCGGCGGAGCAGGAGATGGACGGGGCTGAAACCGCGTTTGCGGTATGCGGCGGAGCTTGTGGGCACGGGGACGAGGACGAGACCCTGCGCCTGCCCGGCCGCGGCGTGCAGGGCCCGCGCCAGGCCCCGGGCCAGCTCGCCGGCCAGCCGCTGCTGCCCATGGCTTTTGAAGGACAGCAGGCACTGGGCCAGCTCTGCCCGGTAGGCCCCTGCTGCCACCACGGGCAACAGCACCGAGCCGTCCATGTCCATCAGGGCCGGGGCCTGGGCCTCGGCCCGGAACGGCTTCAGCGTCAGCAGGCGGAGCTGCCGGGAGCAAGCGCCGCAGAGCGCCGAGTCTTCCGCGCCGCAGCAAACGCAGTCCACGGGAATGGCCAGGGCGACCACCTCCCCCGCTGCCTCGGCCGTCCTGTCGCACAGCCTCGCCAGCGGCCGGGCGTAGCTGCCGCGGTGCCGCGCCGATGTGGCTGCGGCCGGGGCAAGGTCCGGATCCGCGGCCGGCCGTCCGTGCCCGATGTCCTGTCCGGTGTGTTGGGTTGTCTGCTGTGCTGCCTGCCGGGCTGCGTGGCTGTTCATGCTCCGATCCTGGACCGGGGACGGCGTCGGTGGCAGCGCCGCAGGCCGCTATGTGGACAACTCCCCGGTCAGCCGGGGAACGACGGGTCGATCGGTCCCTTGAGCTGCGGTGACCAGCCGTTGCCCAGCCGCTGGAAGATCCCTTCCGCTGACTGGCCGTAGATCTCGGATGTGCCGTTGCCTGCGCTGAGGGCAGTGAGACCGGGCCACGGCGCCAGCTGCTGCGGCTCCGCTGAAGTCAGGGACAACAGCTCGGGGGTGACGGCATCGCTGGCGGAGGCCTTCATGACCGCGACCGTGGTGTCATCCACCCAGACTCCCTGGTCCGGATCCCGGGGGGTGAGCAGCGTCAGGGGCACGGTCAGGTCCCTTGGCGTGCCGTCCGCGTTCCGGATGATCCCGGTGATCTGGACTTTGCTCTTCCCGTTCTGCTCCGAAATGACCAGCGCACGCGTGCCGTCCCGGGAAATCCGGAACTCCTTGACGGTCCTCCCGGCTAGCCAACCCGGCGTCAGGGTGACAGTGGGCACGTTGGCGCTCTCCGCCACGCCGACGGGCCGGTAGGCCACCACTTCCGTGGCTCCGGCTGCACCCGGTCCGGCGGTCCAGACCCAGTCGTACCGGCCGAAGGACGGCCTGGACAGCGAGGCCCGCGTGGTCAATGCCCTGGCAGGCTGGCCCGGAACGATCGAGTACAGCGTGGTGCGGGCGGCGTTGAGGAACGCGGCGGCCTGCGACTCGGTCGACTCCGCAGGTGCCCGCGGCGAGAGGGCCGCGACGGACTGGATGTCAGGCAGCGGCGAGAGCCGGTTGTTCTCGTACCGGACCAGGTCGTTGTTGCTGACGGCGATCTGGTGGGCGGGGATGCTTTCATCCCGGACAGGGGGCAGGACCGTTCCGTTGTCCTCGACACGCACCAGGTCCTGGTTTGCCCGGAGCTCGACATTGATGACATCCGGCTGGCTGCGGAACGTCAGGGCCAGCTGGGTCTGCATCCGCAGCCGGTCCTCGTTGGAGGCGTCGACGAGGTCCTTGGCGGTGAGATCGACCTGCGCTGCGCCGGAGACCACGGGCACGGACTCGCGTGCCAGCTTGATGCCGGACGGGAACGCACTGACGACGGCGCCCTTGAGGTACGGGGCAGGTCCGCCCAGCAGGGCGCTCGTCATGGCCTTGACGGTCTTCTTGCGGATGAACCACCGGACGTCCGGCACGGCGTACGTGAACGTGGGGTCGTAGAAATAGATCGGGTACGCGCCGTAGATGACCTTGAAGGTCTCTTCCGGAATGGCCGTCCCGTCCGGGAGATCGGAGATCCGCCACTCGCCGTCCACCTGGGTCAGCGTGACCGGGATGCTCTCGGTGGTGCCTTCGGGAAGCTGCGTGGCCACGCCGTCGGCGTCCACCGAATAGGCGACGTCGAGCTGGTAGTTGAAGACGTTTTCGACGCCGGTGGCCACCACGGTGGCCTTTCGGAAAACGAGGGCCCGCTGGTCCGGTTTCCAGGTCACCGACGAACCCTGGGTGAGGTACTGCCGGGCCACGGCGTAGTCGTCCTCATAGCCGCTGCCGGCCAGGTAGAAGTCCTCGATGACAGCCTCGGGTCCCGCGCCCGGACGCGGCGCGGACGGGAAGAAGACCGGGGCGTTGGGGTTTCCCGCGCTCTCGTCCGTGCTCTTGCCCACAGGCCCGGAGCGCGGAATCTGGGCGCACGAGGTCAACAGCAGCAGGAGCACAGCAAGCAACGCTGCCCCCACCCGGGTGAATTTTCCCGACATGGAAACACTGCTCATGCCCTGCCCTCCGTCCCAGTTCCCCCGGGGCCGGCCGGTCCGCCGTCCGGGTTTGCCCCGCCGACGGCGCCGCCGCCGTCCGGGTTTGCCCCGCCGACGCCAGTGAAGTCATCAGCGAAGTCATCAGCAAAATCATCTGTGGCGCCGTTTGCAGCCGCCCCGCGGGCGCCGGTCTCCGGGGTCCCCGGCGAGGCTTCAGCGGTTCGCGGCGGGTCCAGCAGCACGACGGTCCGCTGGGTTCCCGCCGCCGGGAGCCCGACGTGCACCGGCTCGAGCTGGAGCGGGGACTTGGTGATCGGCTCGTCGCGGCGCAGCGGAAGGGTCAGGCGGAAGTTCGAGCCGTGGCCCTTGCTCCCCCACGCCTGCAGCCAGCCGTCGTGGAGCTTGGTGTCCTCCGCGGCGATGGACAGGCCCAGCCCGCTGCCGCCCGTGGTGCGGGCCCGGGCGGGATCGGCGCGCCAGAAGCGGTCGAAGACGCGGGCGGCCTCAGCCGGGGTCATGCCGATGCCGTGATCCCGTACGGCCACGGCCACCGAAGTGCCGTTGGCGGCGACGGAGACGTTGACGGGCCGGCCCTCGCCGTGTTCAAGGGCGTTCAGGATGAGGTTGCGCAGGATCCGGTCGATCCTGCGGTCGTCCATGTCGACAATGATGCTGCCGGCCGGGGCGTTGAGGGTCACGGCTGAGCCATATTCGGCGGCGACCGGAGCCACCCCCTCAATGACGTGCGCCACGAGCTGCACAATGTCCGTTGGTTCGGCGTCGAGGGTGGCCGCGCCCGCGTCAAAGCGGGAAATTTCCAGGAGGTCCGCCAGGAGCGACTGGAAGCGCTCCACCTGGTTGTAGAGCAGCTCTGCGGACCGCTTGTTGATGGGGTCGAAATCCTCGCGCGCGTCATAAAGGACTTCCGCGGCCATGCGCACCGTGGTCAGCGGCGTGCGGAGCTCGTGGGAGACATCGGAGACGAACCGCTGCTGCATTTGCGAGAGCGTGGCCAGCTGCGTGATTTGCTCCTGGAGGCTTGCCGCCATGTGGTTGAACGAGGCACCGAGCCGGGCGACCTCGTCCTCGCCCTTGACCACCATGCGTTCCTGCAGCTGCCCGGCCGCGAGCTTCTCCGAGACGACGGCGGCATGGCTGACCGGGCTGACCACGTTGCGGGTGACATACCAGGCGAYGCCGCCGATCATCAGCACCAGCAGTGCACCGCCGGCCAGCAGGACGTTCTGGATCTCGTCCAGTGTCTTCTGCGCCGTGTTGAGGTCGTAGATGAGGTAAAGCTCGTAGACGGTGCCGTTGAAGGTCACCTTGTTGCCGACAGCGATGCCGGGCCGGTCCTCGGTCCCCACGGGGAACTGCGTGGAGGCCCAGTACTGGTCCTTGCCGGAGTCCTGCACGGCTTTGCGCAGGTCCGGGGGGATGACGCCGATGGTGAGCTGGTCGGAGGCCCGGGATTCAACCCAGCGGTTGCGCGGCTTGGTCTGCTCCGGCATCGCCTCGAATACGTAGCGCCGCTGGATCACGGACCCGCGGCCCTCGACGGCGTTCAGGGTGTCGTAAACCAGCGTGATGACGCTGGACTGGTCCGTGACCTGGGCGCCGTCGAAGGTGTCCTGGACTTGCTTGACGTTGTAGCGCGTCTCCGATTCGGCCTGGGCCAGCCGCTCCTGGAACAGGTTGTTGGCGATCTGGTTGGACAGGTAAGCGCCAACGACCGCGAACGAGCCGATGGCCAGCAGGAGCGTGGTCAGGACGGTCCGGAACTGCAGCGAACGCCGCCACTTCTTCTGCACCGAGCGGAGCAGGTAGAGGACGCCGGGCCAGAAGCGCCGTCCCCCGGTCCGGACCAGGCGTGCGACCCGGACGCCAACGATCCTCGCGCGTTTGGCCCACAGCCGGGTCCGGAAGGCGAATCCGCGCCAAAGACCCGGTCCGCCGCCGGCAGGGGACGCCCCGGGCTCGTGCAGGATTTCGGGTACGACGGCGGGCTCGCCGTCGAGGTCGACGGCGGGCGGGGCGGACGGGGCGGATGGCTCTGCGGACAACTCTGCCGGCGCCGTGCCCGGCATCATTGCCGGCGCCGTGTCTTGCGTCATTTCCGGCGTCATTTCCGGCGACTCCGCCGTCGCTATGCTCTGCGGGACACTGCGGTCCGCAGGCTCAGGAACCTGCTTTATAGCCGACACCACGGACCGTCAATACAACTTCGGGGGCTTCTGGATCGCGTTCAATCTTGGACCTCAGCCGCTGGACATGGACATTGACCAGCCGGGTGTCGGCGGCGTGCCGGTAGCCCCAGACCTGCTCCAGGAGCAGTTCACGCGTAAACACCTGCCAGGGCTTGCGGGCGAGGGCGACAAGGAGGTCGAATTCCAGCGGCGTCAGGGAAATCCGGTCGTTGCCGCGGCTGACCAGGTGGCCGGCGACGTCGATGGTGACGTCGGCGATCCGCAGCGTTTCCGGGGCCTTCTGGTCGCCCGGGCGAAGCCGGGCCCGGACGCGGGCGACCAGCTCGGCGGGTTTGAAAGGCTTGGGAACGTAGTCATCGGCCCCGGACTCCAGGCCGCGGACCACGTCCGAGGTATCCGCTTTGGCGGTCAGCATCACGATCGGGACGTCCGACTCGGCACGGACCTGGCGGCACACTTCAATGCCGTCCATGCCCGGAAGCATCAGGTCGAGCAGGACGAGGTCCGGCTTGGAGGAGCGGAACACGTCCAGCGCCTTTGCTCCGTCGGCGCAGAAGACGGGTTCGAAGCCGTCATTGCGCAGCACAATACCGATCATCTCGGCGAGCGCCTCGTCATCGTCCACTACCAGAATGCGTGCCTTCATAGTTATATATTCCCCCATTGAATTGGCTTTGTCGTATCGGGCGGCCCACCGGCATGGCGCAGGCGGGCGTGCCGTGGCGGCCCGGACCGCGCCGATGCGCCGGAAAGTTGTGACAATTGCCGCCATGTCCTGCATGCTGTGGAAAAGCCCCTTACACCGGCCCGGACCGCAGGAGGAACCCGTGAACACCCCCATCTACAAGCGCGCCCTGGGCCCTGACTCTGCCCGGCTGCAGCCGGAACTCCAAGAATACTTCGCGTTGGCGCCTGGGTCCGGCCACTATGGCGTCGGCGAGGGGGTCTTCGACGTCGTCGGCTGCCGGCAGGCCTGGCTGAGGCCCCTGCTGCGGCTCACCGCCGGCGAGCAGGCCTTCTTCCCCGAATACGGCGAGGGCGTCCGCTTCCGGATCGAAAACCACGCCCATCTGGACCCGTTCGGCAGGTCAAGCCTGACGGCCCGGCGCGAGATCTTCTTCCCCGGAACCACCCGGCTGTTCCACGACACCACCAGCCTTGACGAATCCGGGAGCCGGCCGCGGCTCGTGGACTACGTGGGCAGGTTCCGGCGGCTCACCACCGACCTCAATCTCAGCGTGACGCCCGAGGGCAGGCTCCGCGGCGTCTCCGAGGCCTCCCGGCTGTTCCTGGGTCCATTGCGGATTCCGCTGCCGGCGGCGCTCGACGCCAAGGCCTATGCCGAGCAGTGGTGGGAGCCGCAGGACGGCGGCCGCCACCGGATCCAGGTCAAGGTGATCCAGCCCCAGCTCGGCCTGGTCCTGGTGTACGCCGGCCACTTCGACTACCGGCTCGAGCCCTATCCCGGCGGTGTGGCGACGCCGGGCTACCTTCCCGGGCACGCACGTCCGGACGGTTGGGAGAGCAGGATCTGATCCCCAGCCTGCATCGCCGGCGGGCCCGGCGGCTGGCTAGCCGAGGGCGAGCTGGTTGAGTCCGTCCGCCACCTGGGTCAGCCGGGTCAGGACCGCCCTCGCCGCGGCCGGTGTGTACAACGCCAGCCCCTCCGACGGCGTGACCCTCAGCGCCCCCAGCGTGGACGCCGGCAGACCCAGTTGCCGCCACGGGCGCCACACGTTTTCCACGACGTCGCCAACCCTGGGCAGTCTCGCGGCGGGATCCGTCACGTCCAGCGCGCCGGCCCAGAGCCGCTTGCCGGCCTCCACCGCGCCCGCGAGTTGTTCCCACTGGCGCGAGGTCAGGGCCCGGAGCGGCACGGCGATTCCGTCGGCGCCTGCCGCCAGGATCCGCTCGAAGGGAGCCTCGACCTCGGAGACGGCCACGACGGTTTCCACGGCGCCGGCGGCCCGGAGCGCGTCGATGACCAATTGCCAGGACTCGGTGACTTCCCGGCCCGGCACCGAGCGCAGGGTCCGGTAACCGCTGGAGGTGGGAATGGTGCCGGCCAGCACGGAGGCAATCTCAGGTTCGTCGATCTGGACCACGATCCGGGCACCTGGGGCAGCCTCTGCCACCCGTTTGAGGTAACCTTCCACACCCGCTGCCAGCGAAGCCGCAATCTCGCGTCGGGCGCCAAAGTCGATCAGGGCCCGTTCCCCGTTGTGCAGGTGCAGGCCGGCGGCAAGGCTGAGCGGCCCGCGCAGCTGGATCTTGATATCCTCTGACGGCGCTTCCTCGGCCCCGATCACGTCCGCCAGGATGTTGATGTCGGTGGACAGGGCTGACTTTGCCCGCTGCAGGTCCTTGCCGGGACGGTCCACGAACCTCCAGCCATGCGGCTGGACGTCGACTGCCAGCTCCACGAGCAGGGACGCGGTCCGGCCCAGTGAATCGGAGCCGACGCCGCGGTCGGGAAGTTCGGCAAGGAACGGCAGGTGCGGGCTGCCCAGTTCACCGCGGATGATGCGGGCGGCCTCAGCCGGGTCCTCGCCCGGCCACGGGCCCAGGCCCGTCGCGGTCACTTGCCCCGGAGCGGGCGAGTCTGTTCCGGCCATGGTCAGGCGTCTGCGGTGCGGGCTGCGTCCGCGGAGCCGGAGGCCTGGGCGGCCTGGTGGTCTTCGGCAATGGCCTCGTGGTGGCGGATGACCTCACCGATGATGAAGTTCAGGAATTTCTCCGCGAATGCCGGGTCGAGGTGGGCCTCGGCGGCGAGGTGCCGCAGCCGGGCGATCTGGGCCGTTTCCCGGCCGGGGTCCCCGGCGGGAAGTTGGTGCGCGGCCTTGAGGAAGCCGACCTTCTGGGTCGCCTTGAAGCGCTCGGCCAGGAGGAAGACGAGGGTGGCATCGATGTTGTCGATGCTGGAGCGGATCGACAACAGCTCCGCCATCACCGCGGGGTCCACGGAACCGGCCAGGGAGCTCGCCGCCGGGTCGTAGGAATCGGTTTCAGGAAGATTGAGGTTCTGCTCGGTCATTGATCCAGTCTAGGGGCACGGCGGCTAATGCCTTCGGCTGTTAAGCACCGTTGCAGGGGCCTGGCCCGGCACGCAAAAGGGACATGCCCACCGTTCATGGTGAACGGTGGGCATGTCCCTTGGCGGTGGGCCTAGCTGTGAAGCACGGCCTTGAACGCCTCGCGGCGCCTGGCCTGCTCGTCGGGATCCGGAACAGGCAAGGAAGCGATGAGCTTCTTCGTGTAGTCGTGCTGCGGGTTGCCCATCACCTGGTTACCGAGGCCCTGCTCTACCATCTTGCCCTTGTAGAGCACCCCGACCCAGTGGGAGAGCATGTCCACCACGGCGAGGTCATGGCTGATGAACAGGGCCGCGAAGCCGAACTCCTGCTGGATTTCCTTGAACAGCTCCAGCACCACGGCCTGCACGGACACGTCCAGGGCCGAGGTCGGCTCATCCGCGATAAGCAGCTTCGGGTTCAGGATGAGCGCCCGCGCCAGGGAGGCACGCTGGCGCTGCCCGCCGGAGAGTTCGTGCGGGAACCGGTCAGCGTACGACGCCGGCAGCTGCACTGACTCGAGCAGCTCACCGACCCGCTTGCGCGCCTCAGCCGCGGTCGGGTTGGAGTGGATGATCAGCGGTTCCGCCACACAGTCGCCGATGGTCAGCTGCGGGTTGAACGAGGCCGCCGGGTCCTGGAACACGAAGCCGATCTCCTTGCGGAGCGGCTTGAAGGTGCGCTCCTTGAAGTTCAGCATTTCGTAACCCAGCACATTCAGGCTGCCGCCCGTGGTCCTGTTGAGTCCCGCGATCGCCCGGCCGATGGTGGTCTTGCCGGAACCGGACTCCCCCACGAGACCGAAAACTTCGCCTTCGGACACGGTGAAGCTGACGCCGTCAACGGCCTTGAAGGCCGGGCTGCCCAGCCGCCCCGGGTACTCGATGGTCAGGTTCTTGGCCTCAACCAGCACTTTGCCGCCCTGGTGGGCGCGCTCCACCATGCCCTCCGACGCGGAGTTGCGTCCCAGGTGCGGCACAGCGGCGAGGAGCTTCTTGGTGTAGTCCTCCTTGGGCTGGGCGAAGAGCACCCGTGAGGATGCCTCCTCCACAACGTCGCCTTGATACATGACCACGACGCGGTCGGCGAGGTCGGCGACAACGCCCATATTGTGCGTAATCAGAACGATGGACGTTCCGTAGTTGTCGCGCAGGTCCCGCAGCAGTTCAAGGATCTCGGCCTGCACGGTGACGTCCAGGGCGGTCGTCGGCTCGTCCGCCACGATGAGGCCAGGGTTCAGGGCCAGCGCTGCGGCAATCACAACGCGCTGTTTCTGGCCGCCCGAGAACTGGTGCGGGTAGTAGTTGACCCGCGTTTCCGGGTCCGGGATGCCCACTTTGCGGAGGGCTTCAATTGCCCGCGCCTTGGCTTCCTTGGCCGAGACCTTGCTGCGGCCGCCAGTGCCGGCGTGTGCGCGGATTCCTTCGGCGATCTGCCAGCCCACGGTGAAGACCGGGTTAAGGGCGGTGGATGGTTCCTGGAACACCATGGCCACATCGCGGCCCCTGATCTCCCGCAGTTTCGCCTCGCTGACGCTGATGACGTTGTTGCCGTTGATCAGGACCGCGCCCTGACTGATAGCCGTCTCCGGCAAGAGTCCCAGGATGGTCTTGGCCGTTACAGTCTTGCCGGATCCCGATTCGCCAACGATGGCCACAACCTCGCCGGGGTTGACCTGGAGGCTGACGTCCTTGACGGCGTACACGTCCCCGGCATCAGTGGCGAACGTGACCTTGAGGCGGTCGATGTCCAGGACCGGGCCCGCGCCCTGGCCAGGCTTGTCGATGTTGATGGTCATAGAACTCTCGATTCTGCTTCGAGTGCAGCCTGGGCACCGGCGGTGGAGTCAGGTCCGCTCTTGCCCGCCACAGCCTTCTTCCGGCCCCGCAGGCGGGGATCGTTGAGGTCGTTGATGCTTTCACCGACGAGGGTCAGCCCAAGCACGGTCAGGACGATCGCCGTACCGGGGTAAACACCGGTCCACCAGATGCCCGAGGAGGCGTCTGCTATGGCCTTGTTCAGGTCGTAGCCCCACTCGGCGGCAGAGGTCGGTTCGATGCCGAACCCGAGGAAGCCGAGGCCCGCCAGGGTCAGGATGGCCTCGGACGCATTCAACGTGAAAATCAATGGCAGCGTGCGGGTTGCGTTCTTGAAGATGTGCCGACCCATGATGCGAACGCTTGAGGCACCCACCACCTTGGCTGACTCGACGTACGGCTCCGCCTTTAGCCGGATGGTCTCGGCCCGGATAACGCGGAAGTACTGCGGGACGAACACCACCGAGATGGAGATGGAGCAGGCAACAATGCCTCCCCAGAAACTGGACTGGCCGTGGCTGATGACTATTGACATCACGATGGCCAGCAGCAGGGACGGGAAAGCGTAGATCGCATCGGCGATCACCACGAGCAACCGATCGAGCCAGCCGCCGAAGTATCCACTGACGAGGCCGAGGGCTACGCCGAGGAAGATTGACATGGCCACGGCGACGATGATGACCACCGCGGCCGTCTGGGCACCCCAGAGCACTCGGGAATAGACGTCATAGCCGCCCACCGTGGTGCCCCAGATGTGGGCCGGACTGGGGGGCTGCTGTGTCGGGAAGGGACCCGCCGCGTCGCTGAGCTGGGCAAACCCGTAGGGCGCGATCCACGGCGCAAACACGGCGACGAGCAGGAAGACGACGGACAGGACCATGCCGGTGACGAGCATGCCGCGCTGCAGCCCGACGCTCGAGCGGAAATGCGAGATCACCGGCAGCCGGTAGAAGAGGGGCTGCTTGCGCCCGCTTACTTTGGTTGCATTCATGGTTAGTACCTCACTCGCGGGTCGATCAGGGCTGCGACGACGTCCACGATGAAGTTCGTGACGGCAACGATAACCGCCAGCATTACGACGATTCCCTGGACGGCGACGAAGTCGCGGGCGTTCAGGTATTGCACCAGCTGGTAGCCGAGGCCCTTCCACTCGAAGGTGGACTCAGTGAGGACGGCGCCGCCGAGCAGGAGGGCAATCTGGAGCCCCATGACCGTGATGATCGGAATCAGGGCAGGCTTGTAGGCATGCTTGGTCACGAGCCGGAAATTGCTGACGCCGCGGGACCTGCCGGCCTCGACGTAGTCCTTGCCCAGTGTTCCGATGACGTTGGTGCGGACCAGCCGCAGGAAGACCCCTGCCGTCAGCAGCCCCAGAGTGAGTGCGGGGAGGACTGAATGGGACGCGACGTCGCCGAACGCAGCCATGTTGCCGCTGCGCAAGGCATCCAGCCAGTAGATCCCGGTCGGTGCGGCCAGGCTTCCCATGGCCAGTTCGGTCCTAGTGGAGGCCCGTCCTGCGACGGGCAGCCAGCCGAGCCAGACGGAGAAGGCCAGCTTCATCAGCAGGCCGGCGAAGAATACCGGGGTGGCATAGCAGAGGATGGCGAAGAACCGCAGGACGGCGTCGGGCGCCTTATCGCGTTTGTAGGCGGAGATGAGCCCGAGCGGGATGCCGACCAAAAGCGCCACGATGAGGGCATTGATGGCCAGTTCCAAGGTTGCCGTGCCAAAGGTGATGATCATTTCGACAACGGGCCGGCGGTCGGTGATGGTGGTGCCGAAATTGCCGGTCGCCACCTGGCCAACGTATTCGAGGTACTGCACGAGGATCGGGCGGTCGTAGCCGGCGTCGTGGATGCGCTGCGCGAGCGCCTCCGGGGGAAGCCTGCCGCCCTGGGCTGCGGTGATGGGGTCGCCGATGACCCGCATCAGGAAGAAGACCAAAGTCACCAAAATGAAAATGGTCGGAATGATCAGGAAGAACCGGACCAGGATGTAGGTCCCCAAGCCCCCACCCGAGGATTTTTTCTTGGACGGAAGAAGTCCGTCGGCGTCGTTTAGTGGCGCCTCAGTCAATGTTGTCATTGGTACCTAAGATTGTGCTGTCGCGGCCTTGGGCGGGCCGGCGTGAACTGCGGGGTGCGGCAATGACCAGCAAAGGCGGGGCGCCTTCAGGGCGCCCCGCCTCGCAGGCTGGTCAGGACAGCACGGATGCAGCCTTACTTGGAAATAGTTCCCAAACGGAACTTGAAGGAGGCATCGAGGGTGGAATCGACACCCTTGACACCGCTGCCGGAAATGGCAACCTGCGCGCCCTGGAGCAACGGAAGCGTGGAGATGTCCTTGGCGAGGGCATTCTGCGCATCCTTGATCGTGGACTCGCGTTCAGTCTTATCAACGGTGGTGAGCTGCTTGCTGATCAGGTCGTTGACGGTCGGGTTGTTGTAGTGGTTCTTCAGGAAGCCGCCCTCCGGGAAGAACGGGGTCAGGTAGTTGTCGGCGTCGCTGAAGTCCGGGAACCAGCCAAACTGGAACAGGGGATACTCATCGGCCCGGCTGGCCTTGCTGTAGGTGACCCATTCCGTGGACTGCAGGTTGACCTTGAACAAGCCGGACTTCTCCAGCTGGTCCTTGATCATGGCGTACTCGTCGCCGGAGGACTTGCCGTAGTGGTCCGGGTTGTACTGCAGGTTCATCGAGACGGGGGTCGTCACACCGGCGTCGGCCAGGACTTTCTTGGCCTTGTCCAGGCTGGGCTTGCCGGCGTCGCCGTAAGCGTCCTTGAACGATTCGTTGGCGCCGAGGAAACCGCTGGGAACGTTGGAGTACAGCGGCAGGTAGGTGCCCTTGTAGACCTGGTCCGCGATGGACTGGCGGTCAACGAGGTTCGCGATGGCCTGGCGAACGGCGAGCGCCTTGGCCGGATCTGCATCCGGAGCCTTCGCGCCGAACGGCATGGTGTCGTAGTTGAACGTGATGTAGCGGATTTCGCCGCCGGGGCCAATGTTGACCTTGACCTTGGAGTCCTTCTTCAGGTCATCGACGTCGGTGGCGCTCAGGCTGCGGTTCGCGACGTCGATGTTCCCCTGCTGGATGTCCAGCTTCATGTTGGTGGGGTCGGCGTAGTACTTGATCGTGGCGGCATCGTTGGCCGGCTTGCCGAGGACTCCCTGGTAATCCGGGAATGCCTTGAAGCTGACCAGCTCGTTCTTCTTGTACGTGTCGATCACGTACTGGCCGTAGAACGCCTTGGCCTTAACGATCGAGTCGTCGTCAAGCAGTTTGTCGGCCGGGAAGACTTCATCGTCCACGATCGGCGCGGCGGGGCTGCTGAGGATCTGAGCAAAGGTCTGGTCGTTTGCCTGCTTCAGCTTGAAGACCACGGTGTTGGCATCGGGGGCGGTGATGCTGTCGATGTTGGTCAGCAGGCTGGCGGGGCCGGCGGGATCGTTGATCTTGGTCTGCCGGTCGAAGGAGAACTTGACGTCCTTGGAGTCGAGCGTGTGCCCGTTGGCCCACTTGAGGCCCGGCTTGAGCTTGACCGTGTACTCGGTCGGCGAGGTGAAGGACGCAGACTCGGCCAGGTCCGGCACGGGATCTGCGCTGCCGGGCTTCGAGTTGAGGAGGAAAGAGTAGATCTGGTTCATCACCATAAACGAACCGTTGTCATACGCGCCCGCAGGATCCAAGGCGGTGACCTTGTCCGTGGTGCCGTAGGCGATCGGACCGCTTGCTGCGGCTGATGACCCGCCAGCGCCGCCGGTCGGCCCTGTGCAGGCCGTCAGTGCAAAGGCGGAAACCCCGGCCAGCGCGATGACGCTCTGCCAGGCCTTTTTGTTCATTGCCATCTGTGAACTTTCTGTTCGATGCGTTCTAGCGCAGCCCAAAGTGAAACGAATGACTCGATGGGCGGCACGCTTTGCTGATTCCTAGATTCAACCAGACAACCATTCGGTGAATCGTTGCATTTTGTGAGTTGAGACACAAAATTTACACGATTCGAAGGTTTCTCTCATTTTCTTCAGGATTCTGCCCGGATCTTCGACAGGTAGCGGGCGCATCTGCAACGCCCGCGGCAAGCCGGGGCAACGCGACGAAGGGCCCCGCCACGTGGCGGGGCCCTTCGTTTGATTGCGTGGGGTCTGGGTGTGGCGGGCGCCTAGAGTGCGGCCCGCTGCAGCGAGCGGGCGGCATCGATCGTGGCCTGGCCCAGCACACGGCTGCCCTGGTAGAGCACCACAGTCTGGCCGGGGGCCACGCCGCGCAACGGCTCGGCGAGGGTGACCACGAGCTCGTCACCGGCCATGTGAGCGCGGGCGGGGACCGGGTCGCCATGGGCGCGGACCTGGGCGTAGCAGTCGAACTCCTCGCACGTGGCCACTTCTGCGATGGGCAGCCCCGCCCAGGAAACCTTGATGCCGCGGATCTCATCGATGGCGAGCAGCGCCTCCGGGCCCACCACCACCTTGTTTTCCTTGGGCCGGATCTCCAGCACGAACCGCGGCTTGCCATCCGCGGCCGGCGTGCCGAGCTTGAGCCCCCGGCGCTGGCCCACGGTGAACGCGTTGGCGCCCGGGTGCTCGCCGACCTTCGCGCCGGACTCATCCACGATGTCACCGGTGGTCATGTCGATCTTCTCGGCGAGCCAGCCGGCGGTGTCGCCGTCGGGGATGAAGCAGATGTCGTGGCTGTCCGGCTTGTTGGCCACAGAGAGTCCTCGGCGCTCCGCCTCCGCGCGGACCTCGGCCTTGGACGGCGTCTCCGCGAGCGGGAACATGGAGTGCTTGAGCTGCTCGTGGGTGAGCACGCCGAGCACGTAGCTCTGGTCCTTGGCCCAGTCGGCGGCGCGGTGCAGCTCGGGATTGCCGTCGGCGTCGGTGATGACCTTGGCGTAGTGGCCGGTACACACGGCGTCGAAGCCCAGCGCGATCGCCTTCTCCAGCAGGGCCGCGAACTTGATCCGCTCGTTGCAGCGCATGCACGGGTTGGGGGTGCGCCCGGCGGCGTATTCATCGATGAAGTCCTGGACCACATCTTCCTTGAAGCGCTCGGAAAAATCCCACACGTAGTACGGGATCCCGAGGATGTCGCAGGCGCGCCAGGCGTCACGGGAGTCCTCGATTGTGCAGCAGCCGCGGCTGCCGGTCCGCAGGGTGCCCGGCATCCGGGACAGCGCGAGGTGGACGCCGACGACGTCGTGCCCCGCCTCGACGGCGCGGGCGGCGGCAACGGCGGAATCGACGCCGCCGCTCATGGCTGCAAGAACTCGCATCATGTCTTTCTTTAGGGTTCAGGGGGTCGCAGGCACCCACTGTCACTGACGCTGGGTCCGCGGAGATAGCACAATGCCTGCCACGCCATTCTATCGCCACGCCGAATCCTCGCCCAAAAAGCCTTGACGGCGCAGCTTCGCGCTTCTAGCGTCAGAGCAAGCAGTTTTAGAAACAGATGCCGTTTAAGAAACCGAAGCGGTTTAGAACCTGATGCGCCCAGACGCGGAATCGAGCAGACCATGGCCAATGACGACATCGTGATCGTGGGCGGCGGCCTCGCGGGCGCCACGGCGGCCAAGACGCTGCGCGCCGAGGGCTTCTCCGGCCGGATTGCGGTGCTCGCTTCCGAGTCCCACGCGCCGTACCTGCGGCCGCCGCTGTCCAAGGAGTACCTGCTCGGCAAGGCGGGCGAGGATGCCCTCCCGGTGGTGCCCGCGGACTGGTACGCGGAGAACGACGTCGAGCTCCGGCTCGGTGCCCACGTCACGGAGGTAGACCCGGGCGGCCGGGCCGTGGTCCTGGGCGACGGCGGGCGGCTGGAGTACGCTTCCCTGCTGCTCGCCACGGGAGCGCGGCCGCGCAGCATCCCGCTGCCTGGCAGCGGGCTCGACGGCGTCAGCACGTTCCGCACGGTGGAGGACAGCCGCCGCCTGCGTGCCCGTCTGGCCGAGGGCGGCCTGAATGTGGTCATGGTCGGGTCCGGCTGGATCGGGATGGAACTGGCCGCCGCCGCCAGCAGCTACGGCAACACCGTCACCTTGATGGGACTCGAAGAGGTGCCGCTGGAGGCGGCGATCGGCCCGGACCTGGGTGGCTTCTTCCGCGAGCTGCACGAGGCCCACGGCGTGCGGTTCCGGCTGCCGGCCTCGGCCGCGGAAATCACGGGGACGTCCGGACGGGTGACCGGTGTCCGCACCAACACCGGCGAGCTCCTCCCGGCGGACCTTGTGGTCATTGCCGTGGGCGTGGTGCCCGAGGTGGGGCTGGCCGAGGCGGCCGGGATCGACCTTCGCAACGGTATCCTCACGGACGCGTCCCTGCGGACCTCGGCGCCCGGGATCTTCGCCGCAGGTGACGTCGCCAATGCCCTGCACCCGTTCACCGGCGAGCACCACCGCAGCGAGCACTGGTCCAACGCCCTCAACGGCGGCAAAGTCGCCGGCCGGGCCATGCTCGGCCTGGATGCCGCCCTGGATACGATCCCGTATTTCTATACGGACCAGTTCGAGGTCAGCATGGAGTACTCGGGTTTCCCGACGCTCGTTGCCGGGGCGCCGGTGATCCGTGGCTCGCTGGCGGACAGGGAGTTCCTGGCCTTCTGGCAGCGCGAGGGCCAGGTGGTTGCCGGGATGAACGTGAACTGGCCCCGCGCCGCCAAGCCGCAAAAGGCAATCAAGGCGCTCATCGGCGCACGCGCTGCCGTCAGCCCGGAGCTGCTCGCGGACGCCTCTACCCCGCTGGACCAGCTATTGGCTTAGCTGCCGGTGGAGGCCTGCCGCGCGGATTCACGGGCAACCGTTCCCGCGGTCTGGATGCTGGATTCGTGTCCGGCCATGCCGGCCTGGCGGGCCCGAGCATAGGCGCCCGGCAGCGCGGCAAGCAGGGCGTCGACGTCGGCGTCGGTCGAGGAATGCCCGAGGGTAAACCGCTGAGCACCCCTCGCCGTGTCCTCATCCAGGCCCATGGCGAGCAGCACGTGGGAGGGCCTCGGAACACCTGCGGTGCAGGCGGAGCCGGTGGAGGACTCGACGCCGGCGAGATCCAGCAGGAACAGCAGGGAGTCTCCCTCGCAGCCGGGGAAGGTGAAGTGCGCGTTGCCAGGCAACCGCCCCGCGCCCGGGGCGCCTCGCAGCACGGCCTCGGGCACGGCCTGCAGGACGCCCCCAATCAGACGGTCCCGAAGGGCCCCGATCCTGGCGGCCTCCTCGGGGAGTTTCGCGGCGACGGCCTCGGCGGCCGCGGCAAAAGCGGCGATCGACGCCGTGTCCAGGGTCCCGGAGCGTACGTCGCGTTCCTGCCCGCCGCCGTGCTGGACCGGGGTCAGCTTCACCGCCCGGCCCAGGATGAGAGCGCCGACGCCGACCGGGCCGCCGATCTTGTGCCCGGAGACAGCCATGGCATCGAGGCCAATCGCGCGGAAGTCCACGGGCACGGACCCGAACGCCTGGACGGCGTCGGAGTGGACGGGCACGCCGACGGCGTGTGCCAGCTCCACGATCCGGGCGACCGGCTGGATGGTTCCGACCTCATTGTTGGCCCACATGACGGTCACCAGCGCGATCGTCGCGGGGTCCCGGGACAGCTCGGCCTCAAGCACGGCGAGGTCGACGACGCCCGCGGCGTCCACCGGGAGCCAGCAGACCTCGGCGCCCTCGTGGCGTTCGAGCCATTCGACGCCGTCCTGCACCGCATGGTGCTCGACGGCGGAACACAGGATACGCGTGCGCGCCGGGTCCTCGGCGCGGCGGGCCCAGTACAGGCCCTTGACCGCCAGGTTGTCGGCCTCGGTCCCGCCCGAGGTGAAGATGACCTCGGAGGGATGTGCCCCCGCCGCGGCCGCCAGCACCTCCCTGGCGTCCTCCACAGAGCGCCGGGCACGGCGGCCCGATCCATGCAGCGAGGAAGGGTTGCCGGTCCGGGCCAGCTCGCGCGTCAGCGCGGCCAGCGCCTCCGGGGCGAGCGTGGTGGTGGCGGCATGGTCGAGGTATACAGGCACAGCCCAATTCTACCTGCGGGTCCTGCAGGCGGCGTTGCCGGGCGCCTGCGGCTGCGCTGGGCCGAGGCGCCCGGAAGGGCGGCGGGCGGGTGTAGATTCGTGCGGTGAAAGCGTCCCTCTACCTGGTGTTGGCCACCTTGTTCTGGTCCGGCAATTTCGTGGTCGGACACGCTGCGGCCGCCTCAATGACGCCCCTGGAACTGACCTTCTGGCGCTGGACCCTGGCCGCTGCGCCGCTGCTGCTCCTGGCCCACTGTGTCGAGAAGCCGGACTCGCGCGCGGTGCTGCGCCGCTGGCCCGCGCTCCTGGTGCTGAGCGTCCTGGGCATGATCGGCTACACACTGCTCCTTTACGGCGCACTCGGGTACACGTCCGCTATGAACGCTGCCCTCATTACGGCCGCGAACCCGGCCCTGATCGTGGTGATGGCGATTCTCCTGCTGCGGGAGCGGACCACCCGACTGGGCTGGCTCGGCATCTGCCTTGGCCTGCTGGGTGTGCTGACCGTACTGACCCGGGGTGACCTGGCACGGGTGTTCAGCCTCTCCATCAACACCGGCGAGCTCATGATGACCGGCGCGATCCTCGTCTGGAGCTTTTACACAATCATTGCCCGCCGGCTGGATGTGCCGGCCATCTCGGCCACCGCCGTGCAGGTGGTGATTGCGGCCGTGATGCTGGCGCCCTTCGCCCTCGCCCTGAACGTACGGTTCCCCGATACCTCGGCCGAAGGCTGGTCACTGGCGTATATCGCACTGTTCCCTTCCTTGGGTTCCTACCTTTTCTGGAACCTGGCGCTGAAGACCACGCCGCCGGGAACCGCGGGAAACTACCTGAACCTGATGGTTGTCTTCACAGCCATCATTACCGTGATGCTGGGGACACCGCTCAGCCTGGTGCAGATCGCCGGCGGCCTCATGGTGGTCGCCGGCGTCCTGCTGACCGGAATCAAGGGCACGCCATCGGTCACGCTGGAAGAATCCGGGCACAGCACTGCCCGGGCTGCGCGCCCCCCTGCTTCCTGAGATCTTCGATGGCCAGCGCCTCCACCCGGCCCGGGTCGATTCCCAGGGCCGCAGTGGCCCCGCCGAGGAAGGCCCCGTTCATCGCGCAGACCACGTCCGCGTGGCCGGCGGCGAGGCGGTGGAACGGGCAGTTCAACAGCACCAGTCCCCCGGCGCCGTCGTCCGCCGGGCAGTAGCCCTGCCCCACCAGGAAGTCCGCGAACGGGGTGGCACCGCCCTGCGGGCCGGCGGCTTCCGGCGCCGCCCCGCCTCCGGTTGCACGGGCTGCCTCTTCACCCGCCGACTCCCCCTTGGCGCGGGCCGCCCGCAGCAGGGCATCCCGGGCAGATCCGCCGTCGCTGCCCGCAGCCTCGATCGCCGAAACCAGCAATTCTGCGGCGAGGTCATAGTGGCGGTCCGGGACGGAGGCCGCCACCTCGTCCACGGCGGCCCGGTACAGCTTGGCGGGCCGGCCCGAGCCGGGGCCCTCCCGGCCCCCGAGCTTGCGGAACTCCACGGCCAGCAGCCCGTCCTTCACCAGCCGGTCCAGGTGGAACGACGCTGTGCTGCGGGCCAGGCCTACGGCCTTGGCGGCGTCGTCCCGGCCGACGGCGCCTGCCGCCGAGGCGACGAAGTCGAACAGCCTCCTGCGGGTCTCGTCGCCCAGGGACGCGACCGCCGTGAGCCGGTTATTCCACGGAAGTTTGGTCATGAACCAAGAATATCTCTAAAAACAAGAATCATTGCTTAATCGTCAGGCGGGGTTCTAAAATCTAGATATCAACTTTTAGAAGGAGCGTGCCATGAAAGCTTCCCCAGTCCTCGCCACGTCGGCCCAGCAGCTCAAGGCGGACCCGCACCGCCAGGCCTTCCTGCTGCTGCGGACCGTCTTCACGGTGGCGCCGATCCTGTTCGGCCTGGACAAGTTCACGAACCTGCTGACCGACTGGACCATGTATCTGGCTCCGGTGGCGACGTCGGTAGTCCCGCTTCCGGCCCAGACCATCATGTACATCGTTGGCGTGGTGGAAATCCTCGCCGGGGTGATGGTGGCGCTGCGCCCGCGCTTCGGGTCGGCACTCGTGGCCGCCTGGCTGCTGGGCATCATCATCAACCTGATTGTCCTCGGCAGCTTCTATGACGTCGCGCTGCGGGACTTCGGGCTGCTCGTGGGCGCCCTGGCCCTGAACAGGCTGTCCCCGCGCAGGTCCGCGCAGGCGGCTGCGTAGCGCAGGTTTGCCCGGCTGCTACGCCAGAATACAGACGGCGCGCGGAACGACCTCGATGGTCATCGGGAGCGCCCCGATCCGCTCGCCGTCGGCGTAGGCCACAATATTGCTGGCCGCGAGTTCCACCGTTCGGACCCGGCGAATGTGCACGGCGGGGTGGCCCACGTGCCTGCCGGAAAAGACCTTGGGGAACACGGCCAGCAGGCCGGCCCGGGACAACCGGCTGACAACAAACAGGTCCAGGCGGCCGTCATCGAGCACCGCCCCCGGAACGATCTTCATCCCGCCGCCGATCGACTGGCCGTTGGCCACGGAAATCAGCATGGCCCGCTGCCGCCACCGCTCGCCGTCGGCAGTCACCGTGTATTCGATGGCCCGGAACGAGGCCAGCTCGCGAAGCATGGCGAGCTGGTAGCGGATCTTGCCGCGCGGCCAGCGCCAGTCATTGGCCCGTTCGTTGACGGCGGCATCGAACCCGGCCGAGACGGCGCCCGCGAACCAGCAGGAAGTTCCTCCCGTGGTGATCCTCCCGGCGTCGATCATCCGGCCGCCGTCGGCCAGGGATTGCAGCACCCGTCCGCAGGCCGCCGGGAGGTTGTGCAGCGGTAGTCCCAGCGCCCGCGCCATATCGTTGCCGGTCCCGGTGGGAATGATGCCCAGCGGAACCCTGCCCCCGTCCCCCGCAACGGCGAGCGCGTTGAGCCCGAGGTGGACCATGCCGTCGCCGCCCACCATCACCAGGGCATCCACTCCCGATGCCAGCGCTCCCTCGACCGCCTGCGCCAGCTCTGAATAACTCTCCTCGCACAGCAGCAGGACATCCGCTCCGGCGGTCCGGAAATGCGCCGCCGCTTCCTTCCCGGCATGCCGCCCCCGGCCAAAGGATGCGCGCGGGTTGACGGCGACGGCGATTATCATGCGCGCAATTATGCCAGCCGCCGGGAACCATCCCGGTGCGCGCGCTCGTTATTCCTCCAGCCGGTTAAACTGGGCACGCCGGGCGCCCGCGAACGGTCCGGCATCCTCAGCGCCGGCACCAACGATGAAAAGGATCTCTGTTTGACGCAGGGCAGCAGCTCGCATTACCAGGTCCTAGGGATCCCCGTGACGGCGACGGAGAAGGACATCAAAGTGGCGTACCGCAAGGCCGCCCGGCTCGCCCACCCGGACCAAGGCGGCGATCCCGCAGCGTTCCGGCGCGTCACCCTCGCCTACGAGACGCTTATCGATACCAAGCGCCGTGCAGACTATGACCGTTCCTATGGCAGCGCATATTCGGCTCCGGCCGGCGACGAGGGCGCCCACTTCGATGCGCCGGCCGCGGGCAGCCGGGCCTCGGCCAACGTGCGCCGCCCCAACACGCCGCGGAACACGGCGGCGGACGCGCCCGTCTATGTTCCCCCGTTCGAGCAGTTCGACGCGGTGGCCGCGGTACCCCTGATACCCGCCGGCGTGGCCCGGCAGCAGGTCCACGGAATGCCCCGAAAGCGCGGGATCTTCGGGGCCGAGGCCCGGATCCAGCGCGAGATGCGCACCGTGCAGCTGATCAGCAGGCAGATACTGGCCGCCATTCCGGCGGCGCGCCTGATCAACGGGCTGCAGTCCCCGGCGGACAACAGCCACATCGACCACGCCGTCCTGGCGGGGTACCGGCTCGCGATCATCGGGTCCATGCTGCTGCCGCCGGGCGCGTACGCCTGGAACGGGAGCACGCTGACGCACGGCGGACGATCCGTCGCCCCGCCCCAGCTGGCCCACGTGGTGCGCCGGATGCAGGACATATTTCCCGAGCTCAATGTCACGGGCTGGATTGTTGTCCACAGCACGGACGGCAATCTGCACCAGCCGGTGATCGACCGGCACCGGCGCACAGCCGGGGGCCAGGGCGGCGGGTACGCAGAGGGTTCGGGGCTTGTCGAGGTGGTCAACGCCGCCGGACTGGCCCGCGGCCTCAAGCAGTTCCTCAGCTCGGGACCGGCACCCAACACGGTCAACGTTCCCGTGCTGGCGCGCCTCCTTGGTGGAATGCACTAGCCGGCGGCTCGCTAGGATGGACAGGTGTTCCGCATCCTCTTCCACACCCCCGAAATCCCCGGCAATACCGGAAACGCCATCAGGCTGGCAGCCATCACGGGCGCCGAACTGCATCTGGTGGAGCCGCTGGGCTTTGATTTTTCCGATGCCAAGCTGCGCCGGGCCGGCCTGGATTACCACGATCTCGCCGTCGTAACCGTGCACCCGGACATCGACGCGGCCTGGGCGGCGCTGCAGCCGGAGCGGGTCTTTGCCTTCACCTCCGACGGCGAAACGACGTACACCGACATCCAATACCGCGCGGGCGATGTCCTTCTGTTTGGTCCTGAATCCGTGGGCTTGCCCGAGGAGATCAAATACAGTCCGCGGGTGACGTCCCGCGTCCGCCTGCCGATGCTGCCGGCGCTCCGCTCGCTGAACCTGGCCAACGCGGCGTCCATCGCTGTCTATGAGGCGTGGCGGCAGAACGGGTTCGCGGGCGCCAAGCTGTAACGGGTCCACCGCGGGGAGCCGGCAGGACCGTTGGCTGCCCCGGGTGAGGAGCCCGCGGCAAAGAATCCTGCAGGCACCGCCCATCCGGGTTCAGGGTCGCACCGAATCACTTCTGAAGGCGGACACAAGACCGTCAACTCAGCACGTTTTTTGGGGACAAAACGGAAGGAAGCGAGGAGAGGCGGGTGAGAACAGTACATCTGGAACGAGCCCCGGTGGATAGACACCCTGCGCGGGAGGCAGGGCCCGGCCCGTCGCCGCATGCAGCACCTCTTGGCCCGCGGGCGCCCATTGGCGCCTTATGCTTGGGGGTGATGGATACTCCGAATGCCCCGAACCCCGAGGCCGCAGCACCTGCGGGTACCTCAGCCGACATCAACGGCCGGCTCGGCAGCCTGCTCGAACTGATTGCGCAGGGCGACCAGGCAGCGTTCGCGGAATTCTACAGCCTCACCTCGAGGCGCGTATTCGGCATGGCCCGCCGGGTCCTGATCGACACCGAACTCAGCGAGGACACCACGCAGGAAGTCTTCCTGCAGGTCTGGCAGAACGCTTCCAAGTTCAATCCCGCGGCCGGCAGCCCGCTCGCCTGGCTGATGACCATCTCCCACCGCAGGGCCGTTGACAAGGTCCGCTCATCGCAGTCCGCCACCGACCGCGAAGCCAAGTACGGCGCCAGCAGCCAGGAAATCGACCACGATTCCGTCTCTGACGAGGTCGGCAGCCGGCTCGAGGCCGAGGCCGTGGTCCGGTGCCTGGAGACGCTCACCGAGACGCAACAGGAGTCCGTGCGCCTGGCATACTACGGCGGCCTCACCTACCGCGAAGTGGCCGAGCGGCTGAACGCCGCGGTTCCTACCATCAAGTCCCGCATCCGCGATGGACTAATCCGACTGAAGACCTGCTTGGGGGTGAGCTGAATTGACCGACATGAATCCGCATGACAACAGCCGCCTCCCCGGCGGCTTCACCGCAGAGATCTCCGCTGACCTGGCTTCCGGGCGCCTCGTGGACCTTGCCGAGGTATACGCCCTCAACGCCGTGGACGACGCCGAACGCGCCGCGATCGAGCACTTCCTCGCTTCCGCACCGGCAGCAGAGAAGAATGCCTTCAACGAGCGTGTCCGGCAGGCCCGGGAGACCCTGGCCGCCAGCTTCACCGCCGAGGAAGAGCCCCCGCCCGGACTGTTGGACCGGATCATGTCCACCTTGCCGGCGCAGACATCGGTGCAGGCCCCTGTGGTGGTACCTTTGCCCGGCACGGGACCGGGGACCGCGCCCGTGATGCCGAATCCGGTTGGCGAGAGCTCCGGAGTGCCCGCCACTGACGAACTCGGTGCCGCCCGCAAGCGCAGGGAAGAACGCCGCCGGCCTCAGGGCATGCGGAACTGGCTTGTCGGCGTCGCCGCTGCCGGCGTGATCGCCCTCGGCGGCGTGGGAGTGAGCGCGTATGTGGCCAACCAGAACGATCCGCTGAACCAGGTGATGCAGGCCAGCGACGTCCGCCAGGCCACCGTTGAGGTCAACGGAGGCGGTACCGCGACGGTCACGATTTCCGCGTCCAGGGACGCCGCCGTCGTCAAAATGAACGGCGTCCCGGCTCCGCCCGCGGGCAAGGTCTACCAGATGTGGCTGATCCCCAAGGACGGCTCGGCACCGATATCGCAGGGCCTCATGGACGCCAAAGCCCTGGCCAAGCCCGCAGTGGTCAAGGGCATCGGTTCCGCCGCAGCCCTGGGCATTACCGTGGAACCCGAGGGCGGATCCGCGTCGCCAACGCTGCCGACCGTGGCAGCAGCGCCGCTGAACGCCTAGCAGTCCGGCGGGATACCCGGAGCCGCACGACTCCAGGTATCCCTGAGACGACAAAGCCGCCCGGCCTTGGCTCCTTCCGTAGAAGGGTGCCAAGGCCGGGCGGCATTGTCGTCTTTAAGGCATCAAACGACGGCGTTGCTGCCCCGCCCGTACAGCTATAAGACCGTCGAGAGCAGCATGACCAGGCCGAAGCTGATCACGGAGATCAGCGTCTCCATGACCGACCAGGTCTTGAACGTCTGGCCCACGCTGAGTCCGAACAGCTCCTTGACGAGCCAGAACCCGGCGTCATTCACGTGCGAGAAGAAGAGCGAGCCGGCGCCGATCGCGAGAGCCAGCAAAGCGGCGTGGGTCGGTGTCAGTGAACTCGCCAGCGGTGCCACGATGCCGGCGGCGGTCACGGTCGCGACGGTGGCCGAACCGGTCGCCAGGCGCAGGGCAACGGCCACGATGAAGCCCAGCACAAGGACGGACATGTTGGTCCCCTCCGCCCAGGCCTTCACGGAGTCCCCCACGCCGGCGCCGATCAGCGTCTGCTTGAAGCCGCCGCCCGCGCCGACGATCAGCAGGATTCCCGCGATCGGGCCGAGGCTGGCGCTGATCTTTTTCGTGATCAAGGCACCATTGAGTCCCACGGCGTAGCCGAAGGTCACCATGGCCAGCAGGACGGCCAGCGTCATGGCCACGAGCGGCTGGCCGACGAAGTCGAAGAACATCCGGATGGCCGGGGCCGTCTTGGGGTCCGGCCAGATGATGTCCACGACCGCCCTGAGGAGCATGAGCACCACCGGGAAGAGAATGGTCAGCAGCGTGACGAGGAAGCTCGGCGGGCGCTTGACGCCCTCCATGTCCGCGCCGTGCACGGTGTCGACGCCGCCGGCGACGGCGGGGGCGCCAACCGGCACCCACCTGGCCGCGAGGCGCGAAAACAGCGGACCACAAATGATCACCGTGGGGATGGCAACCAGGATGCCGAGGGCCAGCGTGGTGCCGAGTTCGGCCTTGACGGCGCTGATCGCGATCAGCGGTCCCGGGTGCGGGGGCACCAGGCCGTGCAGCACGGACAGGCCAGCCAGCGCCGGGATGGCGATGCGCATGAGCGGCATCTTCGAACGCTGCGTGACCAGGACGATCACCGGCAGGAGCAGGACGAGCCCGATCTCGAAGAACATCGGCAGGCCGATGATGACTGCCACTAGGGTGATGGACCAGACCAGCTTGTTTCCGGTGGCCTTGGCCAGGAGGGTGTCGACCACCCGGTTGGCGCCGCCGGAGTCAGCGAGCAGCTTGCCCAGCATCGCGCCGAGCGCGACCAGCAGGCCAACTTCCTTCAGGACGCCGCCCACACCGTCTTCGAAGTTGATGATCACCTTCGCAGGTTCCACGCCGGCGGCGAGGCCGACGAAACCGGACCCCAGGATCAGGGCCAGGAAGGGGTGGAACTTGAACTTGGCGATCAGCACAACGAGCAGGGCGATGCCCAGGCCCGCGATGATCAGTAGTTGGGTGTTGACGCCGGACCCGGCTTCAACGGCAGCCGGAAGCTGCATTGCTATCAGAGATTTCACAAAAATTCCTTGGTCGCGGCAGAACGCGGGAAGGCTCAGGGCCTGGCGTCGGCAGCGTCGAGATTAAGTCGGGTGATGATTTCCTGGGCTTCTTCCGCAGGCGTTGCGGAGACGGACAGGGAAATAGAGTTTTCGTCCGGCGTGGGCGCTTCGAGCGCGTCGAACTGGGACTCCAACAGGGCCGGGGGCATGAAGTGCCCGTGACGGGAGGCCAGCCGGTCCGAGATTTTGTCCCGTGACCCCTCGAGGAACACGAAGACCACCCCTTCGCCGCGCAGGATGTCCCGGTACCGCTTCTTAAGCGCCGAGCAGGTCACGACGCCGGGAGTCCCGGCCTCTGTGTGGGCACGGATCCAGTCGGCGATACTTTCCAGCCAGGGCCACCGGTCCTCGTCGGTCAGCGGCTGGCCTGCGTGCATCTTCGCCACGTTTGATTCGGGGTGGAGGTCGTCGCCCTCGGCAAGGTCCCAGCCCAGCCGGCCGGCCAGCAGTCCGGCGACAGTTGATTTGCCGGATCCGGAGACGCCCATGATCACAAGAACGGGGTGTTGCGCAGTCTTCGCCATCAAAGTCTGCCTTCCATCAAATAAATATGATTTAAACAGAGGCCAGCTTATGGCAGAGGTTGTGCTGCGGCAACACTAGAACCCGGCGATGGTCCCCTGGCCGTTGACTGTTACGACATGGAACGCCTCGGCGCTGCGTCCGGCGGGAAGTCCGGCACGGGCCCCGGTGCCGAGCATCAGGCCGCGGACCGTGCGCTCCATGGCGTCGACGTCGGGGTGTTGGCTGACGTGGATATGGATGGCGGCAAGCTTGCTGTCCACGTGCTCCGTGACGTCCACGAAGTGGTTTTCGCGCTCTTCCGGCCCGGCGAAGAGCCACAGCCAGGGCAGCTTGTAGGCCTCCAGCCCGGCCTCGGCCAGCTCCGGGTACGCGAAGGGGTTTTCCAGCGCGGGGTACACGGCACGGGTCACAGCCTCCCCCACGGCCAGGTGATCAGGATGGCTCTTCTGGATCCGGTTCCAGTTCCGTTCCGGATGCATGGACACCACGACGTCGGGCTTCAGCTCACGGATCAGGCGCACCACCTCGCGCATCACCTCATGCGAGGGTTCGAGGTAGCCGTCCCGCTGATGCAGGTAATGGATGTCAGTGACGCCGACCAGGGCAGCGGCGCGCTCCTGCTCCGCAATGCGCAGCCGCACGATTTCCTCGCGCTGCCCGGGATCAAAGCCCCCGGCGTCGCCGTCAGTCATGATGCAGTAGCTGACCTGGACTCCGGCGGCGGTCCAGGCCGCCACGGTGCCGGCGGCGCCGAAGTCGATGTCGTCAGGGTGGGCCGTGAAACAAAGCACCCGCTCGATCCGGGAGGTTTCCGGGTCGAACGGGCTTTGCGCCGGAACGGCGTTGGTGTTCATGCGGTCAGCCTTTGCGCTTCTTGATTTCCGCGGTAGCCTGCGGCAGGACCTGGAAGAGGTCGCCCACAACGCCGAAGTCCGCGATCTCGAAAACCGGCGATTCGGCGTCCTTGTTCACGGCGACAATCACCTTCGCGGTCTGCATGCCGGCTTTCTGCTGGATGGCCCCGGAAATTCCTGCGGAGATGTAGAGCTGCGGCGAAACCGTCTTGCCGGTTTGGCCGATCTGCGCGTCGTGGCCGATCCAGCCGGCGTCCGTGGCGGCCCGCGAGGCGCCGATGGCCGCGCCCAGGGCGTCGGCAAGGTCCTCCAGCGGACCGAAGTCGCCGTCCACGCCGCGGCCTCCGGCCACGACGATCCGGGCCTCGGTCAGGTCGGGGCGTCCGCTGGCAGGCTTTTCGCTGCGGGCCGTGACCCGGGCGGCGGCCGCGGTGGCATCGGCAGGAACCTGCACGGTGGTGCTTTCCGGCGCCGTGGCGGTGACCGCGGGCTCGGGCGTGACGCTGTTGGGCTTCACGGTCAGCACCGAAACGGGCGTCGTGGCCTTCGCCGTGGTGGTGTAGGAGCCGGCAAGCACCGATTTGTGTGCTGTTCCGTCCGGGTCCACGGCCACGACGTCGGTGATGACACCCGCGCCGAGCTTGATGCTGAGCCGCGCGGCGATCTCCTTACCCTCGGCCGAGTTCTCGGCCAGGACCACGTCCGCCCCGGCAGCGCCCACGGCGGCAGCCAGGAAGGATGCCTTGGGTCCCACGAGGTAGTCGTCGAGGTCAGCCGCGGACGGGACGTACAGCGCGCCTATGCCGTAGGCCGCCAGGGCCGAGGCGGCGTCGTCGTGCAGTTCGCCGTTGACGGCAGCAACACTCTCACCCAGGGACCGGGCGATCGTGAGCAGTTCCAGGCTGGACTTCTTCAGCGCCTTGCCGGGGTTGTCGATGAAAACGAGTACTTTTGCCATATTCGGTTAATCCCCTTAGAGCAGCTTCTGGGCGGCCAGGAACTCGACCAGCTGGATGCCGGCGTCGCCTTCGTCCGTGATGATGGTGCCGGCCGTGCGCGGCGGGCGGGCCTCTGCGGTCTCGACGCCGGTCCAGGAACCGGACGCGCCCACCTGGGCCGCGTCGACGCCGATGTCGGCCAGGCTCAAGGTGGTGATGGTCTTCTTCTTCGCCGCCATGATGCCCTTGAAGTTCGGGTACCGGGGATCATTGATCTGGTCGGTGACGGACACGACGGCGGGCAGGTCGGCCTCAATGGTGTCCGCGTGCGTGTCGCCGTCGCGGCGGGCGGTGAGCTTGCCGGCGTCGAGCTCCAGCGATGCGGCAAAGGTGACCTGCGGAAGCCCCAGCCGCTCAGCGAGCTGGGCAGGAACCAGCGAGGTCTCGCCGTCCGTGGAGGCCATGCCGGTGATGATGAGGTCCGCCGGGGCGTCCGCGCCCAGGTGGCGGATCGCGGCGGCCAGGGCCAGCGACGTGGCCGCGGCGTCGGAACCGGCAAGGGCCTCATCGCTGAGGTGCACGCCTTCACTGGCGCCGATCTGGAGGGACTTCTTGACCGCATTGACGGCGCCGGCCGGCCCCATGCTCAGGGCGATGACCTTGTTGCCGGCAGCTTCCCCGCCGCGGGCCTCGGTCAGCTGCAGCGCAGCCTCCAGGGCGTACTCATCCAGCTCGGACAGGATGCTTTCGGAGCGGTCCACGGTGTTGGCCCCACCGGTGAGGTGACGGTCGAACTGCGCATCCGGGACGTGCTTGACCAGCACAATGATTTTCAAAGTTTCTTCCACTGTGTCTACAGCAGCCTTCCATGCGGGTGGATAGCCGCCCCTGGCGGGGTCATGGCCACGGAACGCCCGGCAGCCGGGCTGTTCCTAGCTAACCATATAGCTGCCCAGCAACGCGGCCACGGTTAACGCCTGTGTCAGCGCCCCCGCCGGGCAAGCCGGACCACCAGTCCCCACCGGCAGAGGACCGGCACGCAAAAGGCCGGGCCGCACCATTTCACATTCGGTGCGGCCCGGCCTTGCTGTCACTGCCTGCCGTGCTTTTTATTGCAGTGGTTCTACTGTTCTGGTTCTACTGTTCTGGTTCTACTGTTCGGGTGCAGTGCCGAGGGTAACGTCGAGATCCTTCTGCTGGCCGCCGCGCAGGACCGTGACCTTGACCGTGGCACCCGCCGCCTGTTCGCGCACTGCTGCGGTCAGCTGGTTGGGATCGCTTATGGTCAGGTTCTGGAACTTCGTCACGACGTCGCCGACCTTGACCCCGGCCTTGTCAGCGGCCGAGCCGGACTCGACGGTCGCGACCTCAGCGCCCACCGAGAACCCGGAGGAGGACGAGCCTGCGGCCTTGGCCTTCACGCTTACGCCGAACTGCCCGTGCGAGGCTTTGCCGTTGCTGATGATCTCCTGGGCCACGCGCTTGGCGTTGTTGATCGGGATGCTGAAGCCCACACCGATGTTGCCGCTGCTGCTGCCGGTGGCCGAGTCGCCGCCGGCGGAGGCAATCGCGACGTTGACGCCGATGATTTCGCCCTTGGTGTTCACCAGCGCGCCGCCGGAGTTGCCCGGGTTGATGGCCGCATCGGTCTGGATGACGTTGATCGAAATGGATCCCTGATCCGCGGTGCTGGGGGTCTGGCCGCCGCCCGGAGGCGCGAACTGGAAGCCCTGGTCACCGCCCTGGGAATTGTCCGCACCGTTCTTCGGCGCGGCCGAGGACGCCACGCTGATGGTCCGGTTCAGTGTCGAGACTATGCCGTCCGTGACCGTGCCGGTGAGTCCCAGCGGCGATCCGATGGCGACGGCGGTGTCCCCGACGTTGAGCTTCCCGGAGTCGCCCAGCGTTGCCGGGACCAGGCCCGAGGGATTATCGATCTTGATCACGGCGAGGTCGGAGAGCGGATCAGTGCCGACGACCTTCGCGGAGAAAACCTTGCCCTCGCTCGTCCGGACCTCCACGGTGGCGTTAGCGGCCTTGCCGTCGAGCGTGACAACGTGGGTGTTCGTGAGCACGTGGCCCTCGGCGTCGAGGATGATTCCGCTGCCGGTGCCGCCGTCACTGCCGCTGGTTGCCTTGATGGTCACAACACTGGGAGAAGCCTTGAGGGCGGCGGCGGTGATGGCGTTGACGTCTTCGCGGTTGTTGACGATCACCGGCCCTGCCTGGGTGGTGCTGCTTGTGGCCGCCGTGGACGAACGGTCCGCCAGCAGGGCGTTGCTGCCAGCCACCACGCCGCCGCCGATCAGGCCGGCCGCAACGATGCTGGCCACGAGGGTCGGCACGCCGAAGGCCGCCTTGCGCTTGGGGGCATGCGCCGGGTTGTTCGCAAAGCTCGAGCCGGAAGGATAGGACGGCCCCTGCGGCGGCTGGCCACCGGAGTGGGCAACGTAGGGTGCAGGACCGTACTGGGACTGGCCATACTGCGGCTGTCCGTACTGGGCCTGGCCGTGCTGCGCCTGGCCGTAAGGCGGGTGGGTGGGCTGGTCGGGCTGGCCGTGCCCCTGGCCGGGCTGGGACGATCCGCCGTAAGGGCCCGCCTGCTGGGCCTGATTGATCGGGGCCTGAGTATTCTGGGCCTGAGTATTCTGGGCTGAATTTTGCTGGGCGGGTGCGCCGAACTGCTGGGTATCCGCGGCGGAGCGCTGGGGCTCGGAGGGCTGCTGCTGGTAGACCGGACGCGGCGCGCCGTCCTCGGCGCGGTCCAGCCGGAGGGTCGGGTTCTCAGGTGCCGGGCTCGCCGGGCTACCGGGCGCCGCCTCGGACGCACCAACAGCATGCGTCTGCTCCGGTGAGCCCTCCTGCGCTGCCGCTGGTTCCCGGTTCTGTGGTGTCGGCTCCGGTGACGCACCCGGCACTGGGTTCTCAGTCATGAGACTTCCTTTCATCCTCGTCTGCCTATAACTATGGACGCTCTGGCTGACACTAGAGCGGACATTTGCTGGGAGGTTCCTGAACGGATAGCTTGCGGCCTGCAGGCCTGTGTTTCCCAGTTTAGGCGCGTTTCGCTGGTGGCATATTCCCCTAGGTGGACTGCCATTTGGGTGCACCATAGAATCAAATGGAAATGCCACAGCGACCTGCGGCTTTACATCTGCGTGGGGGCGCTGCTGCTTTCTGTGACGGCTGGTTCGACCGAACCGGTCCCAGAAGTGCTGAAGGGTTGCACATGCGGTCTAAGTTGAATCGTTTCCTCGCCGTCCTCGGCGTCGCTGGATTGCTGGCGCTCCCCGCCGCTCCAGCTTTGGCCGAAGATCCGGTGACTATTCCGTCCGGGCAGAACATCGTGGACAGCGGCAACGTGCTCGGCGGCCGCAAGGCCGAGGTCCAGGACGCCATCCAGAAGCTCCTGAAGGACCACAAGTACAACCTCTATGTCATTACGGCAAAGACCTTCGAGAACCCTGCCGACCCCAAGGCGTGGGCCCAGGCTGTCGCAACGAACAAGGGCATGGGCAAGGCTGACGTCATCCTCACCATGTCCGACGACGGGCACTACTACTTCTCGCCCAACTCGGCCAGCGCGATCTACCCCAAGACGTCCGACATCACCCAGAACGCCATAGTCCCGAACCTGGCCGGCGGGAAGCGCGACTTCGCGCAGGCGGCCATTGATACCGCTGGCGCGGTGGGCGACGCGGCGTCCGGCGGCAGCGGCACTGTGCCCTCCGACGCCGGAGCGGGCAGCGCCGTCCTGGTGGGAGTCGGCGTCGTGGCCGTGGCAGGTGGCGGAGCTTACCTGTACTTCCGCAACCGCCGGAAGAAGGCCGGCAAGGGTGCCGGGGCGTCCTACGGACCCCAGGGTGCGGAGCTGGATCCGCTGGCGGGCCTGACCGTTGCTGAACTGCGCCGCAAGAGCGATTCGCTGCTGATCGAGGCCGATGACGCCATCAAGTCCAGCGAACAGGAACTTGGATTCGCCCAGGCCCAATACGGTGACTCGGCGGTGGGCAACTTCACCAAGGCGCTGCAGGAGGCCAAGGGGCACATGACGGAATCGTTCAAGCTGCAGCAGCAGCTGGACGACCACATCCCCGACACCGAGGAGCAGCAACGGAGCTGGCTTGGCGAAATCATCCGCCGCTCCGAGGCAGCTCTGGCATCACTGCAGGAGCAAAAGGCGGACTTCGATTCCCTCCGGGAGCTGGAGAAAAACGCCCCGCAGGCCCTCGCCGCCGTCGGTGCCGGAGCCGCGGAAGCCGAGGCCAAGATCGCCAGCGCCGAACAATCGCTGACGGACCTGCGCGCCAAGTACGCCGAGAGCGCCCTGGTCCAGGTTGCGGACAATATCAAGCAGGCCAAGGAACGCCTCGAATTCGTGCAGAACGCCTCAACCGCGGCGCAGGAAAAGCTCGCCGCCGGCGAGAACGGCCTTGCCGCGGTGGCTGTGCGTGCGGCCGAAGAGAGCCTGCACCAGACCAACGTGCTGATCGGGGCCATCACCAAGGTGGCTGGCAGCCTCGACGAGGCGCGCAGCGGCCTGGAATCCGCCGTCGTCGACACTGCCCAGGACCTGGCCCAGGCGAAAGCGATGCTCCAGTCCGGCGCCCATCCGGAGCTTTCCGGTCCGGTGGCCGCAGTGGAGGCAGCGCTGGCCCAGGTGAAGGCAGAAATCCAGGGCGGCAAGATCGATCCCATCGCCACCCTGGAACGCGTCGAAGCGGCGCACCAGACACTCGACCAGTCGCTGGGCGGAATCCGCGACCAGCAGGAACAGGCGCGCCGCGCCCAGGCGTCACTGCAGCAGAGCATCATGTCGGCCCAGGCCCAGATCAGCGCGACGTCGGACTACATCACCGCCCGCCGCGGCGGCGTGGGCACCGACGCCCGCACACGCCTGGCGGAAGCCCAGCGCAACCTGGACTATGCGCTGTCCATCTCCCGCACCGACCCGGTCACCGCACTTCAGTACGCCCAGCAGGCCTACGCGCTGGCGGCCCAGGCCGCGCAGCTGGCCCAGTCCGATGTTGACCAGTTCGGCGGCTACGCCAACCAGGGCTATGGCCGCGGCGGGATGTTCGGCGGCAGCGGCGGAGGCGGGCTCGGCGGGGCGATCCTCGGCGGAATCCTCATCAACTCAATCCTCCACGGCGGAGGCGGCGGAGGCTGGGGTGGAGGCGGAGGCAGCTGGGGCGGCGACGATTCCGGCGGAGGCTGGGGCGGCGGCGGCGACTTTGGCGGCGGCGGCGACTTCGGCGGCGGCGACTCCGGGAGTTTCTGACCCGTTGCCGCAACCGGACCTGAAACAGCACCGGGAAACAGCGATGCGATTCACCACAGACCACGCGCCGGCCACAACCGGCGGACAGCGACTAGAAGCGACACACATCATCTGATCACTGGATTCAGTGAGACATCAGAGCAGGACGAAAGGTAACACCATGGTTAAGCAGTCCATTTTCGGCCGCATGGCGCAGCTGGCAAAGGCCAACATCAACTCTTTGCTGGACCAGGCCGAGGATCCGCAGAAAATGCTGGATCAGATGGTCCGTGACTACACGAACAACATCGCGGAGGCCGAGTCCGCCGTGGCCCAGACCATTGGCAACCTGCGCATGCTCCAGGACGACTACAACGAGGACGTCCGCAACGCCCACGACTGGGGCAACAAGGCCCTCGCCGCGTCGCGAAAAGCCGATGAATACCGCGCCAAGGGCGACGCCGGCGACGCCGAGAAGTTCAACAACCTGGCCAAAGTTGCGCTGCAGCGCCAGATCGCCTCCGAGAACGAGGCCAAGGCCGCCGAGCCGAACATCGCCTCCCAGTCCGAGGTGGTGGACAAGCTCAAGCAGGGCCTGGACCAGATGAAGGGCAAGCTCAACGAACTGACCAGCAAGCGCAATGAGCTGGTGGCCCGGTCCAAGACCGTCGAGGCACAGAGCCAGGTCCACGACGCCCTCAAGAGCATCAACATCATGGACCCCACGTCCGAGGTGGGCCGCTTTGAAGAGAAGATCCGCCGCGAGGAAGCCAAGGTCCGCGGCCAGCAGGAGCTCGCCGCCTCGAGCCTGGACGCCCAGTTCAATTCACTGGAGGACCTGGGCGAGCAGACCGAGATCGAAGCCCGGCTGGCGGCGCTGAAGTCCGGCGGCTCCCCCGCGGCCATCGGCACGGGCGCCACCCCGGCTGCGTCCGACTCCACGGTGGACGAGGCAGACTTCGACAAGCTGTGACCTGACCCTTCCGGCGGACTTTGCCGGAAGTGCCTTCCGCACGCACGTTTGACCAGGGCCGGTCTCCGGCGGGTGCACCTGACTCCAGGTTCGCCCGCCGGGGGCCGGCCCTTGCCATTGCCCTTGCCCTTGCCCTTGCCCTTGCACCGTTACCGCCATTGCACGGTACCCGCGGCCGCGCGTGTACCGTGGTTTCATGTCTTCGACCCTTGTCTGGCTCCGCGACGACCTCCGGCTGGACGACAATCCCGCCCTGTCGGAGGCCGCGGCCCTGGGCACGCCACTGACCGTCGTTTACGTCCTGGATGAGGAGTCTCCCGGCGTCCGGCCCCTGGGCGGGGCGGTCAAGTGGTGGCTCCACCACTCCCTGGCCGGGCTCGCCGCGGCGCTGGAGGCCATGGGGTCCAGGCTGGTGCTCCGTCGCGGCCCGGCTGAGGGGATCATCAAAGACCTCGCCGCGGACACCTCTGCCGACACGCTGCTGTGGAACCGCCGGTACAGCGAGCCTGAGCGCAGCATCGACGCCGCCCTGAAGAGCTGGGCCGCTGAGGAGGGCATCAGGGCCACCAGCTTCCAAGCCAACCTCATGTTTGAGCCATGGACCGTCCGGACCGGCAGCGGGGGGCCCTACAAAGTCTTCACGCCGTTCTGGAAGGCCTGCCTGGCCGGCGCCGAGCCCCGGCAACCGCTGGCCGCCCCGGACCGGCTGCCTGCTCCGGCAGCCAGCAGTGCCGGCGGACCACCGGCCGGTGACACGCTCGAGCACTGGGGCCTGCTCCCCCGCGACCCCGACTGGAGCACGGGGCTGGCTGGCACCTGGACACCCGGGGAAGCCGGCGCCCACGGCCGCCTGATGGATTTCGTGGAGGGGCCGGCAGCGGAATATGGCACCGGCCGTGACATTCCCGGGGTCGAAGGCACGTCCCGGCTCTCCCCGCATCTGCGCTTTGGCGAARTCAGCCCCTTCCGGATCTGGCACACGCTGCGGGACAGTTTTCCGCCGGGCGCACCGGCCGACGTCGGCGTCTTCCGCTCCGAGCTTGGCTGGCGGGAGTTCTGCTGGCAGCTGCTGTACGAGAATCCTGACCTGGCGACGCGGAACTACCGGCCGGAATTCGACGGCTTTCAGTGGCAGCCGCCGTCGGGAGACGAGCTGGAAGCCTGGCAGCAGGGCCACACGGGATATCCACTGGTTGACGCCGGCATGCGCCAGCTCTGGCAGACCGGCTGGATGCACAACCGCGTGCGCATGGCGGCCGCGTCCTTCCTGGTGAAGAACCTGCTGGCGGACTGGCGGCTGGGCGAGGCCTGGTTCTGGGACACCTTGGTGGACGCCGACGCCGCGAGCAATCCGGCCAACTGGCAGTGGGTGGCGGGCTCGGGCGCCGACGCCTCGCCGTATTTCCGGATCTTCAACCCGGTCACCCAGAGCAAGAAGTTCGACGCCGCCGGCCGTTACCTCCGCGGCTACATCCCCGAACTGGCCGGCCTGGACGACAAGGCGGTCCACGAGCCCTGGAAGGCCCCTGACGGCGCCAACGGCTACCCTGGACCCATCGTGGACCTTGCTGAGACCCGGGCACGTGCCCTGGCCACATATCAGCGGCTCAAGGACGGCTGACGACGCTGACGACCGGCAGACGACCGGCAACCCGGGCCCATGAGTTCCGGCCCGGGTTGCGCCGCGCGGAAGAAGTGGCCACCTGCAGAGGTAGCAGTCCGCGGGGGCAAAAGGAAAGGCCCGGATCATCAGATCCGGGCCTTTCCTATATCTTGCAGTTTGTCCTGCTGGTGTTCCTCGGTTGCGGGGACAGGATTTGAACCTGTGACCTCTGGGTTATGAGCCCAGCGAGCTACCGAACTGCTCCACCCCGCGTCGCTTGATCAACTCTACCCTAGTTTCCGGGCCGCCCTGACCACTGCCCCATTCCTAGCCCTGGTGGGCGCAATCGGGGATGGCCGCCGGCCGACCGGGGCTCCTTTGGACACCATTCCGGCCCCTGCGTCCAGCCTCCTCGGCGCGTCCGTGCCAAAAGTGCCCCCGGACCGCATCCGGGGCGGGCCCGCGGCGCTTAAAGCAAAAGGTCCGGAACACTGTTTCCAGTGTTCCGGACCTTTTCTCCAGTTGCGGGGACAGGATTTGAACCTGTGACCTCTGGGTTATGAGCCCAGCGAGCTACCGAACTGCTCCACCCCGCGTCGCAAGATCAACTCTACCTGCCGGTGAACTTGAGGCCAAATCGAGGTGACGTGATGTGCATCTCGCCGCCCGCGGTAGCCGCCGTCGAACGCCACAGGCCGGGCCTGCCCTCTCTGTGGAGGGCAAACCCGGCCTGTGGTCTGCGTACGGCACGGGACCGGCTCCGCGCGGGGCTAGCCGCCCGCCGTCGCCGACGGGCTGGCCGACGGCGCCGGCGTGGCCGTACCGGCCGGTGCCGGGGTTTCCAGCTTCGCCTCGGCCTCGAGCGCCTTCTGCAGCGCCGCGGCCAGCTTCTTCTGCTGGTCGCCGTAGGTCGCGAAGTCACCCTTCGCCAGGGCGTCCTGGCCGGCCTTGATCGCGGCGCTGGCGTCGTCCAGGGCGGCCTTCAGCTCCGCCTTCGCGTCGGTGGTGCCAGGCGCTGCCGGTGTACCCCCGGGTGTGGTGGGCGTGGCCGGGGTCTGCCCCTTGTTGGCCGAGTCCCCTGCCGCGGCACCTGAGTTTCCACCGAACAGCTGGTTCAGCGCCTCATCCAGAGTGGGTGCGAACCCGATCTTGTCGCCGAACGCCACCAGGACGCGCTGCAGGGTCGGGTAGGAGGTTTCACCCGTAGAGCGCAGATAGACGGGCTGGACGTACGCCATGCCGCCGCCTACCGGCAACGTCAGGAGGTTGCCGTTGAGCACCGCGGAGGCACCCTGGCGCAGCAGGTTCAGGGCCTGCGAAACGGTGGGGTCGGAGTTGAACTTGTTCTGTGCCTGGCCGGGGCCGGGGACCTGGGTTTCCGGCGGGATTTGCAGGAGCCTGAGCTGGCCGTAGCTGTCCGCCTTGACGCCCTTCTGGTTGCCTGCGTCAGAGTCCGCGGCCAGGAAGCCGTAGAGCACGTTGCGGGCGTTGCCGTTGACCACCTGCGGGATGAACGAGGAGGTCAGCTGGAACGCGGGCTTGTCCTGGTCGGGCATCTTCAGCGACATGTAGTACGGCGGCTGCTTGACCTCGTCCTTGACGGTCGGGTCGTTAGGAACGGACCAGGCATCAATGTTGGTGTAGAAACTGTCCGGATTGGTCACGTGGTAGCGGCCCAGGAGCTCCCGCTGGACCTTGAAAAGGTCCTCGGGGTACCGCACGTGGCTCATGAGCTGGCCGGACATCTCCGAATACGGCTTCACCGACGTCGGGAAGATCTTCTCCCACGCCTTCAGCACCGGGTCCTGGTCATCCCAGGCGTACAGGGTCACGGAGCCGTCGTAGGCATCCACTGTGGCCTTGACCGAGTTGCGGATGTAGTTCACCGTGCTGTTCGGCAGGGCTACCGTCCGGTTCGCGGCGGTCTGCGAATCGGCCGTGGCCGCGGAGAGCTGCTCCTGCTGCGAGTATGGGAAGTACGGGCTCGTGGTGTATCCGTCCACGATCCACTTCACCCGGCCGTCGACGACGGCGGGGTAGGGGTTGCCGTCCACGGTCAGGTAGGGCGCTACCTTCTCGACGCGGTCCCGCGGGTTGCGGTCGTAGAGGATCTGGGATTCTGCGTTCACGCCGTCCGAAAGCAGCAGGTCCGAGGACTGGAACTTGATGGCGTAGAGGATCTTGTTGAAGAAGCTGCCGACGTTCGGGCCGCCGTTGCCGGTGAAGGTGTACTGGGTTTCGGCGTCGCCTTCCTTGCCCGCGGGCCTGTCCTGCTCGCGGTGCGCGGCGCCGGCCGGGGCGCCCACGATCGAGTAGTCGGGCGAGTCCTGGCCGAAGTAGATGCGGGGCTGGTACGTCGAATCGTTGCCGAGTGCGCCGTTGGACGGGATGCCGGACTGCAGGAAGTCCGGTTTGCCGTCAACGGTGAACTTGTTGCCCTTGGCGGCAACGACGCCGTAGCCGTGGGTGTAGACGACGTGGCGGTTCAGCCATGACTGCTGGTTGGTGGCCAGCCCGTCCGGGTTGAGTTCACGGACGGCGATGACCGTGTCCTGGATCTTGCCGTCGATCTCGTAGCGGTCCACATTCAGGGCGCTGGGGAACTGGTAATAGGGCCGGTACTGCTCAAGCTGGGAGAACGCATCCGAGATCAGGTTCGGATCCAGCAAGCGGATGTTGGCGGTGGTTTGCGCATCGGGGGCCAGCGCGCCGGTGGTGGCGGCAGTGGTGGCGTTGTACCGCTTTTCCTGGACCTTATCCAGGCCGTAGGCGGCACGGGTCATGGCGATGTTCCGCTGGATGTATTGGTTCTCCAGTGTCTGCTCCGAAGGCCGGACCTGGAATTGCTGGATGACCCAGGGGTAGACGCCGCCGGCCAGGATGGCCGTGATGATGAGCATGGCGGTGCCGATCACGGGAAGGCGCCACTTGCCGATCACCGCGGCGACGATGAACAGCACGGCGACGATCGCAGCGGCCACCGCCAGGATGGCCTTGGTCGGAATGACGGCGTTCACGTCCGTGTACAGCGCGCCCGCCCAGCGCCCGCTGTTGTTCTGCACTGTGGAATAGCGGTCCAGCCAGAAGTTGACGCCCATCAGCAGCAGGAAGGCTGTGCCGGTGACAGCCAGGTGGATCTGGGCGGCGCGGCTGGTGAAGATCCCGCGTTCCATGATCCGGATGCTGCCGTAAAGGTAGTGGGTGAGGATGCCGGCAAGGCCCGCGACCACCGTGACGCTGATGAGGAACCCGGTGACGAAACCGAGGAACGGAAGGGTCATGAGGTAGAAGCTGATATCCAGGCCGAACTGCGGATCGTTCTGGCCGAAGGGCTCCTGGTTCAGGAACAGCAGGACTTTTTGCCACTGGCTGGCGGCGGCGCTGCCGGCGAACAGGCCAAAGAGGATGGGAAGTCCAACCATCACCACGCGGCGGACCGGTTCGAGCTGGGCCTGATAGCGGTTCAGGTTGTCCCGGATTTCCGAATCGGGCGCGTACACCGGCCGCGCATGGTACGCCACGCGGATGGCGAAGAAGACGGCGGTAAACATGGCGGCGAACCCTGCCAGGAAGATCCCGATCCTGGCCAGGTTCTCGGTCATGAACACTTCGAAGAAGCCCAGCTGTTGATACCAGAGGACATCCGTCCAAACGTTGGCGAAGAAGATGAACCCGACCACTATCAAGGCCACGATGATCAGCGTCGGCGTCAGGGCGCCGCGTCGTGTCGGGGGTCTTCCGGGCGGGACAGTGCTGGCGGGACGGGACAAACTCGGTACCTCATAGCTGGTCGTCTACTGCTGGTTTTTAGTTATTAGTCGCTGCTGTAACTCAGTCCTGCGACTAAGTGCCGGCCGTGCCGGGGTTGATGCATTCTAGCGGCCGCCGCTGCCGTTCCGTCAGGGCCCTGCAGCAGGGTCCCGGCGGGACGGCGGCGGCCGTCATTAGTGCCACGACTGGGGCCGGCGCTTAGTTCCGCGGCCAGTCTAGTTGCTGGTGCAGACAGGGAGGCCCGATGTGTCGCCGCCTGACGCGGCCAGTTCCACCGCTTTGCGGGCCTCGGTGAGGTTCTCGACCCTGACCACCTGCAGGCCGTCGGGAATGTGGCCCACGACGTCGTCGCAGTTGGCCGCGGGGGCCAGGAACAAGGTGGCGCCGCCGGACCGCGCCCCGTGCATTTTCTGGGCGATCCCGCCGATGGGACCCACGGCACCGTCCGGGGTGATGGTTCCGGTCCCCGCGATGTGCTTGCCCCCGGTCAGGTCACCGGGGGTGACGGTGTCGATGATGCCGAGCGCGAACATCATGCCAGCGCTGGGGCCGCCGACTTTATCGAGGGAGATCGTGACGTCAAAGGGGAAGGTGAACTTGTATTGCAGCAGTACGCCGAGGATATAGCGCCCCGCGCTGTTTTTGGCCGGGGTGATGGTGACGGGCACCTGCGCGCCGGCGCGTTCCGCGACGACCTTGACGGGTTTGCCGTTCCCGGCGGCCAGTTCGGCCTGGACGACGGCCAGCGCTGTGATGGGTTTGCCGTTGATGGAGACCAGAACGTCTCCGTCCTGCAGCAGCCCCTTCGAAGCGGAGTCGTCCGGGAGGCCGGCGACCTGCAGTTTCTGCCCGAACGGAATATTCAGTTCTTTCATTGCCGAGGCGATGGCGTTCTCCTGGGAGGTCGTCATCGCGGTGGCGCTTTCCTGCTGGGACTGTTCCTTGGTGACGCCGGTCGGGAACAGGAGCTCCTGGGGGTAGACGGCCTTCGTGCCGTTCAGCCAAGCCGAAAACGCCTCGAAGACGGTCACCGGACCGCTCGGGCCGCCGTCGACATAGACGGTGGTGAGGTCCAGGCTGCCTTTGGCGGGAAACGTCTCATGGCCGGTAACGCTGATGACCGGTTTGCCGTTGTCCTGACCGATGGTGTTGAAGGTGGGCCCGGGAGATTCGACCACGTACGGCACCGGCAGGCTCACCGCAGTGATGCCCAGGGCCACGGCTAGCAGCCCCGAGACCAGCATGGCCGAGGACCGGTTGTTGCGCTTGCGGGGCGCACGAATGCCGGCCAGCCGCGCTCTCCTGCCCCGGACGGGGCCGGCCGCGGGGTCGCTGGCGGGCTGTTCACCTTGGGTGACTGTCATTGAACGACCTCTCCGTGCCGGCACGAGGGGCGGCCCTGACAAGCCTGACAGGACACCGCGACCACGCACCAGGGCCGCAGCCTACCGCGAGGCTGCCGCGTGCAAATATTCCAACTTCCAAGCCTACGCGCTTAGCACCCCGGACCGCTCTTTGCCTACAGCGAACGTGGCGCGGTTTCGGCAGACAGCCGCTCTCGCCGGGGGGTACCGTGAAAGTTGAGAAGCAGCCACACCGACGATCGGCGGGATCATGACCTCCAACCCACTCAATCCGTCCAATGGCGACGAGGAACCCAAGGATCCCCTGGCCGAAATGCTCAAGAACCTGATGGGCGGCCAGGGCATGGGCAATATCGACCCCGCCGAACTAGCCAAGGCTGCCGGCCTCCCGGACGATCCCAACCTCCTGGCCCAGATGTTCTCCCAGGTCCAGGCGATGATGAGCGCCCCCTCGGAAGGGCCCGTCAATTGGCAGCTGGCGCACGAGAACGCCCGGCGGGTTGCCGCCAGCGGATCCGATCCCTCGGTCACCGCCCAGCAGTCGAGGGAGGTCGACGAGGCCCTCCGGCTGGCCGAACTCTGGCTCGACCAGGTCACCGGCCTTCCGGCCACGGGCCTGATCGGCCGGGCGTGGTCCCGCGCCGAGTGGGTCGAGGAAACGCTCGGAACATGGAAGCGGCTGACCGAGCCCGTGGCCAACAGCATTGCCAATGCGCTCTCCGCCGCCATGACCGAGCAGATGCCCGAGGAAATGAAGTCCATGATGGGCGGCGCCTCCTCCATGATCCAGAACATGGGCGGCGCGATCTTCGGCATGCAGCTTGGCCAGGCGATCGGCGCGCTCTCGGCCGAGGTGGTCAGCTCCACCGATATCGGTGTGCCCCTGGCAGACCTCGAGATGGCTCTCCTGCCGGCCAACGTGGCGAAGTTCGGTGAGGGCCTCAGCCTGCCGGAGAACGACATCCGGCTCTTCCTCGCCGTGCGTGAAGCGGCGCACGCCCGCCTGTTCGTCCAGGTCCCCTGGCTGCGCGGACACCTGCTGGGCGCGATCGAGGCCTACGCCCGCGGCATCCACATCGACACGTCCAAGATCGAAGAACTCGCCCGGGAGATCGATCCCAGCAACCCCGAGGGTATCCAGGAGGCGCTCTCGCAGGGTGTCTTCATGCCGCAGCGCACGCCTGCCCAGGAGCAGGCCCTCGAAAAGCTCGAGACGGCCCTCGCACTGGTGGAAGGCTGGGTGGACGAACTGAGCTGGGGCGCGACAGAGAAGCTGCTGCCTAACGCCGCTGCCTTGCGCGAAACGGTCCGGCGGCGCCGGGCTACCGGGGGCCCCGCGGAGCACGCGTTTTCCTCACTGGTGGGGCTCGAATTGCGGCCGCGCCGGCTCCGGGAAGCGGCCACGCTGTGGGCCTCGCTCAAGAACGAGCGCGGCGTAGAGGGCCGCGACGCCGTCTGGCAGCACCCTGACCTGCTGCCCACAGCCGAGGACCTGGACGATCCGCAGGGCTTCAGCGAACGCCGGAAACTTGCCGAGGCCAGCGACAGCGAAGTGGACGACGCCCTGCAGAAGCTCCTTAACGGAGGATTCGACGAGCCCGCCGGCACCGAGGGCACCGGCACCGGCCAGGAGCCGGCTGCCAACGACGACGAGGCGGCCAGCAACGAGGACCGCCCCGACGGCGGAACAGAGAACGGCGGAACAGAGGACAGCGGAACAGAGGACAGCGGACCGGAAGAGGGCGGCAAGCCCAAGGCCTAGTGCCTGAGGCGGTTCGAGCGCTAGTGGGCCCCGGCCGGGACTTCGGTTCCGTCCGGGGCTTCGTCGTATCCGCCGCCGGCAGCGTCAGCGGAAGCCAAGCCGCGTGAGGTCGCGAACGAGACCCCGTCCAGGAAGGCCTTGGCACGCTCCGTCTCCGGGTACGCCTGCAGCAGCCGCCAGAATGCGGCGTCGTGGCCCGCCACCAGGAGGTGGGCGAGCTCGTGGAGCAATACATAGTCGATGACCCACTGCGGCATGGGCTGCAGCTTCGCCGAGAGCCGGATGGTTCCTTCGGACGGTGTCGCCGAGCCCCACCGCGAATTCTGGTTCGTGACCCAGCGGACCGAGGAGGGCACTGCCCTGCCGCCGAAGTACTTCGCTGACAGTTCGGCGGCGTGGGCGGCAAGGTCGGCGTCACTGCGGGGCCGCCGCCGGCCGGTGCCGCGCGCGCCCCGGGCCCCTTGGAGCCGCAGCTTTTCGAGCATGCGGTGCACCCATTCCCGTTCCTGTGCCCTGCTGAACGACGCGGGGATGGCGACCACGGCGGTGCCGTCTTCCCAGAACGCGGCGACGGTCCGGCGTCGGCGGGCGGACCGGCGGACCACCACCGGGGCGCCGTCGGCGGTGGTCAGCGGCGTGGCCGCCGGAACGGCGCCGGGGCCCGGCGACCCGGATTGGCCGGACATTTTTGCGCCGGACGTTTTTGCACCGGACTTTTTTGCACCGGGCATCACTGCACCGGACATCACTGCACTGTGCTCTCGGCCAGGACCACCAGGACGGCCTCGCCATACTTCTCCAGCTTGGACGGACCCACGCCGGCGAGTTTGGCCAGCTGTTCCAACGAGTCGGGCCGCGCCTCGGCGATGGCGGTCAGCGTGGCATCAGTGAACACGACAAAAGCCGGGACGTCCGCCTCGAGGGCCACCTCTTTCCGCCACTGCCGCAGGGCGTCAAACGTCTGTTCCTCGTACGTGGGCGGGCACTGGTTGCAGCGCCCCACCTTGCGCTCCGCACCGCTGGAGAGCATGCTGCCGCAGACCCTGCACGACGCCGGAACGGCCGCCTTCCGGCGCGGCGCCGCCCCCTTGCCCCGGAGCTGGGAGCTGGCCACCGAGTCGGGACGCAGGCCGTCCAGGAAGCGTGAGGGCTTGCGGTTGGCCCGGCCGCCCGGCGTCCGGGCGGTGGACCAGGACAAGGACAGGTGTTCGCGGGCGCGGGTGATGCCCACATACAGGAGCCGGCGTTCCTCGTCCACCGCCTCCGGGCTGTCCGCGAACGAGATGGGCATGAGCCCTTCGCTGAGCCCCACGAGGAAGACGGCGTCCCATTCCAGTCCCTTGGCGGCGTGCAGCGATGCGAGGGTGACTCCCTGGACGGTCGGTGCATGCTGTGCCAGCGACCGCTCCTGGAGCTCGTTGACGAAGTCCGAGAGTGAGAACTGCGTTCCCCTGCTGATGACGAGTTCGTCGGCCAGCGCCACGAGGGCGGCCAGCGATTCCCAGCGCTCCCGGAGCGCACCGCCACTGTGCGGTGCCGCGTCGGTGTAGCCGAGGGAAGCGACGATGTCGCGGACAAGCTGCCCGAGCGGCTCGGGCGAGGCGGTTTCGGCGACCGCCCGGGTGGCGGCCCGAAGCTGCAGGATGGCGTCCCTGACCTCCTTGCGGGCGAAGAACCGCTCACCGCCGCGCAGCTGGTACCCGATCCCGGCCGAGGCCAGCGCCTGTTCGTAGGCTTCGGACTGCCCGTTGGTGCGGAAAAGCACGGCGACCTGGCTGGCCGGGGTGCCGGCGTCGAGGAGTTCGCGGATCCGGGCGGCAACCGTGGCGGCCTCCGCCTCGTCGTCCGAACATTCGGTGAACCGGGGCACCGGGCCCGCCGGCCGTTGCGCCACGAGCTGCAGCGGCGTGGCCCAGGCGGCGTCCGCCGCCGGGCCTCCGCTGCGCCGGCCCGCGAGGAGGTCGTTGGCGAGCCTGACAACCTGGGGCGTGGAACGGTAGTCCCGGATCAGCTTGACCACGTGGGCCTCGGGATACATCCCCTTGAAGCCGAGCAGGTGCTTCGGGGAGGCGCCGGTGAAGGAGTAGATGGTCTGGCTGGCGTCGCCCACGACGCAGAGCTCGTCGCGTCCGCCCAGCCACAGCTCCAGGAGCCGCTGCTGCAGCGGCGAGACGTCCTGGTACTCGTCCACCACGAAGTGCCGGTACTGCTCCCGGACAGTCGCCGCCACCTTGGGGTCCTCCTGCAGGATACCCACGGTGATCAGCAGCACGTCCTCGAAGTCGATGACGTTGCGGTCGGTCTTGACGTCCTCGTAGGACTGGAAGACCCGGGCCACGGCCGTCAGGTCGAAGCCGCCCGGGTTGCCGCGGCCCTGGGCGTTTTCCAGGTAGTTCGCCGGTGTCAGCATGGACACCTTGGCCCACTCGATTTCGGAGGCGAGGTCGCGGATGGAGGCGCGGTCGGTGCTGAGCCGGAGCCGCCTCGCGGCCTCGGCAATCATCTGTGCCTTGTGGTCCAGCAGGTTGGGCAGGGCACCTCCGACGGCCTGCGGCCAGAAGAACTGCAGCTGGCGCAGCGCCGCGGCGTGAAAGGTCCGGGCCTGGACATTGCCGACCCCGAGGTCACGGAGCCGGCTGCGCATCTCGGCGGCCGCCCGGGCCGTGAAGGTGACTGCCAGGAGCCGCTGCGGGCTGTATACCCCGGAGTGGACGCCGTAGGCGATCCGGTGCGTGATGGCGCGGGTCTTGCCGGTGCCGGCACCGGCAAGCACGCACATGGGTCCCTGCAGGGTGCTGGCGACCTCGCGCTGCTCGGCGTCGAGGCCGCCGAGGATCCGTTCCTCCAGCGAGCGGGAGTCCGGTTCGGCGGCGACGTCGGACGTGCCGCCGGGGGCGCCGGATGCGGCGGCGTCGGACGTGGGGCCGTCGGATGTCTCCAAGCCGGGAACAGTGCTGAAGTTCAGTTTCTCTGGGGTCACTTTTTCTGGGGTCACTTTTGCTGCTCAGTCGGTAGTCGGTGTCCTGCGGTTGGGGAGGCAGGCAGTGTCAGCCTGAAAGACAATGTCAGGCGCTGTCCGCGGCGTCCGCTATGACGCCGCCGTACCAGTGTTCAATGAGGGACCGGGCGATGGAGAGCCGGCTGGAGATGACGATCTCGCCGCTGAGGATTGCGGCCTGCAGTTCGCTCCGGCTGAACCAGCGCGCCCTGGTGACCTCAACGCCGTCGGGCCGGGCTTCGGTGTCCTCCGTGGTGGCCGTGAATCCGAGCATCAGGGACGCCGGGAACGGCCAGGACTGCGATCCGAGGTACTGGGAGGCGGTCACACGGACGCCCACTTCCTCGGCGATCTCGCGCTTGACCGCCTGTTCAAGCGACTCCCCCGGTTCTACGAAGCCGGCGAGGGTCGAATAGTTCTTGGCGTCAAGAGGGCCGCCCCCGCCGAGGAGCAGCCTCCCGTCGGCACCCACCACGGTCACGATGATGGCCGGATCCGTCCGGGGAAAGTGCTCGGAGTTGTCCGCCGGGCAGCGCCGGACCCAGCCGCCGGCTTCCGGCTGCGTGGGCGTGCCGCAGCGCGGGCAGTGGGTGTGGGTGGCGTGCCAGTTGGCGATGGCACTGGCTTCGATGAACAGTGCCGTGTCCGTGGCGTCCAAGCGCGCGGCGACCTCGCGGAACCCCGCCCACTGGGCATCGCCGGGGATGCCCGCCACGTGGGCCTCGAACTCCTCGGCCCGGACTTCGAACTGGGCCGGGAGGACGAAGAGGACGAGCTCGGTGCCCGGGTCGAGGTTCGAACCGGGCAGGGCCGATCCCAGGTAGATCACCTGTTCCGGGGCGTACGGGGTGTTCTCCAGATGCCCGGAGAGCTCGGCCGCATTCAGGAGTACCAGGCTGTTGCCGCTGACCAGCGCCTGGCGTCCGGAGAGCACCACGGCCTGCGCCGAGCCCGCGCCGACCAGCTCCGCCAGCATTCCGGGCTTCTGCCGGGCAACGGATCCGCGGTCGATCAGCGCCGGGAGCACCGGCAGGACCGTCTCCATCAGGTGGTTTGCCGGCAGGAGCTGCACGGGCGACGCCGCTTCGGGTGCCGGTGATTCGGAGGGGGTTTGCCCTGACGCTTGTGACGATCCTTTAGAAGGTGCCGGTGACTCCGCAAGACTCATGTACCCACCGTACTGACTCGGGCAGACAATTGACATTTGCCTCCCATGCGGCCGCGCGCTGGAAGGCTGGCCCGGAAGGGGCCCTTTGCCGCTGATTTATCCGACATTTGCCCCTCATTTGACGCCGATCTCAAGACTCGCCGGAGTGCATCGCCGTCTTAGGCGCCGCTCAATCTACCGTGGAAGGGTGAGAAGGAAACCTATCGAACTGGCAGCCGTGGCAACGGCGGCGGTACCCGGCCTGACCCCGACCGCCGTCAGCTCTGCGCCCGACGATCCGGCGGACTTCGACGCGGCCCTCCTGCTGGACTCCGAGGGCAAGCGTTGGCGCGTCCGCTCCCCCCGGCACGCCGAAGCCAGTGCCCGGCTGGAAACCGAATTCCTGGTCCTGCGGGCCTTCGCTCCCGGCATCCGCGCCGAGCTGCCATTCCTCATGCCCACGGTGGCGGGAACAGTCCGGCAGGGCCAGCTCAGCACCTTTGTCTACTCCCATCTGGCCGGCGCCACGCGCTCCCTGGACGAGCTCAGCAGCGGATCGCCCGGCGTGGCCCGCGAAATCGGGGCGGCGTTGGCCGCGATCCATGACCTGCCACGGTCGCTTGTGAGCAATGCCGACCTGCCCAGTTACACACCCAACGAATTCCGCCAACGGCGCCTCAATGAACTCGACCAGGCCGCCACGACCGGAAAAATCCCGCCGCTGCTGTTGCGGCGCTGGGAACACGCCATGGAAGACGTCTCGCTCTGGCGCTTCAATCCCTGCGTTGTCCACGGCGACCTCCACGAGGACAACCTGCTGGTCGACGGCGACCGCGTGACCGCAGTGACGGGCTGGACCGACCTACGGATCGGCGACCCGGCGGACGACATGGCCTGGCTGGTCGCGTCCAACGAGCAGGACTTTGTCAACGCGGTCCTGGATCACTACACCTCCAGCCGGCGCGACGTGCCCGATGCCCACCTGCTGCGGCGGGCGGCACTGTCCGCCGAATTCGCCCTGGCGCAGTACCTGGTCAAGGGCCTGGCCGCCGGCAACGAGGACATGATCGATGAGGCAGAGTCCATGCTCGCCGCATTGGCCGACGACGTGGCCGAACACGGCGGCCAGCCCATCAGCGTTGAGCCGCTCCCGCAGCCGGTCGCAGCCCACGAATCCGGGGCAGGCCAGGCCGGTGACGGTGACGAAGCGCCGACGGCGGCTCCGGCCGCGCCGGCAGCTTCAGCCGCCCCAGCCGCTCCGGCCGGGGGGACACCGCCCGCCGTCGGTAAGGTCACGCTGCTGCCCATGGAGCCGGTCCCCGATACCGTACCGGCAGCCGCTGCCCCTGCCCCTGCCCCTGCGGAGATCGGTGCCACGCCCGCTGTGCACGTCACGCCCATCCCCCGTGAGGCGGAGGCTGACGCGACGGAATCTGAAGCGACGGCAGCTGAAGAGACCAGGCCTGACGCAGCGATGGTTGCCGCTGACAACTCCGAATCCAAGTCCGCTGACGCGGCGGAGGACGCCCCGCAGGCCGCCTCGCAGGCCGGGGCCCAGGACTCCGACGCCGAGGTTGCGGCTCCCGCCGTCGACGACACGTCGACGCAGTCGATCGCGGTGGTGCGGCCTGTTTCCGCAACTGCGCCCGATTCAGGCGAGGAGACCTCAACCGCCGCCATCACGGTGGTAGACACCCCGACCCGCTAGGCGCCCGTCGCCGCCGCCGGCCTCCCCAGCGCTGCGGCCACGATTTCCTCCAGCTTTTCTGCTGATCCGAGGTCATGTGGACGGACCACCTGGTTGTCGGCCACGTAGTAGAACGCTGCCCGCACGTCCTCCAACGGGACCCCCTTGAGCCGGGCCCAGGCCAGGCGGTACACGGCGAGCTGGACAGCCTTCACCTTCAGCTGCCCCGCCGAGGGGCGGCGCCCGGTTTTCCAGTCCACGAGATCCCAGCCGCCGTCGGCGTCGCGGAACACGGCGTCGATCCTGCCCCGGACCACGACGTCGCCAATCCGGGTCTCGACCGGGACTTCAACATGGGCGGGGGCGCGGTGGGCCCATTCGGACTGGCGGAACGTCTCCACCATGGAGTCCAGGCCGTAGGCCTCATCGATGTGGTCGTCAGCGCCGGCAGCCTCGCCAAGGTCCAGCATGCCGGCGGCGCCGAAGTATTCCTCCACCCAGGCGTGGAAGGCCGTGCCTTTGCGGGCGGACATCCCCGGTTCGCGCGGGACCGGCCTCCGCAGGCGGGCCACGACGGAGCCTGCGTCATCTTCCAGGTCCACGAGGGTGGACGCCGAGATATGGCCGGGCAGATGCACGTCCTGGACCACCGAACGCCGGGACCGGCGTTCCAGCAGCGTGGCTGCCTCCTTCGCCCACCCGGCTGCGGGGCCGCGCAGGACGTGACGCCGGACGTCGTCGACACTCGAATGCGACAGGGCCGCAGCCGGGTGGCCGCCCGGGGTGGGGTCCATGTGGCTGTCCGGGCCTGCGTCCATCGCCTGCAGGACACGGGCCGCGGCGGATTCCATGGCGGCCCGCCGCCCCGGAACAAGCCGAAGCCGCTTCCCCGTCCGGGGGTCCTGCGGGCCTTCGAGGGGATCATAGGGCCACGCGGCGACTTCGAGTTCGGAAGTCAAGGGGCTTTCCGCCGGCAGCGCGTCCTCGCTGACGGACAGCGGGTGGATTTCGGCTCCGCCGTCCGCGGTGAGACCCTCGAGCTCGGCGAGGAAGGGCGACATCTCGGCCAAACCGGCCCGGGATCCGACCCAGGCGGCACTTGAAATCCACAGCACGTGTTTGGCTCGCGTGTACGCCACGTAGGCCAGACGCCGTTCCTCGGCTTCACCGTGCGTCTGGACGGCGGACTTGAACTCCTTCTCGGCGTCGAGCCAGCCCTTCTGGTCCGGCTGGTCCAGGTCCCACTGGGGCAGGTCGGTGCGATCACCGCGCAACGGCCACGGCAGGGCCGCGCTGCCACTGCTCCACCGCGAGTCCCTGCTGCTCGGAAACGCCCCGGAGTTGAGTCCCGGAACGAACACGACATCCCATTCCAGGCCTTTGGAGGCATGCACCGTCAGGAGCTGGACGGCCTCGTGGTTCACCTCGGGCGCGGCGGCGTCCAGGCCGTTCTCCTCGGCCGCGGCGGCTTCCAGCCACGCGAGGAACGCCAGGACGTCGACCCGCTGGGAGGTGTGCAGGAACCCGGCGGCAGCGTCCTGGAAAGCGTCCAGGTTGCGGCGCGCCTGGTGGRTGCTGATCCCGGGCCGCGCCGCAACTTCGATGTCCAGGAGCATGGCCCGTTCGACCTCGCCCAGCAAGGTGGTGAGGTCATCCCCCATGTAGCTGCGCAGCTGCCGCAGCTCCTCCGAAAGCCGCTGCAGACGGTCCCGGGCCTCGGGGCTCAGCCTGCGGCCGTGCGCCGAAGTCCAGCCGTCGCGGGGCAGCCAGTCCAGGGCCTCGACCAGGCTGGCGGCGTCCGTGATGTCGCCCTCAACCACGGCGTCATCAACTGTGTCCTCTGCGTCGTCCTCGTTGCTGCCGGGACGGCCCCGTCGGCGGGCGAGGTAACTGGACCAGTCCCGCAGGGCCATCAGGTCCGCCGGGCCGATCCGCCACCGCGCGCCGGCCAGCAGGCGCATGAGGGAGTCCGAGCGGCCGGGGTCGGCCAGGACCCGGAGCGTGGCGACAAGATCGATGATTTCGGGGGTGTCCAGCAGCCCGCCGAGCCCGACGATTTCATAGGGAATGCCACGGAGTTCGAACTCCCGGCGAATGCATTCCATCTGCGCGCGGCGACGGCAAAGGACGGCCATGGCGGGCGGCACAGGATCGGCCGCCGGCCGGGCGTCGAAGTCCGTCACACGGAATTTCAGCACGTCACCGGCGATCGCCGCGGCCTCAGCCTCGTCCGTGGCGAACCGGCCCATCACCACCCTGCCCTGGACCGCGACCGGGCTGGGCTGCAGGGGCGGGACCTCGACGGCATCGGCGGTGTCCCTGGCCCCGGCGGCGCCGAGGGTCGCCGCGGCCTTGCTCAGCGGGGCCGAAATGAGGTTTGCCGTGGCCAGGATGTTGCGCCCGTTGCGCCACGCGGTGGTTAGGTACGAGGTCGGCGCCACCGCATAGCGCCCGGCCGCCGCGGCCTGGCCGCTTCCCTGTTCATCGCCGTCGCCGTGGCCTGTGTCGGTACCGTCGCCGCCGACGCGGACGGGGAATTCGCGAACGAAGTGGAAGAGCTGTCCGGCGGACGCTCCGCGGAATCCGTAGATGGACTGGTTCGGGTCGCCCACCGCGGTGACGGCATGGCCGTCGCCGAAGAGCCTGGAGAAGAGCACCAGCTGGGCGTGGGACGTGTCCTGGAACTCGTCAAGCAGCACCACCTTGTAGCGCTGGCGTTCCGTGTGGGCGGCGACCGGAATCTCGTTGGCCACCCGCGCCGCCAGGGCCACGAGGTCGCCAAAGTCCAGGGCGCCGCGGGCGCGCTTCGCCACGGAGTAGCGGCCCACCATGTCCGCGACGCTGGCCCGGGTGCGCAGCATCGCGCCGAGCTCGCCTGCGGCCTGGGTAGGGTTCTTCTTGGCGTCCGCGACGTACGGGAGCGAGTCAAACTCGGCGATCCGCTCCAGCAGCCAGGCACGGACCTGGGCCGGGTCCTGCAGGTGCTCCGCGCATTCTCCTGCCAGCTGGATCACGGCCTTGACGAGGGTCGATTTGGCGGACCGGAAGTGTTCGTAGTCGCCGTCGAAGGCTTCCACGACCTCGCTGGCGAGCTGGAACGACTGGGCGCCGCCGAGCAACACGACGTCGCGTTCGACGCCGAGGCGGAGGCCATAGTCGGACACGATGCCGCTCGCATAGGAGTGGTAGGTGGAGACCTTGGGCTCGAGCGCGTCCGTGCTCAGCAACCCTGCGGGGAAGACGGTGTTGCCGGTGTCCGCCGCGGCGATGCGCTGCAGCGAGGCAAGCTTGGCCCGGATCCGCGAGGCGAGTTCACCGGCGGCCTTGCGGGTGAAGGTGACGCCGAGGACTTCCTCCGGCCGGACCCAGCCGTTGGCGACGAGCCATACCACCCGGTCCGCCATGGTGGCAGTCTTTCCCGAACCCGCGCCGGCGATCACCAGCCGCGGAGTGAGCGGCGAGGAAATGATCAGGGACTGTTCGGCAGTGGGGCTGTTGCTCTCCCCCAGCATCGCGGACAGCTCCTCCGGGCTAAACCGCGGTTTGGGGAGCGGCCCGGGAAGGGGGCCGGCGTCCGGGGCGGGATGCGGGTCGGCCGGGCCGGTCGCCGGTGCCTCGGGGGTCATTCAGTAACCTGCTTTCCCCGCACGCACAGCGGGCACACTTCCGGGAGCCGGCAGCCGTGGCCGCCGTGGCCTCCCTTGGACGGGTCATGGCGGGCCTGGAAAGTACTGCCCGACATGACGCGGGCAGCGTCACCGACCATCTCCAGCGCCCAGTTCTCGTTCGGGTCCAGTGGAGCCTGGCTTTGGATGCCTGGGCTCTTTGTGGTGGTCCCAAGCTGGGCCAGAACGGCCCCGCCAGGAAGCGGCGGGGGTCCGTCGTCCGGACCGGCAAAACCACCGGCCAGCACGGCAGCCTGGTAGGCGCCGAGCTGCGGGTGACGGTCCAGATCCGCCTTGCCGGGCTGGCGTTTGCCGGTCTTGAGGTCCACGATCACCAGCCGGCCCTCGGCGTCGATCTCCAGCCGGTCGACCTGGCCCCGGAGCACCGCGGGCCGCGCCGGCCCGATGCCCTCGCCGTCGCCGGTCTCGGCTCCTGCAGGCACCGCGGGCCCGACCGGCACGGCGGAGGCGACCGCCTCCGCCGTGACGTCCGGGAGCTTGACCTCAAAGTCCTGTTCGACGCCGACAAGGCTTCTGCCCTCGCTGCGCATCACGAGGACGTACTGGGCGAGTTTGCGGACCATGGATTCGGCACGCTGGAAGTCCAGTTTGCCTTCCCAGTTGTCCTTCATTCCCAGTGTGGGCCAGCGCCGGACAAGCTCCGCGACGTATTCGCCGCCCGAGGCGTCCGGGAGGTCCTGCGCAATGGCGTGGACCAGGGTTCCCAGGCTGCGGGCAAAATCCGTCGCGGCTTCTCCGCCCGCGGCCTGGACGAACCAGTCCAGCGGCGATTTCTGTACTGTTTCGACCTTCGAGGGCGACACGAACACGGTACCGCCCGGCGGAACGACCGGCTCTTCGGAGGTCAGCTCGGCCAGCCCCCACCAGCTCGCGGGGTGGGCGCCCGGAACAGGCGGCTGGGCGGTGGCCAGGACTCCCAGCACCGCCGCTGCTTCGGCCGATTCGGCAGCCTTGGGGTCGAGCTGGGCGTGCTGGCGAAGTTCCGCCACGAGGGCCCGGAGGGTCAGCGGACGCTCCACCGTGGTAAAGCCCCTGCGGTCCTGTCCGTGCCGCAGCGGCGCCACATAGTCCAGGAACGAGGAGGGCTGCTCATCCTCGGAGGACACGGCCGTGCAGATCAGCACCTGCCGGGCCCGGGACACCGCGGTCGAAAAGCTCCGGAGCTCGTCATAGCGGATTTCCCGCAGCCTGCTGAGCGGATCCAGCCGCATGGCATAGTCCACGCCGTGTTCGACGGCATCGGCGAACAATGTGCTGCCGAGCAGCTCGCCGCGCAGCCGCGTGTTGGGCCACACGCCTTCCTGAAGCCCCGGGACAATCACTACCGGCCACTCCCGGCCGGCGGCGCTGGCGGGGGTCATGAGCTCCACGGCGTCTTCCAGCTGTGCCCTGGCTGCCAGGGTATCCATGGGAAGTTCCTGGCTTAGCAGGTATTCAAGGAACTGCTCCGGTCCGGAACCGGGGAGCTGGTCCACGAAGCGTTCTGCGGTATGGAACAGCGCCATCATGGCATCGAGGTCACGGTCGGCCCGGGCACCGGCCGACCCTCCGGCGAGGGCGGCCTCGGTCCAGCGGGCGGCGAGGCCGGTGGAATGCCAGAGCGCCCAGAGCACCGTCTCGGCGTTGCCTCCGGGGGCCTCTGCAGTGTCCCGGCCCGCGCGGATCATCCGGGCGATCCGGCGGGCCGAGTGCCCCTCGATGCCCAGCGTCGCCAGTCCCCCGGGCTCCAGCAGGGCCTCGACCAGGAGAGTGTCGCTGGTGCGTCCGCCACCGCCCAGGAGTTCCTCGCGGCGCAGCGACTGCCGCAGCCTCCTCAGTTCAATCGAGGTTGCGCCGCCGATCCGGGAGGTCAGCAAGGACACGGCTGATTCGGGCGTGAGCGCGGCGGGGTCCAGGGCAACCGCATAGGCATCCAGCAAAGGACGGACCGCAACCTCGTCACGGACAGCGGATTCAGCGACGGGAATCCGGACCGGAATCCCCTGTCCGGCGAGGTACCGCTGCAGTTGGCTGAGCTGGCCGCCGTTGCGCACGATCACGGCAATGTCCCCGAGTTCCCGGGCGTCGTTCAGCTGGGCTTCGAGGATGCGCTGCGCCACGTACCGCAGTTCGTGGACCGGGGACGGCAGCAGGTGGGCTTCGACAGTCCCGCCTCGGCCGTCAGCTGCGCTGTTTGCAGGGCCGTGAGCTGGGCCGTCCACGCTGTCCGGCCCGTCCGGCGTCGGGACCGCTCCGGGCTGTTCTAGCCGGCGCGCGGACTGCCCGCCGGACCTGCGGGAGATGCGCCCGGCGACCGACAACCAGGCCTCCGCCACGGCCGGTGCCTGCCGGTGGGCGGTCCACAGCGGACGCTCCAGGATTGCGCCGTCGGCCGCCAGGAGGCGGGGAAGCTCCGCCACTAGATCGGGGCGTGCCCCGCGGAAGCCCTGGACCACGGTGTCCGGCGAGGCGGTGACGATGACGTCCTTGCCTGCGGCGATGTCGGCAAGCAATTCAAAGACGGCGGGGTTCGCCTCCTGGATGTCATCCACGAGAATCAGCTGGAGGCGGTCGCGTTCGGCGGCGAGGAAATCCGGGAAGTCCTGGAAGATCTGGCGCGCGGCGGTGATGATGCCGGCCGGGTCGAAGGCCTCGGGCATGCGCAGGTCCAGGACGTCGCGGTACTCGGAGTACAAGGCGGCCGCCGGAATCCAGTCGGGCCGGTTGCACCGCCTGGCCAACATCACGAGATCTTCGGCCGTCCGCCCGGACTCGATGATCCGGTCAAAGAGCTGGCGCACTTCCTGCCGGAAGCCGCGGGTCTGCAGGGCGGCGTCGAGGTCCTCCGGCCACGGCAGTTCGAGGCCGGGCAGCGCATGCCCCTCCAGCAGTTCCTTGATAATCAGGTCCTGTTCCGGGCCGGAGAGCAGCTTCGGCTGACGGGGCAGCGGGAGGATGCCTTCGGCCTTGGCGCGGCGGATCAGATCGAAGGCATATGACGCCCAGGTCCTGGCCGGCGTCGTGCTCAGGCTCCGGTCCAGGCGGGCCGTGAAGCGGTCACGGAGGGTATCCGCGGCGAGCCTGCCGGGAGCGAGGATGAGCATCCGCTCCGGGTCCAGGCCGTCTCGCAGGGTGCGGCGGACGGCAGCCTCGACGAGGACCGTCGACTTGCCGGTGCCGGGTGCGCCGGGCACCAGCACAGGCCCGGAGCCGGGCGGGACCTCGACGGCGTCGAGCTGGTCCGGCGACAGCACGGGGATTGCGCTGTGGTGGGTCCGGGGCGGCAGGAGGCGCAGTGCTGTGCTGGAGGTACTCACACAGTCATTTCATCATCGGGGACCGACAACTTATGGGACGCCCGCTCGAGGCGCTCGGCGATCGCGTCGATCCTGTCGAAGTCGGCGTCGGTGGGCGCCCACCGGCCGGAGGCCAAGTCAACGCGCCACCGTCCATCTCCGGTACGGAGGAAATCCTGGTACCTGCCCAGCAGGGGCGTCCCTTCCTGCAGGTAGAGCGAAAGGGCCTCGTGTTCGAGGCCGGGCGGGGCGTCCCCGCTGGACCTCAGGACACGCCACCAGGGCACGCTGCTTCCATGGTGGCTCATGACCGAACCGACCTGGCGCGGGCCGCCGGCACCGAGGAGTTCCGCGACGTCGCCGTAGGCCACCGCCGCGCCGGCCGGGATCAACGCCACGAGCTCCAGCACCGCCTCCACATACTCCGTCCGCATCGATCCAGCCTAGCCGTTGCACGCCCGGCCCCAAGCCCTGAAGGCACGCCGACACGGTGGTCAAGAACTGTCGGAGGCAGCAGGTAGCGTTGAAGCATGAGCACCTGGAACAGCCTTCCCCGCGCAGCATTCGACCTCGAAACGACGGGCCGCAATTCCCGCTCGGCGCGGATCGTCACCGCCTCGGTCACCCTCGTGGACTCCAGCGGCGAAGTGATCAAGGAACACGAGTGGCTCGCCGACCCCGGCGTGGAGATTCCGACCGAGGCCAGCGACGTCCACGGGATCACTACTGAGCAGGCCCGCCGCGACGGCAGGCCCGCCGTGGAGGTGACGCGCGAACTCGCCGCTGTGCTGCAGGAGCTGTTCGACACCGGCGTGCCCGTCATTGCGTTCAACGCCAGCTACGACTTCACCGTGCTCGCTGCCGAGTCTGCCCGCTACGGCGTCCCGCAGCTGAGCCGGTTCCCCGTCCTGGACCCCTACATCATGAACAAGCAGGTGGACCGGTACCGCAAGGGCAAGCGCACGCTCACCGCCTTGTGCGAGGAGTACGGCGTCAGCCTGGACAACGCCCACACCTCGGCGGCCGATGCCCTGGCAACGCTGCGCATGCTCGATGCCATGGCCGGAAAATTTCCCAAGCTCAGGATGCCGGCGGGCAACCTGCACCAGCTCCAGGTCGAATGGGCCTCGTCGCAGGCCGCTGATTTCCAGAGCTACCTGCGCAAGACGAAGCCGGCTGCAGTGATCGAAGGCGATTGGCCCGTCCTGCCGCCTGAGGACGCCAGCCGCGGCGACTTCTAGATTTCCACGCCCGGGCTTCCGGACGCCCGCAAGCGGGTGCGGGCGCACTTGCTTCGCGTGCAGACGGACTGCCCTCGCGCGCGGGCGGACTTCTTAAAAGGAAACGTTCGCCCTCGGTAAGACCCAACTAGCCCCCCGCTGCACGCAATTCCAGCAATTGGGACCGAAGTCACACCGGCCGGCGCTCCCGACTGCCGCATGATCCCGCGCCGATCATTCCGCCCGGCCCTTCCGCCGCCACCCGGATCACCGTCGATCACGCCGCTTCCTGAAGATACTTCGCAAAATGTGCACCCGATCCCCGATTCATTCGAATTGAAAAGGCGTCCATGTCGGGTGACACAATTATATTTCGCGGTGTGCCTGCTCCACCCGGCGCCCAAGCCAGCAGCCTGGGGCCCGATGAGCCTCCCGCGACCCACTGAATTTCAGACGAAAGTGATTGCGTGATGAAAAGCAAAGCCTTGAAGTGGCTGACTACCGTTCCCGTGGCCATCGCCGTGGCGGTCTCCCTTGCAGCGTGCGGCGGCGGCGCGGCGCAGACAACGGCGTCACCGTCCGATGCCCTCCAGGGCAGCGACCAGAAATCCACGGACAAATACACCACCAAGGACGTCACTCCCCTGGACAAGATCGACAAGTCCAAGCTGGGCCTGATCAGCGATGGAACCCTCACGGTAGGAACCCTGTCGGACGCCCCGCCGAACATCTACATCGACCAGTCCGGCAAGTTCACGGGCTACGACAACGAGCTCCTGCGCGCCATTGCGGACAAGCTGGGCCTCAAGGTGGAGTTCAAGGCAACCGGCTTCGCGTCGCTGCTTGCCCAGGTCCAGAACAAGCAGTTCGACCTCGGGTCCTCGTCGATCTCCACCACTGACGCCCGCCGCAAGACCGTCGGCTTCACCAACGGTTACGACTTCGGTTACATGGCCGTGGTGGCCAAGAAGGACTCCAACGTCAAGGGTTTCAAGGATCTGACCAAGGACACCCGCATTGCCGTGGTCCAGGGCACCGTGCAGGATGACTATGTCACCAACACGCTCCAGATCGAGCCCGTCCGCTTCGAGGACTACAACACCGCCTACGCCAACCTGAAGAGCGGCCAGGTTGACGCCTGGGTTGCACCGTCCCAGCAGGCCACCGGCCAAGTCAAGGACGGCGACGGCACGGTCATCGCCGAGTCGGTTGTGAACACCCAGAACTTCACCGCCTACGCCGTCAACAAGGAAAACCAGCCGCTCATTGACGCGCTGAACTCCGGCCTGGACGCCGTCATCGCCGACGGTACCTGGTCCAAGCTGACCAAGGAATGGTACCCGGACCGCGAGACCCCGGCCACGTGGTCCCCGGGTTCCAAGGCCGTCACCGTTCCGAAGTCCTAGTCCATGGATGCACTCGATCAACTCGCGAACACCTTCTTTGACTGGGGGGCGATGGCGGCCGTCCTGCCGAAAATGATCATGGTCGGCCTGCCAAACACGCTGATCCTGGCGGTTTCCTCGGGCGTGCTCGGGTGCATCCTGGGCATGGTCCTGGCCATCATGGGCACGTCCCGCGTCACTGCCCTGCGGTTGCTCTCCCGGATCTACACGGACGTGTTCCGCGGCGTCCCGGCGATTGTGGTCATCCTCCTGATCGGCCTCGGGCTGGGGCCCGTGATCCGGGTAACGACCGGATCCACCAACCCGTTCCCGCTCGCCATCTTCGCCCTGACGCTCATGGCGGCGGCCTACATCGGCGAGATCTTCCGTTCAGGCATCCAGAGCGTGGAAAWGGGGCAGCTGGAAGCCTCCCGCGCCCTGGGCTTCACGTACAACTCCTCCATGCGCCTCGTGGTGATTCCGCAGGGCATCCGACGCGTGCTTCCGGCCCTGGTCAACCAGTTCATCACCCTGATCAAGGACTCGTCCCTGATCTACCTGCTGGGCCTGGTGGCCAGCCAGCGCGAGATCTTCCGCATCGGTAACGACGCCGCGGCCAACACGGGGAACCTGTCGCCGCTGGTTGCCGCGGCGATCATGTACCTCATCCTGACCGTTCCGCTCACTCACTTGGTCAACTACATCGACAACCGCCTGCGCACCGGCCGTCCGGAGAAACGGCAGCCGGACGACGCCGCGGCCCTGATCGGGAAGGGAGCACAGGCATGAGCCAATTCGCTTCCGGTTCACTCTCCGGCAAGAACCTGCACCTGTCCTTCGGCTCGAACCACGTCTTGCGCGGCATCGACCTGCACGTCGAGACGGGCACCACCGCCTCGGTGATCGGCCCCTCCGGATCCGGCAAGTCCACCCTGCTGCGGGTCATGAACCGCCTGATCGAACCGGATCAGGGCGACATCCTGCTGGATGGCCGCTCGGTCCTGAAGGACAACCCGGACGAGCTGCGGCAGCGGATCGGCATGGTGTTCCAGCAGTTCAATCTGTTCCCGCACAAGACCGTGGTGGACAACGTATCCCTGGCGCTGCGGAAGCTGCGCAAGCTGCCGGCCGAGCAGGCCCGGGCCGAGGCGCTCGAGCAGCTCGACCTGGTGGGGCTCAAACACAAGGCCGACGCGCGTCCTGCCAATCTCTCCGGTGGCCAGCAGCAGCGCGTCGCCATTGCGCGCGCCCTGGCCATGAAGCCGGAAGTGATGTTCTTCGATGAGGCCACCTCGGCCCTCGACCCGGAGCTCGTCAAGGGTGTGCTGGCGCTGATGGCCGACCTCGCCAAGGGCGGGATGACCATGGTGGTGGTGACCCACGAGATGGGCTTCTCCCGCAATGTCTCGGACACAGTCACGTTCATGGACGGCGGTGTGGTGGTGGAGTCCGGTCCGCCGGAACAGATCTTCACCAGCCCGCGGACCGAACGGCTGCAGGGCTTCCTCTCCGACGTTCTGTAGTTCGCCGCTGCTAATGGCAGTGTTAAACGACTAATGGCACCCGCGGCTGCGGGTGCCATTAGTGCTTTAAAGGATCAGGCTACTGCGTTGCGGCGGCCGCCGCCTTCGCCGCGGCCGGCAGGGCGTCGAAGATCCGGTTCATCGCGGCGTCGTCGTGCGCGGCGGAGAGGAACCAGGCCTCGAAGACCGACGGCGGCAGGTAGACCCCGGAGTCCAGCATGGAGTGGAAGAACGGGGCGTAGCGGAACACTTCCTGGCCCTGGGCGTCGTCGTAGTTGTGGACGCCCCGGGCGGCCGTGCCGAAGGCCACGGAGAACAGGTTGCCCGCCCGCTGGATGGAGTGGTCCACCCCGGCCGCATCGAGCGCGGAAGACAGCGCCGCGGAGAGCTCCAGAGAGCGGGCGTCCACGAACGAATACACCTCGGGTGTGGCGTGGGTGAGTGTCGCGACGCCGGCGGCCATGGCCACCGGGTTACCGGACAGCGTTCCGGCCTGGTAGACCGGGCCCAGCGGCGCGAGGTAGTCCATGACGTCGGCGCGTCCGCCGAGGGCCGCCGTCGGCATGCCGCCGCCGATCACCTTCCCGAACGTCAGCAGGTCCGGGGTCCACGGTTCGGCGGTGTCGGCGGCACCTCCGGTCAGGCCCCAGTAGCCGGAGTAGCCGGTACGGAAGCCGGTCAGGACTTCGTCAAGGATCAGCAGGGCACCGTGCTCGCGGGTGATCCGGGCAAGGCCGGCGTTGAAGCCCTCGCCGGGGGTCACCACGCCCATGTTGGCGGGAGCGGCCTCCGTGATGACGGCGGCAATATTGGGACCGTGCGCCGCGAAGGCGGCTTCGACGGCGTCGAGGTCGTTGTAGGGCAGCACGAGGGTTTCGGCGGCAGTCGCGGCCGTGACGCCGGCCGAGCCGGGCAGCGCGAGGGTCGCCAGGCCGGAGCCTGCGGCGGCGAGGAGGCCGTCGAGGTGGCCGTGGTAGCAGCCGGCGAACTTGATGATGAGGTTCCGCCCGGTGAAGCCGCGGGCCAGCCGGACGGCGGTCATGGTGGCTTCGGTGCCGGTGGAGACCATCCGGACGCGTTCGGCGGCCGGGACGCGCTCCTTGACGATGGCGGCGAGGTTGGCCTCGTCCGGCGTCGATGCGCCGAAGGACAGTCCGCGGTCGACGGCGGCATGCACGGCGGCCAGGACCTCCGGGTGGGCGTGTCCCAGCAGCGCCGGGCCCCAGGAGCAGACGAGGTCGACGTAGTCGGCGCCGTCGGCATCGGTCAGGTAGGCGCCCTTGGCGGACACCATGAAACGCGGCGTCCCGCCCACGGAGCCGAAGGCGCGCACCGGCGAGTTCACGCCGCCGGGCATCAGCTGGCGGGCGCGGTCAAAGAGTTCCTCGTTGCGAGGCATGCTGGAAGTCATGGTTCCTATTCTTTCAGTTCGCCGGCCCGGTCAGTGCGCCGCCGGCGAACCGGCAGACGGCCCGGCCAGCAGCGCCGCGACGCGGGGCGCCACTTCGGTGCCGAACAGTTCGATGGAGCGCATCATGGCCGCGTGCGGCAGGGTGCCGTTGCTGTATTTGAGGTCAAACCGGTCCACGCCCAGGTTCTTCTTGAGCAGGGCGATCTTCGCGGCCACGGTCTCCGGCGAGCCCACGTAAAGGGCTCCCTCGGGCGTGCACATCGCGTCGAATTCGCCCCGGCTCGCCGGGCCCCAGCCGCGTTCGGCCCCGATCCGGTTCCGCTGGTCGAGCCAGTGCGGGAAGAACTCTTCCCGGGCTTCCTCGTCCGTGGCGGCGACGTGGCCGGGTGAATGCGTGGCCATCTGCTGCATCGGGTGGCCGTACTTGGCCATCGCCTCGCGGTAGAGGTTGGCCAGGGGCGCGAAGGACCGCGGCTGGCCGCCGATGATCGCGAAGATGATCGGGTAGCCGTACTCGGCGCACCGAAGCACCGATTCGGGAGTGCCGCCTACGCCGATCCAGGTCGGCAGCAGGTGGTGTTCCAGCGGCGGATAGACGCTCAGTCCGCTGAGGGCCGGCCGGGTGCGGCCCTCCCAATGGACCGGTTTCTGTGCCCGGACCTTGTCAAAGAGCTCAAGTTTTTCCTCGAAGAGGACCTCGTAGTCGGCCAGGTCGAGGCCGAACAGCGGGAAGGATTCGATGAACGATCCGCGGCCCAGCATCACCTCGGCGCGGCCGTTGGAGATGGCATCCACCGTGGCGAAGCGCTGGAAAACCCGGATCGGGTCATCGGAGCTGAGGACCGTCACGGCGGAACCGAGCCGGATGTGCTTGGTGCGGGCGGCCGCGGCGGCCAGGAAGACTTCGGGGGCGGACACCGCAAAATCGCGGCGGTGGTGCTCCCCCACGGCGAAGGCGTGCAGGCCGACCTCCTCCGCGAGCTCGGCCTGTTCCAGGAGCTGGCGCAGGACCTGGGCGTGCGGGACGGGGTGCCCGTCCGGGAAGACGCCGACGTCGCCGAAGGTGTTCAGGCCCAGCAGGATGCGGTTGGGTCCCACCGGGGCCGTGGGTGTGGAAACGGGAGCGGAGACCCGGGGCTCGGGGGCCGTGCTCACCGGGATTCCTTCAGCCAGCCGGCAAGCTCGCTCGCCCAGTACGTCAGCACCATGTTGGCGCCGGCGCGCTTGATGCCCAGGACAGACTCGGTGATCGCGGCCCGGCGGTCGATCCAGCCGTTGGCGGCGGCGGCCTCGATCATCGAGTACTCGCCGGAAATCTGGTAGGCGGCCACGGGGACCGGGCTCATGGCGGCGACGTCGGCGAGGATGTCCAGGTAGCTCATGGCCGGCTTCACCATGACCATGTCGGCGCCTTCGGCCAGGTCCAGGTCCACCTCGAGGATGGCCTCCCGTCGGTTGGCGGCGTCCATCTGGTAGGTGCGGCGGTCGCCGGTCAGCTGCGAGTCCACGGCCTCGCGGAACGGGCCGTAGAACGCGGAGGCGTACTTCGCGGCGTAGGCCACAATGGCGGTGTTGGCGTGCCCGGCGTCCTCGAGGGCCTGCCGGATCGCGGCGACCTGGCCGTCCATCATGCCGGAGGGGCCCAGGACGTGGGCGCCGGCCTCGGCCTGCGCGACCGCCATCTGGCCGTAGATCTCCAGGGTGGCATCGTTGTCGACGTAGCCGTTGGCGTCGAGGACACCACAGTGTCCGTGGTCGGTGAATTCGTCGAGGCACACGTCGCTCATGACCACGAGCTCGTCGCCGACCTCGGCGCGGACGTCCCGGATGGCTTTGTTCAGCACGCCGTCGGGGTCCAGGGAGGCCGTCCCGCGCGCATCCCGAACCGCGGGGACGCCGAAGAGCATGATGCCGCCGATGCCCAGCTGCACGGCCTCGGCGGCGGCCCGCTTGAGTGACTCGGTGGTGTGCTGCTGCACGCCGGGCATTGAGGCAATCGGGTTGGGCTCGGTCAGGCCCTCGCGGATGAAGGCCGGCAGGATGAGCTCCGAGGCCGAGAGCCGGTGTTCGGCCGTCAGCCGGCGCATGGCCGGGGTGGTGCGGAGCCGGCGTGGCCGGTGGGTCGGGAAGCTCATATGGTGTCCTTTGCTGAGGGCTCTGCGACTGACGGATGAGGTGAGGGGGGCTGGTGGTCAAGGGACCGGACGACGGCGGCGACCAGGCCCGACGCCGTCGGTTCCTGGGCGACAGCGGCGACGGTGAGTCCGAGGGACTCCGCCTCGGCCGCCGTCGAGCGCCCGATGGCGACGAAGCGGCACGCGCCCAGCGGGGCGAGGTCCGCGTGGATGCGGCGGGCGGCGCTGGGCGAGGCGGCGACGACGGCGTGCAGCCGGCCGGCACCGATTTCCACCTTCGCCTCGGCCGCAGTGAGCACGGGTGCGTCCTCCCCGGCTGGACTGCCCTCTTGTGCCAAGGCCTGGGGCACGGCCACCGGGCAGGCGGGCAAGGCGCGGCGCGGGTCGGCCGGATAGTCGACAGTGTTGTAGGCGGTGACGGCCTGGACGGCGGCGCCGCGGGCCTCGAGGCCCTTGCGGAGCCGCGGGTCGGCAATGTCCGCCTGGGGCAGCAGTACGCTGCCCTGGTTCTCGGGCCAGATGTCGAGCAGGCCGGTTCCGGATTGCTGTCCCCTGGGTGCAAGGTCGACGCTGATGCCCCGGGATTCCAGGACCCGGCGGGTCGCCGGGCCGATCGTGGCCACGAGGAGGCGGCCGGGCAGCCAGTCGCTGAGCGAGGTGCCGCGTTCGGCGGCCTTCGCCTCGAGGGCCTGGACGGTGGTCACGCTGCTGATCACCAGCCACGTGTAGGCCCCGGCACCGAGGGCGTCAAAGGCGACGTCGAGGGAGTGCTGGTCGTTGGCCTGCTCGAAGTCGATCAGTGGCAGGAGCAGGGGTTCGGCTCCGACACCGCGCAGGGCCGTGACGAGCTCCCCCGCGCGGTCCGGGCTGCGGGCAACCAGCACCCGGGCGCCATTCGGCACCCTCATGCCTGATGGCCCGTCCGTGTGGTTGCGGTCGCTGTGCCGTCCCATGAAGTCGTGGAATCCGCGGTTCAGGAAGCGGCCAGGTCCGCGATGTCGGCGGCGCCGCGGGCCAGCAGGACTTCCGCCAGCTCGATCCCCAGCAGCGTCGCCCCGACTTCGGTGAGCCCGTCGGTGGCCTTCTTGTCGCGGACCGTTGCCGTGCCGTCGACCGCGCAGACCACGGCTTCGAGGTAAAGCATGCTGCCCTTGCGGTAGCCGTAGGCTCCCACGGGGGCGGCGCATCCGGCTTCGAGCCGGGCCAGCAGTGCGCGTTCGGCCGTCACGGCGAGCCGGGTGTCAAGGTCATCGAGGGCCGCGAGGGCCTGCGCCAGCACCCCTTGGGAGCCCGCCGTGGAACCGGCCCTGCGGGGCGCATCGGCGGTGCGGCATTCGATCGCCAGGGCACCCTGCCCTGCGGCGGGCAGCATGACGTCGGTTTCGAGGTACTCGCTGACGGCGTCGAGCCGGCCGATCCGGTGCAGCCCGGCGGCGGCGAGCACGACGGCGTCAAGGTCGCAGGACTTGCCGTCGACGACGGCGTCGGTCGTGTTGCCCGGCAGCCCGGGGACGCGCCCCAGCCGGGTGTCCACGTTGCCGCGGATGTCCCGGATGTCCAGGTCAGGACGCGCGGCGCGGAGCTGGGCCGCGCGGCGGGGAGAGCCAGTACCGACGCTGGCACCGTTTGGCAGGTCGGCGAGCTTGAGCCCGTCGCGGGCGCACAGGACGTCCCGGACGTCGACGCGTTTCGGCGTGGCCGCGAGGCTCAGGCCGAGGGCCGGACCCGTCGGGAGGTCCTTGAGCGAATGCACGGCGACGTCGCATTTGTCTTGGAGCAGGGCATCGCGCAGCGCGGCGACAAAGACGCCGGTTCCGCCCATCTGGGACAGCGAGCCTTTCAGGACATCGCCCTCGGTCCGGACGTGGACCAGTTCAACAGGGAACCCGCCGACGGCGGCAAGCTGGTCCGCGGTCTGCTGGGTCTGGGTCAGGGCAAGCTTGCTGGCGCGGGTGCCGATCCGGACGGTCATGGGGTCCCCCGGCCCGCCGCCGGTGCACTCATGTCCTCAGCCGCGGGTGTGGCCGGGTAGGGCGCGTGGCCCGTCCCGACCGTGGTGTCGGCTCCGGCGATGGTGGGCTTTTCGCCGCGGAAGTTCGCGCAGCAGCCGGGGCGGCAGATGTCGTACCACGGGCCGAGATTGGTCAGGTGGGGCCGTTCGGCGATGTTGTTCGAGGTGGTCCGCTCGCAGATCAGGTCCACGAGACCTGCCACAAACTTGCGGTGCGTTCCGGGGGTGGGGACGCGGGTGGCGGCGAGGTCCAGTTTGGCGCAGGTCTCCAGCGCCTCGGTGTCCAGGTCCCAGACGACTTCCATGTGGTCGCTGACAAAGCCCAGGGGCACAATCACGATGCCCTTGACGCCCTGGCCCGCGAGCTCCTCGATGGCGTCGTTGATGTCCGGTTCCAGCCACGGCACGTGCGGGGCCCCGGAACGGGACTGGTAGACGAGGGACCACGGCGCGGTGAGGCCCGTCCCGGCCTCCACCCGGCGGATGATCTCGCTCGCATTGGCCAGGTGCTGCGCGGCGTAGGCGGAATCTTCCTCGAAATGGCGGGGCTCGCCCTCGGACCGCCCGGCTGCCTCGGCGTCGCGGGTCGGGATGGAGTGCGTCGCGAACACGATGTGCACCGGAGCGTCCGGGGTGCCGGCCGCGGCCAGCTGGGCGCGGACGTCGGCGAGGCCGGCGGCGGTGCCCTCGATGAACGRTTCCACGAAGCCGGGGTGGTCGAAGTACTGGCGCACCTTGTCGACCTCGAGCTTGCCGTCGAGACCGGTTTCCGTTAGTGCCAGGCCGATGTCCTCACGGTATTGGCGGCAGCTGGAGTAGCAGGAGTAGGCGCTCGTGGTGAGCATGAGGACCTTGCGGTGGCCGGCGTCGTAGATCTCCTGGAGGGTCTGCGGGATGTACGGGTCCCAGTTGCGGTTGCCCCAGAACACGGGCAGCCCGATGCCGCGGCCGGCAAGTTCGGCCTCGAGGGCGGCCTTGAGCTGGCGGTTCTGTCCGTTGATGGGGCTGATGCCGCCGTTGGCCCGGTAGTGGTGCGAGACCTCCTCGAGCCGTTCGTCGGGGATGCCGCGGCCGCGGGTGACGTTGCGGAGGAACGGGATGACGTCCTCCTGGCCTTCGGGCCCGCCGAAGGAGGCGAGCAGGACGGCGTCATACTCCTTGGGGGCCATCCGGCCGGCATCGGTGACGGTGTTCGCGGCGGTTACTGAGGCGGCGGATTCCTGGGGATCCAGCGGACTCATGCAAGGACCTCGGCAATCTCGGCGGCGGTGACGCGGCGGCCCGTATAGAAGGGGATCTCTTCCCGGACATGGTGGCGGGCTTCGGTGGCGCGCAGGTGCCGCATCAGGTCCACGAGGTCGACGAGTTCGGGCGCTTCCAGTCCGAGGATCCATTCCCAGTCGCCCAGGGCGAAGGAGGAGACGGTGTTGGAGATGACCTGGGGGAAGTCGCGGCCCAGCATGCCGTGGTCTCGGAGCATGGCGCCGCGTTCGGCGTCCGGGAGGAGGTACCACTCGTAGGAGCGGACGAAGGGGTAGACGCAGAGCCACTCTGCGGGTTCCACGCCGCGGGAGAATGCCGGGGTGTGGTTCTTGGCGAATTCGGCCTCGCGGTGCACGCCCATGGCGGACCAGACGATCTCGGTGCCGGCGAACAGCTTGCTGCGCCGGATGTCCCGGACCGCGCGCTGCAGCGCTTCCGGCCGGGGGCCGTGCAGCCAGACCATGATGTCCGCATCGGCGCGCATGGCGGAAACGTCGTAGCTCCCGCGGTGGACGACGCCGGCCTCGGCGAGACTCTTCATGAGGGATTCGAAGTCCTCGGCTGCGTCGGCGCCGCGCAGGACGTCCGCGGACCGCTTGAAAACGGTCCAGAGGGTGAAGAACTGCTCGGTTGAATCTTGGGGCGCCGATGCCCCGGCGACTGATTCTCCGGGGGCTGACATTCCGGTTTTAGTGACAGATTCGGCAGAAGTGTGGCTCATGCATACCAGTCTGCCTCCTCTCCCCAGCTAAGTCGAAAAAAAGCACTTCTACGAGCTGTAGAAGTGCTTTATTTCACACGGAGGCGGGTGCGGTGGGGAGTGCGGTGCAGTGGGGAGCTCGGTGCAGTGGGTTGCCGGGTACGGTGTCGCGTGCGCGGCAGGCGGGCCGTCAGCTCCGTCGCATCCGGACGGCTGCAACGCCGGCGCCGATCGAGACTGCCACCAGGCAGATGCCCCAGCCGATCAGCGGAGACGGTCCTGCGGGTTCCACTGCTGCCGTGGCCTGCAGGGAGGAATTCCCCGAATGCCCCTTGCCCATGGTGTGCGCACTGGTCGATTCCGCCGTGGCTGAACCGGTCGAGGAAGGCCGCGCTGCGGCCGAGGTCGACGCCGGGGTGCCGGCGGCCGGCGCAGCGGCTCCGGGCTGGGACCCGGACGCCTGTTCGGCACCACTGCCACTCCCGGCCGGCTGGCCGTCAGTCTGTCCGCTGCCCGGCATCGTCGGAACGGATCCGGCCGCCCCGCCTGCGGTGGGCACACCCGTCTCCGGGGCAGTCACCGGTGCGCCGGGGCCCTGCGGCGCCGACGGCTGCGCGGCTGTGGCGGACGGCGTGCTGGCCGGCGGGGCGCCGGTGCCGGAGGCCGTGGGATCCGGAGTGCCGGGCTGGGGGCTGCTCGGGGCGGGGCTGGAGGACTCGGGGATGGTGGGCTGAGGGCTGCTGCTGCGCGAGGGCGACTTTGACGGGGTTGACTCCGACTTGGCAGACGGCGAGGAGCTCGGCGTCGTCGAGGAACCCAGCAGGCTGTCCAGCACGTCGTCCAGGCCGAGGGTCAGCGAGCCCTGGGCCGACGGCGGAGTGGACGCCGCCGCGGACAATTCCGTGGCCGCATGGGAGGCCGGAACGCCCGCGGTTGCAGCCAATACCGCCCCGAGTGCGGCTGCCAGTGCGCCGCGTCGGAGGCTCCTATGGCCTCTGGTCTTCGTTGTTGACACCTTGGACCTGAAAATAACCATGGTCATCGAGCCTAGCCGGAATCCACGGTGAGGGAAAACCGGCCAAAGACCGCGGAATACCGGCAGGTAACCCATGGGGCGGTGTGGTTCAGAGTGTCTTTGGAGCCGTTGTGGTTCCTGTGACTGAGGGTGCGCCAGGGGCTGGCCGAACCGCCTTCGCGGCCTGCAATTTCACGGCAACAGGCGTCTGACCTGCGACGGGGTGTCCGCGACGATCGCGGCCAGGCCGTTCCCCGACAGCCAGCCGCCCACGACGGCAAGCGTGCCGTCCGCGGCGCAAATGCCCCGGACAGCCGCGACGCGGTGCCTGTGGCCGAGGGACGCAAACGGCAGCGCCCCGGCCCAACGGACCACGTCCCAGCCCGCCACATCGCCCGCGCTGACCGGCACGCCCAGCAGCGCCGAAGCGTCAGCCAGCGCGGCCCGGAACAGTTCCTCGTCCGAGCGCGACGCGGGCGCCGCTCCCCCGCCACGGGAATCCGGCGTGGCACGGGGAACAACAGCCCGGGGAGTGTCAGCCCCCGGAGCAACAGCCCCCGGAGCAACAGCCCGTCCGTACGAGAGCCGAAGCACATGCCTCCCGGGCCCGGTCCGGTCCGCCAGCCAGGCCCACTTGGCCGTGGCGTGCGTCAACGCCTTGGCCTGCAGGCCAGGGCTCTGCGGGGCCACGAGGATGCCGGTGCCACGTGGCGCCGCGTCCAGGGCCGGGAGGTCCACCACGAGGGTGACCAGGCTGACGTCGGGTCCGGCATCGGGGCGAAGCCGGTCAAGTTCGGGCAGGGATTCGGCCAGCAGCGCGACGGCGGCGGGACCGTCCAGCGCAACGGCCAGGAGCCCGGCGTCGAACGTGGCCCCGTCCGTGACGACCTGCCAGCCGTCGGCGGTGCGCCGCACGGACCGTGCCGGCGTGCCGCTGAGCAGGGTGACGCCGCGCTGGCGCAGATCGGCCAGCAGTGCGGCCACGAGGGTATGCATTCCGCCGCGGAGGCCCGCGACGGCGGATCCGGCCTTCCGCAGCCCGGCGGACTCGTTCTTCCGGAGCCCTGCGGGCTGGGCCTTCGCTCCCCGGCGCTGCGCCGCGACGGCGGCGGCGAGGGAACCGTGCTGGCGGATCCCGGCCCGCAGCCCGGGGGCCACCATGTCGACGTCGAGCACTGCGGGGTCGGCCGAGTGGACACCGCCGACCACCGGTGCGACGAGCCGGTCCAGCACACGCCTGCCCATCCTGCGGCGGACAAGCTCGGACACGCTCGTGGCCTCGGCCCCCGTGCCCAGCGAGGCCGGCAGTACTGCGTCGATGGAGGCGCGGAGGGACCCCAGCAGACCCAGTGACCGGCGGACTTCCGGGTCCCAGGGGCTGGCGGGGATGCCCAGCACCCCCGTCTTGGGCAGTTCACGCGGGCCGTCCGGCAGTTGGACCCAGGCTCCGCCGGGGTTCGGCGCGACGATCTCGCCGGCAATCCCAAGCTCCGCCGCAAGATCGGCCACCGCGGACGTGCGGGTCGCGAAAGACTCCGCCCCGCTGTCCAGGGTCAATCCGGCCACGGCATGGCTGCCGACGCAGCCGCCCCAAACATCACTGGCTTCCAGGACCGTGGTGGGTACGCCGGCGCGGGCGAACTCCCGGGCCGCCAGCAGGCCGGAAATCCCGCCCCCGATCACGACGGCGGTGCGCTGCGTGGGCGCCCCTGCGGCGCCTGCGTCCACGCCGTTACTCCGGAGCGATGGAGTGGATGAGTTCGACCACGCGGGTCAGCACGTCGGGATCGGTCTCCGGCGGCACGCCGTGGCCGAGGTTCACCACATGCCCGGGCGCGGCGGAACCGGCCGCGATCACGTCGCGGACGTGCGCTTCGAGGATCTCCCATGGTGCCGAGAGCAGGGCCGGGTCGATGTTGCCTTGCAGCGGAACGGTGCCGCCGAGGCGGCGGTTGGCTTCGTCCAGCGGCAGCCGGTAGTCGACCCCCACGACGTCGACGCCGACGTCGCGCATCGCGACGAGCAGTTCCGAGGTGCCAGTGCCGAAGTGGATCAACGGCGCGCCGAGGTGGCGCACATGGTCCAGGGCACGGGACGACGCCGGCGCAACGAAGCGCTGGTAGTCGGCCAGTCCCAGTGAACCGGCCCAGGAGTCGAAGAGCTGCGCGGCCGAGGCCCCGGCCTCCAACTGGGCGCGGAGGAACATGCCGGAGGCGTCGGCGGCCCAGTTGGCCAGCGCAGTCCAGGTTTCCGGATCGGCGTGCATCATGGTGCGCGGGCCGAGGTGGTCGCGGGACGGCTTGCCTTCCACCATGTAGGCCGCCAGGGTAAAGGGCGCGCCGGCGAAACCGATCAGCGGGGTGCTCCCGAGCTGGGCCACGGTGAGCCGGACGGCTTCGCGGATGGGCTCCAGGGCTTCCCAGGTCAGCTGCGGCAGGGCGGCGACGTCCGCGGCCGTGCGGACCGGCACGTCCAGGACGGGGCCCACGCCGGGCACGATGTCCACGCCGACGCCGGCCAGCTTGAGCGGGATGACAATGTCCGAGAAGAAGATGGCGGCATCGACGTCGTGGCGGCGGACCGGCTGCAGCGTGATCTCGGAAGCCAGCTCCGGGCGCAGGCACGAGTCCAGCATCGCCACGCCCTCACGGATCTTGAGGTATTCGGGCAGCGAGCGGCCGGCCTGCCGCATGAACCAGACGGGGCGGCGGGAGGGCTTGCCGCCGCGATAGGCGGTGATCAGAGGCGAATCCGCCGTGCGGCCGTCCATCAGCGGGTGGCCGGCATCGAGGCCGCTGGCGCCACCGGCGACGGCGCCCTTATGGGCAGCACTGTCGGCTGCACCGGTCTCGGACGTACTGGAATTTGTCGTGCCGGCACGTGCCGCAGCGCTTGGAGTCATGACTTCGATTGTGCCCAAATTTGTGTCCAAAAGATAACGACAGCCTGTCACGCCGACTCTCACACTGGCCACGAGTGCTGCGCCGTGGCGGGAATCACAGGCCAGCGTGCCTGAGCCCACTCCCGGACAGTTGTTCTACACGGGCACGAAAAAGCTATGATGGTGATGCTGTGGTTCTTTTTTCATTGGTGGCTACACACGCCGACATCGACCTCGAAACCGTTGCTCAGTTGAGCACCGGCGCTTCAGGGCTCGCCACATCCGCCCTCGCCGGATCGCCGGCCGTGGCGGGTGCCGTTGTCCTTGCCACCTGCAACCGCCTGGAAATCTATGGCGAGGCCCCCCATGCCGACGCGGTCGGCGCAGCCCGGGCAGCCCTCATCACGCAGATCAGCGGCGCCAGCGGACTCAACGACCAGATCGTCTCCCGCGCCTTTAGCACCCGAACCGGCGCCGAGGTCAGCCAGCACCTCTTCGCGGTCAGTTCGGGGCTGGACTCCGCCGTGGTCGGCGAACGCGAAATTGCCGGCCAGGTCCGCCGCGCCCTGATCACCGCTCAGCACGAGGGCACCGCCAGCTCCGGCCTGGTCCGGTTGTTCCAGGCCGCATCCAAAACCGCCAAAGACGTCGGCGCCCAGACGGCGCTGGGTTCGCGCGGCCTCTCCATCGTCTCCGTGGCGCTGGATCTGGCAACGGACCTCTCTGAAAACCCTGACTGGTCAGCCAAGAAAGCAGTCGTCTTCGGGACCGGCGCCTATGCCGGAGCCACCATGTCGCTGCTGCGCGAACGCGGCTGCACCGACGTCCATGTCTATTCCTCCTCCGGCCGCGCCGCAGGTTTCGTTGCCACCCGGGGCGGCACCGCCCTGGATGAGGACACGCTTCCGGCCGCCGTGGCCGCGGCCGACGTCATGATCGGCTGCAGCGGCTCCGACAGCCGGGTCGAAGCGGACGAACTCGCCCGGATCCGGGCGAACTCGCCCCAGCAGCTCATCGCGATCGACCTCGCCCTGACCCATGACTTTGACCCCGCCGTGGGCGACCTCGACGGCGTCGAACTCCTCACGCTGGAATCCGTACGCCTCGCGGCGCCGCAGGAACAGGCAGAGTCGCTCGAACAGGCCAGCAGCATCGTGTCCGGGGCGGCCAGCGCCTTCGAACAGGAGCGCGAGGCCCGGTCCGTGGACTCGGCGATTGTCGCGCTGCGCCGCCACACGATGAACGTCCTGGACGCGGAAATGGAAAAGGTCCGCGCCCGGCACGGCTGCACCGCCGCCGCGGAGGAAGTCGAGTTCGCCCTGCGCCGCATGGTGAAACAACTGCTGCACGTCCCCACCGTCCGGGCACGCGAGCTGGCCTCCAACGGTCAGCAGGACGCCTACGTTGCCGCCCTGGAGGCGCTGTACGGCATCACGGTGGAGCCCTCCGCCGGCGCAGCGGCCGCCGGTGCTCCCGGTACCGCGGCCGCGTGCCCCGTGGATCACACTGATGCGGGCCCCGGCACCGCGGACCACGGCCCCGGGAACCGCGGCGCCGGCGACATCCGCGAAACCGCGTAGCCGGTTCCCGCGCTCCACGGCCCACCGGCTCCCGCGCCTACCCGGTTTAACTGGTTTACCCGCCTACCCGGGGAAAGCGTTGATCCCGGTCATTTCGGCCGACAGCTGCCACAGCCGGGCGGCGGCTTCCGGGTCCACGGCATGGGCATCCACGCCCCTGATCCTCGCTTCGGGCGATCCCGTCACCGTGGGTTCGGCAATCTCGCAGTCCTCGCAGTAGACGCCGCCCATCCCCTCCAGGGCCGGCGCCGTCGCGGCCCAAACTGAGGTGGCGGCGCCCTGCGCCGGTGTCTTGAACCGGGGGTCGAGCGTGCCGTGCTCGTCCATCCAGCCTGCCGCGATCATCTCCTCGCGCGGCAGGTGGCGCTGCAGTTCGGTCATGATCCCGCCGGGATGCACAGCGAAGGCGCGCACGCCGAAGTCCCGGCCCAGGGCGTCGAGCTGGACGGCGAAGAGCGCGTTGGCCGTTTTGGCCTGGCCGTAGGCCCGCCACTTGTCGTAGCCGGCGTCGAAGTTGATGTCATCGAAGCGGATCGGCGAGAGCTTGTGGCCGGTGGAGGACAGCGAGACCACGCGGGCTCCCGGCGCTGCGGAGAGTGCCGGCCACAGCAGGTTGGTGAGGGCAAAGTGGCCCAGGTGGTTCGTGGCGAACTGCGCTTCCCAGCCCGGACCCACCCTGTGCTCCGGGCTTGCCATGATGGCGGCATTGTTGATGAGGATGTCCAGGCTGCGACTCGTGCCGGGCGCCGCACCGGCCAGGAAGCCGGCGGCGAACTCCTTCACACTGGCCCGGTCGGCAAGATCCAGTGCGGCGACGCTGACGTCGCCGCCGCCGGTTTCCGGGGACAGCCCGGACTCTGCGAGGACATCGCGGGCGTGTTCGGGGCGCCGGGCCGGCACCACAACGCTGGCGCCGGCGGAGGCCAGGGCCCGCACGGTCTCCAGGCCCAGGCCCGAGTAGCCGCCCGTGACAATCGCGGTCTTCCCGGTCAGGTCGATGCCGGCAATCACCTCGGCCGCCGTCGAATCCCGGCTAAAGCCGGAGCCAATCTTGCGCTGGGATGTCATGCTGGGTTCCTCGCTGTTGTTCTGGGTCATGGTCTCAGTAAAACGGCTCAGTACACCGGCTTCCCGGGTTCGACGTCGCGCACCCAGGCAAGGATGCCGCCCTCGAGGTGGCTGACGCGCTGGTATCCGGCGGCGCGGGCGGCGGACAGGACGGCGGCGGACCGTGTTCCGGCCTTGCAGTGGAAGACGATATCGGCATCCTGCGGCAGTTCCTGCCACGCTTCCCCGGCAAGGATGCGGCCCTGCGGGATCAGCACTGAGCCGTCGATGCGGACGATCTCGTACTCCCCCTGCTCCCGCACGTCCACGAGCTGGAAGTCCTTGAGCCCGGCGTTGCGCGAGGCCAGCATCGTGGCGAGCTGGGTGGCCGTGACAGTGTGCTCGGTTCCCGCGTCCGCCGTCGGGGTGATCCCGCAGAACGCCTCGTAGTCGGTGAGTTCGGTGATGCGCTCGGCCGCGGGATCCCGGGCCACTTTGATCTCGCGCCAGGTCCCGCCCAGCGCATCATAGAGGGCCAGCCGGCCCAGCAGGGACCGGCCGACGCCGGTGATCAGCTTGACGGCCTCGGTCACCATCAGCGCTCCGACGGCGGCGCAGAGCATGCCGAACACGCCGCCTTCGCCGCAGGAGGGCACGGATCCGGCAGGCGGCGCCTCCGGGTAGAGGTCCCGGTACGTGGGCCCGAACTGTTCCCAGAAGACGCTTACCTGGCCGTCGAAGCGGAAGATCGATCCCCAGACGTAGGGCTTGCCGAGGATGGCGGCGGCGTCGTTGACGAGGTAGCGGGTGGCGAAGTTGTCGGCGCCGTCGAGGATGAGGTCGTAGTCGGCGAAGAGTCCCAGTGCGTTGGACGCGTCGAGGCGGACGTTGTGGAGCCGGACGTCCACTAGCGGGTTCAGGGCCGCAATGGCATCGCGGGCGGACTCGATTTTGGGCCGGCCCACGTCCGCGACGCCATGGATGATCTGCCGCTGGAGGTTGCTGAGGTCGACGTCGTCGTCGTCAACGATGCCGAGTGTGCCGACACCGGCGGCGGCGAGGTACAGCAGGGCCGGGGATCCCAGGCCTCCTGCCCCGATCACCAGGACCTTCGCGTTCTTGAGGCGTCGTTGGCCGATCGCGCCGATCTCGGGAATGATCAGGTGGCGCGAATAGCGTTCCACCTCCGCAGGGCTGAGCTCCGATGCCGGGTCAACCAGCGGTCCTGGCAGCGGATCCAGCTGCGTCGGGGGCGTTGCGGGGGCACCGGGGGCGGTGAACTTGGAAGCCATACTTCAATCTATGCCCGAAGATACCGCCAGGTCATATTACCCGCGCGTAAAGTGTAGTTGAATGCAGTGCACAGCAGTTGAGTGCTTTTCCGTAGGGTTCTTTTCAGTTGAGTGTTTTTCAGTTGAGTGCCCTGCGGGCAAGTGGATGTAGAGGGAAAGAAGGCCGACAGTGGTTCATCAGGCACCGGTGGAGCGGGACGAGACCGGCAAGCCGCCGGCCGGGCAAACGCGGAGCGGACAGCGCTCGGCACGGCTGCCCCGTGATGAACGCCGGGCGCAGCTGCTGGCGGCAGCGCAGGAGGTCTTCGTGGCGAACGGCTACCACGGGGCCGCCATGGATGAGATCGCCGAGACCGCCCATGTCAGCAAGCCGGTGCTGTACCAGCACTTCCCGTCCAAGCGGGACCTCTATCTGGCCCTGCTGGACAGCCACCTGAGCAAGCTGATCGACCTCCTGCTGGGCGCCCTGAACTCCACCTCGGACAATGACGAACGCGTCCAGGCGGTCATGCGCGCGTACTTCCGCTTCATCGCCCACGACGACCAGGCGCACCGGCTCGTCTTCGAATCTGACCTGATCAACGATCCCGACGTCAGCGCGCGGCTGGAAGCCTTCAACAAGACCTTTGCCGACGCCGTCGCACGCGTCATCGCCGAGGACACCAAGCTTCCGGAACTGGAATCCCAGCTTTTGGGCCGCGGACTGGCCGGACTGGCACAGGTGAGCGCCCGGTACTGGCTGGAAACGGACGGAAACCTGGATCTCGATGTGGCCAGCGACCTGATCTACCGTTTAGCTTGGCGCGGAATCTCCCGCTTCCCCAAAGAGACCTAGAGTACAACTAGAGATTGACCTAAGACGTTTATGCGGTTTTGACTGGCTGGGAGGCCTTGCTGTGGAAGTAAAGATTGGTATTCAGAACATTGGCCGCGAAATAGTCCTCGAATCGGCCCAGGACGCCGACGCCGTCGCCAAGGTGGTGGGCGACGCGATCGCCAAGGGCGGCGAACTTCGCCTGAAGGATGACAAGGGCCGCCTGGTGATCGTCCCCGCCAACGTGTTGGGCTACGTTGAAATCGGGGCAGAAGAAGCCCGCCGCGTCGGTTTCGGCGCACTCTAGGCTCAGGCCGGCCGGCGTTGGAGCGGCTTCACAACCCGTTCACAGCCGGTTTTCCAAACCATTTTCACAGCCGTTTTCTTGACTAGCGCGAGGTGTCCTGAATGCTTTCCCTGATTGTGGTCGCCATGGTGACCGTTGCTGCGGGCTTTGTGGTGTGGGCCAACGACAAGCGGCACACGAAATACGGGATCAGCGTCCCGGCGGGAGTCGCAACGGCTGTCGGCATGCTGAGCTGGATCATCTTCATGGCGGCCGGGTTTGGCTACCAGCCGGGCCTGACCTGGATCCCATGGATCCTGCCGATGGTCCTCGGCGCGGCGGCGTCGATCGCGGCCGTCATCTACCTGGGCAAATCCCGGACCCGGCAGGACACCGATCGGCTCACCGGCATCCTGAAGCTCTAGGCGCTACGCCGGCAGGTCCGGCTCGTGGCCGTCCTCGGTGCACAGGCACAGCCGGTTACCCTGCGCATCCGTGACCACCACCCACTTGGGTGCGTGGTCACGGTTCATTAAGGCCCCGGTCGCCGCGGTCTTTTCCAGGACGGGCCCGGATTCGGCCTTGCTCCGGTGGATGTCCAGGTGGATGCGGTTGGCGTTCGGGGTGGAGGTCTCCTGGAACCACAGTCCGGGCCCGCGTCCGTAGGGGTCCACGAGGTCGCCGAACCGGCCCTTGCGGTAGCCGAGGGCGACCCGCCAAACCTCCGAAACCCCGGCGGGGTCCTCCGAATCGATGGCGATTTCCACCGTCCGGTACAGGCCCGGCTCTGCGGCGGCGCCGGCGCCCTGGGCCGCCCCGCTGACTGCCGCCGCGGCCCGGACGTCCCGGGACGTGACCTCCGTGCCCGCGTCGTGGGAGGTGAAACGCAGGAACACGCGGTTGTAGCGCCAGTCCAGGTCCGGGTGGTGGTTCTGGTCCTCGGCCACGCGCCCGACGGCGGCAACAAGTTCCAGCGCCGCGGCCGACGTCGGACATTTGTAGACCGTCACCAGGCCGCCCAGGCGGTACCGCCAATCCGGAAGGCCCGCCAGGGCCTGATCGATCTGTGGCCGGGTAAGGACGTCGTCCGTGGCTGGCACTGCAGGCTCCTGTGCTGGTTGGGCGAATGGGCCGGCGGGCGAAGCCGGACCCTGTCCTGCAGGAACTTGCCTACAGGAACTCGGCCCGGCCCTCCATCGCCGAGGACGCCAGGGCGTGCTCGCGGCGCGGAATCCTGCCGGCCTTTTTTGCCAGCCTACCGGCGATGACAGCGTGTTTGAAGGCCTCCCCCATGAGCACGGGGTTCTGGGCCCGGGTCACGGCCGTTGCCAGCAGCACGGCGTCGCAGCCAAGTTCCATCGCCAGCGCCGCGTCCGAGGCCGTGCCGATTCCGGCATCCAGGACCACCGGCACGGACGCCCGCGAGACGATCAGCTCGATATTGTGCGGGTTCAGGATGCCCAGCCCGGTGCCGATCGGGGCGCCGAGCGGCATCACGGCCGTGGCGCCGAGGTTTTCCAGCCGGAGGGCAAGCACGGGGTCGTCGTTGGTGTAGGCGAAGACCTTGAATCCGCGGGCGACAAGCTGTTCGGTTGCGTCCACGAGTTCGACGGCGTCCGGCAGCAAGGTGTGCTCATCGGCAATGACTTCGAGTTTGACCCAGTCCGTTTCCAGGGCTTCGCGGGCCAGTTCGGCGGTGAGGATGGCGTCCTTGGCGGTGAAACAGCCAGCCGTGTTGGGCAGCACCCGGATCTGCTGGTCCTCGAGCAGCTGGAACAGCGAGCCCGTCTCCGCCGGCGAATAGCGGCGCATCGCCACCGTGGTCAGCTCAGTTCCGGAGGCAACAAGCGCCGCACCCAGCCCGTCCAGGCTCGGCGCGCCGCCGGTGCCCATGATGAGGCGGGACCCAAGCGCCACGCCGTCGATCACCAACGGATCGGCCACCGCCCCGCGCGCCTGCACGGCCGGTGTTCCTGCCAGTGTGGTCTCGTTCATGCTGGTCATCCTCCCTGGACTGCCGTGACAAGTTCGACGTCGTCGCCGTCGGCGAGCGCCGTGGCGTGCCACTGGCTGCGCGGCACCACTTCGGCGTTGCGGGCCACGGCGACACCGAGTTTCCGGCCGTCGGCGGCCTGGCCGTCGGGGCCGATGCTCCGGCCCGTGAGCTGGCTCACGAGCGTGCTGACGGAGGCGCCGTCGGCGACGCTTTGCTCCGTTCCGTTCAGTCTGATGTTCATGCTGCTTCCTTCTTGGGACTGTCCCCGAACGTGTCCGGGATGCGGGAAAAACGGTCGGGGCGGAAACCGGCCCAGCGCGGGTCCGGCGTCCCGTCCATGAGTTGGCGGCACACGGCGGCAGCCGCCGGGGTGAGCAGGACCCCGTGCCGGAAGAAACCTGTGGCGATGATGAGTCCGGGGACATCCCCGCCGCCCGGGCGGCCGACCCGGCCAAGCAGCGGGGCGTTGTCCGGCGTGCCGGGCCGCGCCCGCGCCGTGGCTTCCAGGAGCTCCAGTTCGGCGACGGCGGGCACCAGCTGCTGCGCGTCCCGCAGCAGCTGGTAGACGCCGCCGGCCGACACCGCCTGCGGATCCGACGGGCCGTCCTCGCGCTGGGTGGCACCAATCACCACGGTCCCGTCCTGGCGGGGCACGATGTACACCGGGACCCCGCGCACCATCCCGCGCACGGTGGCCGTGAGCAGCGGCTGCAGGTGCGCGGGCACGCGGAGCCGGAGGATGTCACCGTAGACGGGCCGCAGCGGCAGTGTGAGCCCGGCGGGCAATTCGCCAAGATCGGCGGCGCCGAGCCCGTTGGCGACCACGGTTTCCGCGGCGCGTACGTTACCGCCGCCATCGAGGCGGACCCCTGCAACGTTGCCGTCCTGCCACAGCAGCCCTGCAGCGCGCCGCCGGATGAAGCTGCCGCGGTCCTCCGCGGCCAGGACGCCGGCAATCCGGGCGATCAGCAGGCGGGGATCCACCTGGTGGTCGGCCGGGATGTCGAAGGCACACGAGATGCCGGGGCTCAGCAGGGGCTCCCGGCCCCGTGCCTCGCGCACTGTCAGCGGTTCCACGCTGAGGCCGCAGGCTTTCTGGACTTCCCTCAGGTCCGCGAGCGCGCGCCGGTCCGCCGCGTCCGCCCCGACGGCGAGCGTCGGCGTCGTCAAATACCCGGTACCCGCCCGGGAGTCCTGGCCAACGGGACCGGCGTCGAGCCCGGCCGCGAATCCGGGCCACAGCCGGGAAGACTCGAGCATCAGCTCCAGCAGCTGCTCCTCCTGGTAGTGCAGCTCGCTGACGGGGGCGAGCATGCCGGCCGCGGCCCAGCTCGCTCCGGTGCCGGGAGAATCATCGATCAGGACCACGGACCGGCCCGCGCGGCTGGCCTCGAAGGCGATGCCGTGGCCGATCACCCCGCCGCCGATCACGGCAACGTCTGCGGTGATGTCCCCTGCGGTGATTCCGTGAGTGGATGCGTCTCCGGTGTAACAATCCCGGGCGGTGGCGTCATCTGCGGCCACGGCTTCACGCGCGGTTTGTGTGCCTACTTGTGTGCCCACTTGTGTGCCCATGAAAAATTCCTTCCCTACGCCGGTACTAGCCGGATCAGGTCAAGCGGTCGGCTCTGACGCCCTCTCAGCCGGGCAGCGGCTCCATGGCTGCTGCGGGCTCCCGCGGTATGCGCCCAGTTTAGAGGAACTAGGCTGGTCCCATGAGCCAGGACCACCTCCACACCACCGCCCGCCTCTACTTGTGCACCGACGCCCGCAGGGACCGCGGCGACTTCGAGGACTTCGTGGACGCCGCCTTCGCCGGCGGAGTGGACATCATCCAGCTGCGCGACAAGTCGCTCGAGGCGGCCGAGGAACTGGAACTCCTGGAGGTCCTGCACGCCGCGGCGCAGCGCCACGGACGGCTGTGGGCCGTCAACGACCGGGCGGACATCGCCTCCCTGTCCGGGGCCCCGGTGTTCCATATCGGCCAGAAGGACATTTCGCTGGACGCAGCCCGCGGCTTCCTGGGCAAAGACGCCGTGATCGGCCTGTCCACCCACACCCCGGAACAGGTGGACGCCGCTGTTGCTGCTTCTCCCAGCCGCAAGGGACTGGACTACTTCTGTGTGGGGCCCGTGTGGGCGACTCCCACCAAGCCGGGGCGCGCCGCCGTCGGCCTCGACCTGGTCCGTTACGCCGCCCAGGCAACCGGCCAGGCGGACGCCGAGGGCGCCGGAAACCCCGACGGCCGGACGGAAAGCCTGTTGCCGTGGTTTGCGATCGGCGGGATCGACCTCGGCAACGTGGAGCAGGTAGTCGACGCCGGCGCCCGGCGGATCGTGGTGGTCCGGGCCATCACCGACGCCGACGATCCGGCCCACGCCGCCGGTGCACTGCTGGCGGCACTGGACGCCGCTGATTCCTGAACGCCGACTCCTGAACGCTGGTTCCTGAACAGGTTCCCCCGCCCTGAACCTGGCCGGCGCCCTGGGCCGTCCCTGGCAGTGAACCCTCGGCCCGGTGAAACCCCCGCCCGGAACCTAGCCGGGGAGCCCCAGTCCTGCCATCCTTCGCGCGTGGTTCGCTGCGAGCTCGGCCGTCAGACCCACCACCAGTGCCCTGGCATCCGCGTCGCCCAGTCCCGACAGCCCGCCCAGGAATGCGTGCTCAAGGCTCACCCGCTGGGCATGGGTCAGGACCTCGCCCAGCAGGCGCCGGGCCCACAGCGCCAGGCGTGACGCCAGCCGGGGGTCATCGGCCAGGGCCGCCTTGAGGCGCTCCTGCAGCACACCCGTGGACTCGCCGGTGGAGCGGACCTGTGCGATCAGCTCCCGGGTCCCGGCGTCGACGTACACGCCGACGGCGCTGTAAAAGTCCGCGGAGACCGTGTCGATCACGTAGGCCTTCATGAGCGCCTCGTACCAGTCCGCCGGGCGTGTGCGCTCATGGAAGAGGTCCACCGAGGGCTGGAACGGCAGCATGGCAGCCTCCGTGTCCAGGCCCATATCCTCGAGCCGTGCCCGGATGAGTTCGTAGTGCTGGAACTCGGCCACCGCCATCCTGCCCAGCACGGCACGGTCACGCAGTGTGGGCGAATATCCGGCACTGGAAGAGAGCCGTTCGAAGGCGGAAAGCTCGCCGTACGCCATCACTCCCAGCAGATCCGCCAGGAAGCTGTTGTAGAGGGCAGGATCCTCCGGAGTTGCGCTCATGATCCAAGACTAATGGCGGAAATCGGGCTACCCTGATTTTCGTGTCCCATCATCGCCTGACCCCCAGTGTCCACGAGCAGCAGAACCAGCTGGCCGGGGCCCTCAAGGCGTTGCGCACTACCCTGGAACTGCCCGGCCCGTTTCCCGAGGACGTGCTGCGCGACGCGGCGGCGGCCGTGGCCGAGCACAAGCTCCCGGACCTGGACCTCACGCACGTCGAGTTCGTGACCATCGACCCGGCATCGTCCACCGACCTCGACCAGGCCCTGTTCATCGAACGGGATGACAAGGGCTACAAGGTGTTCTACGCCATCGCCGACGTCCCGTCGTTTGTCGCCCCGGGCGGGGCGCTCGACGCCGAGACCCGGCGCCGCGGGCAGACCTTCTACACCCCCGACGGCAGGATTCCGCTGCATCCGGAGATCATCAGCGAGGCCGCCGGCAGTCTGCTCGCAGGTCAGCTGTGCTCCGCGTTCGTCTGGGAGTTCGGGCTCGACGCCGCGGCAGAGGTGACATCGGTCCTTGTGCGCCGGGCCCGGGTCCGCAGCCGAGCGAAACTCAGCTACAAGGCCGTCCAGGCCGACCTCGACGCCGGCACGGCCACGCCCGTGCTGCAGCTGCTCAAAGAGGTCGGCATCAAGCGGGTGGAACTCGAACGCCTGCGCGGCGGGGCAAGCCTGAACATGCCCGAACAGGAAATCCAGCAGCTGCCCGACGGCGGCTACCGGATTGTCGCGGCCCCGCCGCTGCCGGTGGAGGACTGGAACGCCCAGATTTCCCTCATGACCGGAATGGCCGCCGCCGCACTCATGCTCCAGGGCAAGGTCGGCATCCTGCGCACCATGCCCGCCCCGGACGAGGCGTCGCTGCGGCATTTCCACCGCCAGACCCACGCCCTTGGCAAGCCCTGGGACGGAGAAATGGGCTACGGCGAGTACCTGCGGACCCTGGACCCCACCGACCCCCGGCAGCTGGCCATTGTGCATTCGGCCGGCATGCTTTTCCGTGGCGCCGGGTACACGCACTTCGACGGGACAGTACCCCAAGCCGCCGTACAGTCAGCCATCGGCGCCGCCTACGCCCATTCCACGGCGCCTTTGCGGCGGCTGGTGGACCGCTTCGTGCTGGTGATCTGTGAAGCCCTGAGCAGCGGCACCGAGGTTCCGGACTGGGCCCGGGCGGCCCTGCCGTCCCTTCCGGCGATCATGGGCACCTCGGACCAGCTCGCCGCAAAGCTGGAGCGGCTGGCATTGGACACCGTGGAGGCTGCCCTGCTGGTCAACCACATCGGCCAGGAATTCGACGCCGTCGTCATCTCCGGTTCGAAGCCGGCGAAGAGCACCACCGGCGGCGACGGGAACGGCAATGGGAACGGCGGCACGGCCGGCAAGGCGAACGGCAACGGGAACGGCGGCAAGTCCAACGGAAACGGCAACGGCCCGTCCGGGATGGTCCAGATCGCCGAACCCGCCGTGACCGCACGCTGCCCCGGYGACCTGGAACCGGGCACCCAAGTCCGGGTCCGGGTGGTGTCCTCGGACATCGCCACCCGCGAAATCCAGCTGGAGCTCGTGGGCTGACGGTCCATTGCCCGGCCCCTGACAGTCCCCTGCCGGGCGGGCTCCCGTGGTCAGTCCACGGGTCCGTTCATGGGTCCAGTCGAGGATCCGCCCGTGGTACAGCTAGACTGGAGAGGTAGAAATGGATGCCCGGTCGTTGATTTCCATGATTTTCGAATTCAACAAGCCCGCCCCTACGCGATCTTGAGATCCACCCGCTGGTCCCCAGTGCCAGCATTTAGATAGCCCGCGATCGGCTTCCACTGGATTTGCTTGCGCGCCCGAGCGTGCTCCGGAACGGCCAATGGCCGGCCCCGTTGAGCAAGCAGCGCAGCCCAAAATGAATAAGGAAACTCCCCTGTGAGTGAATTGCACACGCACCAGCTTCTGATCGATGATTCCGGCACGGAGACCATCGAGCCTGAAGAAACCATCATCTCGGACGAAAAGCCGCACGAGATTGCCGAAAAGACCTTCGCCGACTTCAACGTCCGTGCGGACATCGTGGAATCGCTGGCCGACGCCGGCATTACCCACCCCTTCCCCATCCAGGCCATGACGCTTCCGGTCGCACTGGCCGGGCACGACATCATCGGCCAGGCCAAGACCGGTACGGGTAAAACCCTCGGCTTCGGCATCCCGGCGCTGCAGCGCGTCGTGGGCCGTGACGACGCCGGCTTCGACAAACTGGCCGTTCCCGGCGCCCCGCAGGCCCTGGTGATCGTGCCCACCCGCGAGCTCGCCGTCCAGGTGGCCAAGGACCTCGAGAACGCCGCCAAGAAGCGCAACGCCCGCATCGCCACGATCTACGGCGGCCGAGCCTACGAGCCGCAGGTCGAGTCGCTGCAGAACGGCGTCGAAATCGTTGTCGGCACCCCCGGCCGCCTGATCGACCTGTACAAGCAGAAGCACCTGAGCCTGAAGAACGTCAAGATCGTCATCCTCGACGAGGCCGACGAAATGCTGGACCTCGGCTTCCTGCCGGACGTGGAAACCCTGATCGCCGGCACGCCCGCCGTCCGCCAGACGCTCCTGTTCTCCGCCACCATGCCCGGCCCGGTCATCGCCATGGCCCGCCGCTACATGACCCAGCCGACCCACATCCGCGCCGCGGACCCGGACGACGAAGGCCTGACCAAGCGCGACATCCGCCAGCTGATCTACCGTGCGCACAGCATGGACAAGGTCGAGGTCGTAGCCCGGATCCTGCAGGCCCGCGGCCGTGGCCGCACCATCATCTTCACCAAGACCAAGCGCACCGCTGCGAAGGTGGCCGAGGAACTCGTGGACCGCGGCTTCGCTGCGGCCGCCATCCACGGCGACCTCGGCCAGGGCGCCCGCGAACAGGCACTGCGTGCCTTCCGCAACAACAAGGTGGACGTCCTCGTGGCCACCGACGTCGCCGCCCGCGGCATCGACGTCGACGACGTCACGCACGTGATCAACTACCAGTGCGTCGAAGACGAAAAGATCTACCTGCACCGCGTGGGCCGCACGGGCCGCGCCGGCAACAAGGGCACGGCCGTGACCTTTGTCGACTGGGACGACATGCCGCGCTGGGGGCTCATCAACAAGGCCCTGGGCCTGAGCTACCCCGAGCCCGTGGAGACGTATTCCTCCTCACCCCACCTCTTCGAGGAACTCGACATCCCCGAGGGCACCAAGGGCCGGCTGCCCCGCGACAAGCGTGTGCTGGCCGGCGTCGACGCGGAGGTCCTCGAGGACCTCGGCGAGACCGGCAAGAAGAACTCACGCCCCGGCACAAAGGACAGCGGACGCTCCTCCCGCGACGGCGCACGCTCCGGCAGCCGCGACTCCCGTGAAGGCGGCCGCGAGAACCGCCGCAGCGGCGGCGCCCCTGCCGGCGAAAACGGCGGACGCCCGGCTTCGCGCCGTCGCCGTCCGGCCGCCACGGACTCCGCTGCCGCCGCCCCGGCTGAGGCTTCGGCCCAGGCCCCCGCGTCGGCCGCGTCTGCGCGGGCCGCTTCGGCCAGCGCTCCTACCGAGGTGGACCGGGCAACCCGTGCCCGCCGCCGGACCCGCACCCGTCGGCGCAACGGCGAGGTTGTTGCAGGCGGCGACGCACAGCCGAGCGGCGCCGAGGCCTAATCCCCTCCATGACTGACACCGTCTGGGCGCCGGACGGCAGCAACCTGGTGGTTCACGCGGACAACGCGGAATACCTCCCCACGCTGCCGGACGGCGCCTTCACACTGATCTACGTGGATCCGCCCTTCAACACCGGGCGCGTCCAGAAGCGCCAGGAAACCAAGATGGTGCTCAACGCCGGCGGCGAGGGCGACCGCGTCGGATTCAAGGGCCGGTCCTATGACACGATCAAGGGCGCGCTGCACAGCTACGACGACGCCTTCAGCGACTACTGGTCCTTCCTGGAGCCCCGGCTCGTGGAGGCCTGGCGGCTCCTGGCCGACGACGGCACCCTGTACCTGCACCTGGACTACCGCGAGGTGCACTACGCGAAGGTCATGCTGGACGCCATCTTCGGCAGGGAATGCTTCCTGAACGAGATCATCTGGGCGTACGACTACGGTGCCCGGGCCAAGTACCGGTGGCCCACCAAGCACGACAACATCCTTGTCTACGTCAAGAACCCGGCGAAGTACCACTTCGACAGCGCCGAGGTGGACCGTGAGCCGTACATGGCGCCCGGGCTCGTCACGCCCGCCAAGCGCGAGCTCGGCAAGCTTCCCACGGACGTCTGGTGGCACACCATCGTTTCGCCGACCGGCAAGGAGAAAACCGGGTATCCCACGCAGAAGCCGGAGGGGCTCATCCGCCGCGTGGTTGCGGCTTCGAGCCGGCCGGGCGACTGGTGCCTGGATTTCTTCGCCGGTTCCGGCACGCTCGGAGCGGTGGCCGCGAAACTCGACCGCAGGTTCGTGTGCGTGGACCAGAACCTGGCCGCCGTCGATGTCATGACCAAGCGACTCGCCGCTAAGGCGCAGTTCACGTCGTTCCCGACGCCCTGACGCGCCGCCCCGGCCCCGCGGTCCGTGCCAACCTGCCGGTTGCGCTATCACTTGTGGCTGCCATTCGGGGCCATTCCGGCCCCTGAGGGACGCTAAGTGATAGCGCAACTGGGTCCGGGGCAGCCTCAGCGCACCACGGACGAGCCGGTCCCCATGTCCTCGATGCGGGCAAAGACTTCCGGGCTGGTCAGGTTTTCACCCAGCAGGTTCGGCTTCCCAGTGCCGTGGTAGTCGGAGGATCCCGTGACCAGCAGGCCGTATTGTTCGGCGATCCGGCGGAGGAACGTCCGGCCCTCCTCGGGATTGTCCCGGTGGTAGATTTCCAGGCCTGCCAGCCCGGCGTCGATCATCTCCCGGTAGGTCTGCTCCCCCACGATCCGGCCGCGGGCAGACGCGACGGGGTGGGCGAACACCGGCACGCCACCGGCTGCGCGGACCAGTGCGACGGCGAGCGCCGGCTCCGGCGCGTAGTGCTGCACCCAGTAGCGCGAGCGTCCGGTCAGGATGGAACCGAAGGCCTCGGCCCGGTCTTCCACCACGCCCGCGGCGACCAGCGCGTCGGCGATGTGCGGGCGGCCGAGGGTGGCGCCCGGCGCGACGTGGTGGATCACGTCGTCCCACGTCAGCGGGTAGTCCTCCGAGAGCAGGGTGACCATCTTCTGGGCCCTCGTGCGCCTGGCATCCTTGGACTTGGTGATTTCCTCAAGCAGCCCGGGATGCGCGGGGTCGTGGAGGTAGCTGAGCAGGTGGACGCTGATGCCTTCCGCCGTCCGGCACGAGATCTCCATGCCCGGGACCAGGGCGACCCCCGTTTTCCGGGCCGCGGCGGCGGCCTCGGCCCACCCGGCGGTGGAATCATGATCGGTCAGGGCCACGACGTCGAGCCCGGCAGCGGCGGCGGACGCAATGACATCGGCCGGCGCCTGGGTGCCGTCGGAAACGTTGGAGTGGGCATGCAGGTCAATCCTCACCCCACCAGCGTAGTAGATGGCCGGATCAAAGCCTCCGCCTCCACCGGCCCGGCCGCCCGGCGGCGGTGGCGCGCCGTTGGCCTAAGCCGCGGCGCTGGTGAGACTATGGGACGGTGAACGATGCAGATAACACCCTAATCTCCGCTTCCCAGCCCCTCGAAGAGCGCGTCAACAACCGCTCGCAGCGGCCCAGCTCGGACGCTTTCAAGGCCTTCATGGCCAGCAACTGGGCGCCGGCCACGCAGCAACTCCCCGAACGGGACGCCGTCGCGGGTCACGCCGCAGCCAGGCGCCGCTCCATCTCAGGCCTGTTCAAAGGTGAACGCCTGGTCATCCCCGCCGGCCCGCTGAAAGTCCGCTCGAACGACTGCGACTACCGCTTCCGGCCGCACTCGGCCTTCGCGCACCTCACCGGCCTCGGCCTGGACCACGAGCCGGATGCGGTCCTGATCCTGGAACCGGTGGCCGAAGGTACGGGCGACGACGGCGGCAACCACCACGCCACCTTGTACTTCCGCCCGCTGGCCGGCCGCGACACCGAGCAGTTCTACGCCGATTCCCGGTCCGGGGAGTTCTGGATCGGCGCCCGCCCGACCCTGGAGGAGTTCAAGGCCAAGCTCGGCCTGGACACGGCAGACATCGCCGAACTCGAACTCGCCATCACCAAAAACGTCGGCGCGCCCGAGATCGGCGGAATCTCCATCAGACTGGTCCGCAAGGTAGACGAGAACATCGACGCCCTGGTTGACACCGCCCGCTACAACACGGCCAAGGACCCGGACAACCTTGACCTGAGCGTGCTGGACGCCCTGGACGAAAAGCTCAGCGAGGCCCTCTCGGAACTGCGCCTGCTCAAGGACGAGTGGGAAATCGAACAGATGAAGACCGCCGTCGCCGCCACCGTGGCCGGCTTCACGGAGGTCGTCAAGGCGCTCCCCCGGGCGCTGACCCACCACCGCGGCGAGCGCGTGGTGGAAGGGGCGTTCTTCGCCCGCGCCCGGGAGGAAGGCAACGAGCTCGGCTACGACACCATCGCCGCCTCCGGCAACAACGCCACCGTGCTGCACTGGACCCGGAACACCGGCAAGGTCAACGCCGGCGAACTGCTGCTCCTGGACGCAGGGGTCGAGGCCGACTCGCTGTACACGGCCGACGTCACGCGCACGCTGCCGGCCAACGGCAAGTTCACCGACATCCAACGCAAGGTCTACGAGGCAGTGCTCGACGCCGCCGACGCCGGCTTTGCCGCCGCCCAGCCGGGCACCAAGTTCCGGGACATCCACACCGCAGCCACCACAGTGCTGGCGGAACGGCTCGCCGAATGGGGGCTCCTGCCCGTCTCCCTGGAGGAAGCCGTCAGCACCGAGGGCCAGCAGCACCGCCGCTGGATGCCGCACGGCACCAGCCACCACCTCGGCCTCGACGTCCACGACTGCGCCCAGGCGAAGCGGGAACTCTACCTCGACGGCGTGCTCACGCCCGGAATGGTGTTCACGATCGAACCGGGCCTGTACTTCAAGAACGAGGACATCGGCATCCCCGAGGAATACCGTGGCATCGGCGTCCGGATCGAGGACGACATCCTCATGACGGCCGGCGGCCCGGTCAACCTCAGCGCCGCCCTGCCGCGCAAGGCCGACGACGTCGAGTCCTGGATGGCGGGCATCTACCTGGAAGCCGACAGCCAGACGCCGTAACGTCCGTCCCGCGGAGACGATAGAAGCGCCGAAAAAGGGAGGGTCCCTGTGGACCCTCCCTTTTTCTGCGGCTGCTTTTTATGTGGCTACTTTTTATGTGGCTACTTTTCTGGAGCTACTTTTTATGTGGCTACGGCGTGCCGCCGGTTAGGGCTGCTGGCCGTCCTGGCCCGGCGCGGGCTTGTCGCCGTCCGTGACCCTGACCCCGTATTGCGGGCGGCCGTCCGGGAGGTCCGGGTAGCTCACTCCGGACACCCTGCCGGCCGGGCGGGCTGTCTCCTCCGCCGCGCCGGCGGATGCCGCCGGGGCCTGGCCTGAGGCTCCTGCCTGCTGCGGCGCACCGCCCTGGTACTGTCCCGCCGGATCATTGCCGGTCTCCGGCGCCCGCTGGCCGTACGGATCGTTCCAGCCTGCGGGGCGCTGCGGCGCGGGGCCCTGCTGCCCGGGCTGCTGCGGGCTGGGCTGCTGCGGTTCCTGGTGCCGGTAATCGTGCTGGACGTAGCTGCCCGCTGTTGCCCCGGACGCGTCATGCGGCGTCATAGGCAGCTGGTGGAGCAGGCGCCGCGCCTCACCGGCGGCCTCGAAGGAGACCACCACGTCGTAGTTGGTCGCCACCACCTGGCTCGTAGACGTGAAGTCCCGCTTGCCGCGCTGCATGGCATACGTGACGATGCCAAAGAGCATGAAGAACGCGGCACCCATCAGCACGGACGTCACAATCGAGAAATAACCGGGGGTCGTGGAGAAGAAGGACAGCATCACGCCGACGAACAGGCCGAACCACATGCCGCTGAGGGCGCCGGACAGGGCCACCCGGGGATAGGTCAGCCTGCCGGTCACCCGCTCCACCATCTTCAGGTCGTTGCCCACGATCGACACCATCTGCACGGGGAACTGCTGGTCTGCCAGGTAGTCCACCGCCTTCTGGGCATCCAGGTAGGAGTTGTACGAACCGACGACGTCGCCTCTCGGGACGGCGCGGGCCTCGTCCGAGCCGGGGGCACCGGCCCTGGGAGCACCAAAAATGTTTGACATATGCCCATTCTCACCTATCCGACTGGTCTCCGGCTGGAAATTCAGCTAAAAGAGAGCAGACTCGGTAGCCTGTATGAGTGAGCACGAATCTTTCGCGGGTGTTTGTCGCGCGCCTCCTCGGACTGGACGTTTTCGACCCATTGGGCGACCGTCTGGGCAGGCTGCGCGATGTCGTGGTGCTCTCCCGCGGGACCAGGGGTGCCCCGCACGTGGTGGGCATCGTCGTCGAAGTCCCAGGCAAAAAGCGCGTCTTCGTGCCAATGACCCGGATTACTTCCATCGACCAGACCCAGGTCATCTGCACCGGCCTGGTCAATCTTCGCCGTTTCGAACAGCGCGGCGCGGAAACCCTCGTGGTCGCCGAGATGTTCGACCGCCGGGTGACCCTCGCGGACGGCAGCGGCGATGCGACCATCGAGGACATCGCCATGGACCGGCACCGCTCCGGCGACTGGTTCGTCAGCAAGCTCTTCGTCCGCCGCGGCCACTCGTTCTCGCCGCTGAGCCGGCTGCGCCGCAATGAAACCCTGATCATCGACTGGGCCGACGCCCGGCAGGGCGCCAAGACCGAGCCGCAGGCCGCCACCCAGTTCGTGGCCACACACGAGGACCTCAAACCGGCCGACTTCGCCGAAGCGCTTCAGGAAATGAGCGACAAGCGCCGCTTCGAGGTTGCCAGCGAACTCCAGGACGAACGGCTCGCGGACGTCCTGCAGGAGATGCGCGAGGGCGACCAGGTGGAAATCCTTTCCGCCCTGGACGTCAACCGCGCCGCCGATGTCCTGGAGGAAATGGATCCGGACGACGCCGCCGACCTCCTTGCCGAACTGCCCAGCGCCCAGGCGGAAGAACTCCTGCAATTGATGGAACCCGAAGGCGCCGAAGACGTCCGCCGCCTGCTGGAATACGACGAAGACACCGCCGGCGGGCTCATGACCCCGGTTCCGGTGATCCTGCCCCCGGAAGCAACCGTCGCCGAGGCACTCGCGCACGTACGCCGGGAGGAGCTCTCCCCCGCCCTGGCATCCTCGATCTTCGTCGCCCGGCCCCCGCTGGAGACGCCGACGGGACGATTCCTCGGCGTCGTCCATATCCAGCAGCTGCTGCGCTACCCGCCGCCGGAGCCGCTGGGCAACCTGGTGGACAAGAGCCTGGAACCGGTCTCAGACCAGGCCCACATCAGCGAGGTGGCCCGCGCCCTGGCCACCTACAACCTCAACTCACTCCCCGTGGTCAACGACGACGGACGGCTTGTGGGGGCGGTGACTGTTGATGACGTGCTTGATCATCTGTTGCCGGACGACTGGCGCGCCCACGAGGACGACGCCCCGATAAGGAAGCTCGGAGGCCGCATTGGCTGATTCCACAGCACCACGGGGCTCCGGCACCCGTCCGGCCGGCAAGGCCTCAGGCGGGCTCGACACGCCCCTGAGCGGCCGGCAGCGGATCCTGCCCAATTTCCGTCCGGACCCGGACGCCTTCGGCCACGCCACGGAGGGCTTCGCCCGCTTCATGGGCACCCCCGCGTTCCTGATGTACATGACGGTGTTCTGCTTGTTCTGGCTGGGCTGGAACACGTGGGCGCCGGAGGAATGGCAGTTCGATTCACGGGCGCTGGGCTTCACGCTGCTGACCCTCATGCTGTCCCTGCAGGCCTCCTACGCCGCGCCCCTGCTGCTGCTGGCCCAGAACCGCCAGGACGACCGGGACAAGGTCTCGCTCCAGCAGGACCGCCAGCGGGCCGAGCGCAATCTCTCCGACACCGAATACCTGACCCGGGAACTGGCGTCCCTGCGCATCGCGCTGCGCGAGGTCGCCACCCGCGACTACGTCCGCACCGAGCTGCGCAGCCTGCTCGAGGACATGCTGGAGGCCCAGGAGGAACTGCGCACCCACGATCCCTCCAACGGCGCCCACGAGACCCCGCGGGAAAAGGTCAAGGAGAAGCTGAAGGAGCGGCGCGACAAGCGCGGTCCCCGGACCCAGCAGATCCCCCGCGTCAAGGCCGGCGGAAAACGGGAGGACGGCGCCGCGAACCCGCCGAAGGGCCCCTCGAGGAACCCTTCCGCGAACCCGCCGAAGGAACCGTCAGCGGACCCGTCAGGGGCGGCGGCCGATCCCGCCCGCCTCCCCGCACACCGCACCACCCCCGAAAGCTGAGCATCGCCCGCATGAGCACCCCGCTGGAGAAGGCAGTGCACAGCGCACTCGCCACCGTCATCGATCCTGAACTCCGCCGCCCCATTACCGAACTCGGCATGGTGGAGTCCGTGGAGATCGCCGACGGCGGCCACGTGCGGATCGTGGTGCTCCTGACCATCGCGGGCTGCCCGTTGCGCGGCACCATCACCGCCGACACCGAGGCGGCGCTGTCCGCCGTCCCGGGCGTCACCGGCGTCGAGGTGGACCTGAGGGTCATGACGCAGGAGCAGCGCGACGCCCTCAAGGAGAGGTTGCGCGGCGCCGGCGGCCAGCGCGGCATCCCGTTCAATGCGCCCGGCTCGCTGACCAAGGTGTACGCCGTCGCGAGCGGCAAGGGCGGCGTGGGCAAGTCCTCGGTGACGGTGAACCTGGCGTGCGCCCTGGCTGCGCAGGGGCTCCGTGTGGGGATCGTGGACGCGGACGTGTACGGTTTCTCCGTTCCGGGGCTGATGGGCATCACCCAGGCCCCCACACGGGTGGACGACATGATCCTGCCGCCCGTGGCCTACGGGGTCAAGGTCATCTCCATCGGCATGTTCGTCACCGGTAACCAGCCCGTGGCCTGGCGCGGCCCGATGCTGCACCGGGCGCTGGAGCAGTTCCTCACCGATGTCTACTTCGGCGACCTCGACGCCCTCTTCCTGGACCTGCCCCCTGGCACCGGCGACATCGCGATCTCCGTCGCCCAGCTGCTGCCCAAGGCGCAGATCCTCGTCGTCACCACCCCGCAGGCGGCCGCCGCGGATGTTGCCGAGCGGGCCGGTGCGATCGCCACCCAGACGGGCCAGACCGTGGCCGGCGTCGTGGAAAACATGTCTTACCTTGAGATGCCCGACGGCGGCAGGATGGAACTGTTCGGCAGCGGCGGCGGCGCCGTGCTCGCCGAGCGTCTCTCGGCCACCGTGGGTGCAGACGTGCCCCTGCTGGGCCAGATTCCCCTCGAAGTCCTGCTGCGTGAGGGTGGGGATTCCGGCGTGCCGCTGGTGCTGGGCCGTCCGGAGACGCCTGCGGCCGTGGCCCTGGCCGGAATCGCCGGCAAGCTGGCGTCGGTTCCGCGTGGACTCAAGGGCATGCCGCTGGGTCTGCAGCCCCGCTGAACGGAGCCCCGCTGAACGGCGGGAAGCCTAGGTCGCCTCTGAGTCGAAGGGCGCCGCTTCGCCTTCGGGCAGCCGTTCGACAACCCGGGCCTGGCGGTACTCCGCGGCCGCTGTGGCGGCTGTGGACACGGCGGCCGGAGCCCCGGAGCTCACCGGCTTCGAGTCGTCCTCGAGGAGTGCTTCCTTGATGATCCGGCGGGGATCGTACTGGCGTGGATCGTATTTCTTCCAGTCGACTTCATCGATATCGATGCCGACTTCTTCCTTGATCTGTTCCCGCGCACCGGACGCCATCCGGCGCACTTCCTTGACGATATTGGCAAGTTTCTGGGTGTATTCGGGCAGCCTGCTGGGACCAATCACCAGAAGGCCGATGATTAGCAGAAGTAAAAACTCCGGTCCATTGATTCCAAGCACTTTAGGAAGATTACCCTCTCGTTCGGGCTGGCGACGACTTCGCGAAGTCCGAATGCCGACCATGTCCTGCCCGGGCCTGCCTCACGGAGCCAGATGCTCCAGGATTCGGCTCAGTCCGCGCTCAATCCGCTCCGGAATTCCGTCGCGGGAGATTGCCACCGCAGTGCCGCTGCTGACCCGGGTGAGGGCGGTCACGCCGTCGTCCGCCTGCTCGGCCGGCAGGTCCGAAATGTAGGTGTACGTGGCCGCGTTCGTCTGGTAAATGGCCCGGTAGGGCGGCGTCGGATTGACCCACAGCCTGCCGGTGCCGGACACGCGGGCAGCCGCCGGCGTGCCGGCTTTGGCCGGGGCGAAGCCGTCCGCGTCGGCTCTGTGCCCGGTCAGCACGTTGATGGGTGAATCTTCGGCCCGGGCCGGTGCGGTAGGCGCGCCGGGGGATGTGCCGGCCGCCTGTGGCGGGGATACGTGCTGTTCGAGGACCGTTGCGAAGTGCTGGCCGTCCGTGAGGCGGACTTCCAGGACCTCGTCCCCGGACATGACGCCGGCCCGGGCCCAGATGAGGTGGAATCCGAGGTCGCGAAGCTCCGGGCAGGTCCACCCCTGTGAGCGGAACACGGCCAGCTCCCCGGCGCTCAGGGTTCCGGCGGGGGTGAAATCGGGCTCACCGCCCAGGCCGAGCCCGACACGGGGACCGGTTGCCTCGGTTCCGGGAACGCCGGCGGCGACCGATCCGCTGGCGTCCAGCATGTCCCCCGCCCCGAGCGGTGCGCCGCTGCCGGCCTGCCCGCCGGTCTCCGGGTGCGCGGCAGCGGAGGCGTCGGCGCCGTCGGCAGGGACCAAGGGATCGCCTCCCATGGCGTAGCCGGTGCCGGCCACGAGGGCCAGGGCGGCGACGGCTCCGCCGACTGCCAGCGCCGGCAGCCGCAGGCCGCGGCGGCGTCCGCCCTGCGGGGGCGCGGCTCCGGAGCCGTCGCCTGCAAACCCCGGAGCGGCGGCCCGCTCGTCGGCTGCGGCCCATTCCGGGGTTGCCTCTTCCGGGCTGGTTGCCGCACCTTCCGCGGCCGACCGCTCCGCGGCCAACTGCCCGGTCCGCGCCAGGAGCCGGGCGGTCAGGTCCTCGCTGGCCTCGGGCACGGCGGCGCCGCGGAGCTTTTCCAGATACTGGCGCTCACGCTGTTGCCGGGCACGGCATTCGGGACACGATGCCACGTGATCATGACGGCCGGCAGCCCAATTCCGGGTAGCGCCGATCCTGCCCCGGCCGGCTTTGTCCCAGAACCTGCAGCCAGAGCCTCCCAGTAAACGTCTCAGCAGACCCATCGACTGGTTCAGAGGAGGCCGGCGATGCGCGGCATCTTGAGCCGCGGCTTGAGGGACTGCTTGGCCTGAGCCGGACGCGGGTCGCGGTGCGCGAGCTTTTCGCGCAGCATGGTCCGGCCGCGGTGGATCCGGGACCGGACGGTCCCGAGTTTGATGTCCAGTGCGGCGGCGACTTCGTCGTAGGAGAGCCCCTCGAGGTCGCACAGCACGACGGCGGCGCGGAAGTCCGGGGGAAGTTCCTCGAGCGCGGCCTGAACGTCGACGTCGAGGTTGTTGAATTCGAAGCTTTGCTCCGGTCCGGGCTCCCGGCCCGGGAGCCGCGACTCGGCGTCGTCGGCCAGGGCGTCAAAGCGGATCCTGTTCTTGCGCCGGGCCTGGTCCAGGAACAGGTTGGTGGTGATCCGGTGCAGCCAGCCGTCCAGCGTGCCCGGTTTGAAGTTCTCCAGCGAACGGAAGACCCGGACGAAGACCTCCTGGGTGAGGTCCTCGGCGTCGTACTTGTTTCCGGTCAGCCGGTACGCAAGGCGGTAGACCTTGGCGGAGTGGTTCGTCACCACTTCCTCCCAGGTCGGCCGGACCCATTCGGCTTCCGCCGCGGTCCGTGACTGGCCGGTTGAATCTGTTGCCTCAGTTGCCGGGACAGGTGCCAGAATCGACATCGTCCACTCCCCTCGTGGATGGTACCTACGCCTGAATTGTGCCTGCTCGCGCAGGTTCCTGCACCCTTCATTCGACGCCGATCACCACGCGGATGAGCGGATACCCATCATTTCAAAATAAGCTGGGAATTTCCTGACCCGGGCCGCTCTTCCGCCAAAGGCAGAACGCCGACTTCTGCCGGGGCCACGGCGCTGGCGCCTCCGTGTCCCGTCCCGCCGGACACAGTACGCTGTAGGGAACACTCCCCTGCCGCCCAGAAAGCGATATCCCATGAGCGCCGATAAGTCCACGAGCTGGTCCTACGCAGAAGATCTGCCTGCCGAGGATGAGGTCCTGTTGCACGCGCGCGAACGGTCCTTCGAGCTTGGCGTGACCCCGATCGGTCCCGGCGTGGGCGCCGTGCTGACGGTGCTGGCGGCAGCGTCCAAGGCACAGACCGCGGTGGAGATCGGCACCGGCGCAGGGGTGTCCGGTGTGTGTATCCTGCGCGGGCTGGGCCCGCAGGCCGTCCTGACCACCATTGACGTCGACGTCGAGCACCTCAAGGCGGCGCGCGAGGCGTTCCAGGAAGCCGGCAGCCCCGCCAACCGCACGCGCACCATCTCGGGCCGGGCCGGCGATGTCCTGCCCCGGCTGACGGACGGGGCCTACGATCTGGTGTTCATCGACGCCGACAAACCCAGCTACCCCAGTTACGTCGAACAGGCCGTCCGGCTGCTCAAGTCCGGCGGCCTGCTGATTGTCAACGATGCCCTCGACAAGGACCGGGTGTCGAATCCGGCCTCCCGGGAAGCCACCACGGTGGTGCTGCGCCAGATCGGCAAGTCAATCCGCGACGACGACCGCCTGGCCTCCGCGATGCTGCCCACCGGCGACGGCCTGCTGATCGCCGTCAAGAAGTAGCGGCACGGAAAAGGGCGGGGTCCGCGGCCTGGTGGCCGGACCCCGCCCTCTGCGAAGCTCTTGGCGTGATGCTATTCGGTGACGCCGACGAGGCATTCCTTGAGGTTTGTCGCCTCAGCAGCATTGAGTTCGACCACGAGCCGTCCCCCGCCTTCGAGCGGAACACGCATGATCAGGCTTCGTCCCTCTTTCGTCACTTCCATAGGGCCGTCGCCGGTGCGTGGTTTCATTGCCGCCATAAGGAAAATCCCCTCCATTAGTCCCTGACATACCAGCCCGGCCGGGCTGCGTCCGCTTGGCCAATCAAGCCGCCCGGCAGCACTCCAAGAGGCCGCCATGACAGGCAAACTCACAAATAAACCGCTTACGAATTCTGTGCGCTTCTTGTCCTTGCTTATCCTCTATTATCGCGTAACAATGCGCCCGTAGCTAATCGTTGGACTTTCAAGCGCGTCCCGCCACGCCGGGCCGGGGCCCGGAAATGGTGCTGTGGGTCACGGCGGGTAGTCCCCTCCGCCGGGCAACTGCGCCCATGCCCACAGCCACACAATCCACACAATCTGCAGCAGGACAAACATCACCACGACGGCACCGCGGTACGCGCGGGAACGCGAGAGAAGGGCTGCGCTGAGGGCGAGCGGGAACAGCGGCAGCAGCATCCGGAACGTGCTGGTCTGGGGGTGCAGGAAGACCAGCAGATAGCCCATGTAGCAGCAGCACCACAGCCGCAGCTCGGTGCCCAGCGCCACCACGGGCCTGGACATCATCAGCAGGGTGAACGCGGCAACAAACACGAAGGGCGCCAGCACTCCCAGGGTCGGCCCGAACAGCATGATGCCGGCGTCGAACCACGGCTTGAACGGCACCAGGTCATCGCCGCGCCAAGCTGTTTCGGTCTTGGTATAGGCGCCAAGGTCACCGGTCACCGCCCAGGCGATGGCGGGCCACAGCAGCGCGCCGATCCCGCTGACGGCGGTGAGACCGCCGAGGGCCCAGAGCTGGGCGCTGCTGTGGGCGGCAGCGCCGTCCAGGCTCTGTGTTGGAAGGTGCTGTGTTGGGAGGGGCTGTGTTGGGACATGCTCCGTTGGGAGGGGCTCTGTTCGGAGATGCTCCGCCAGCTGTTGCGTTTTGCGTCGCGTCACACCGAAGCGTTGCCAGAGACGGTAGAGCAACAGCAGCCCCACCATCGCCGCAAACGGGACACCGGTGGGCCGGGAAAGGCACATCAGGACCACGACGGGCATCGCCCAGAGGTACCGGCGCTCCATGACCAGCAGCAGGGCGCCGCCCAGCAACAGCAGGTTCAGGGATTCGGCGTACGGCACCTGCAGCACTGCCGCCACCGGGAAGGTCGCCAGGAACACGGTTCCCCAGAGCGCCGTGCGGTGCGAGGCCCGGTGCCTGAAAATCTTGTACGCCACCAGGGCTGCCCCCAGTCCGGAGACCAGCGCGATGGCCGTCAGCGACCACGCCGGGCCCGTGCCCGTGAGTCCGGACAGCACGCGGCCCAGCACGGGAAACAGCGGGTAGAACGCCCACGTGTTCTCCTGGACAGTGCCAGCGTCGTCGGTCGGAAGAAGCGCCGGATACCCCGTCTGGAGCGCCTCGGCGTACCAGCGCGCGTCCCAGATATTGATGAAATTCCAGTAGTCCGGCTTGGCGGGAAACCACGGATTCACGCCCTGGTGCAGGGCCGCAGCCATGAAAATACAGGCGCTGACCAGCCGGGCGGCGATGTACAGCCCGGCGACCTGCGTCCACCACGGCCACCGCGCCATCCGGGCGCCCGCGGCCGCGATGCGGCTCCACACCGCCGCGTTCAGTCCCTTCGGCTCGAGGGCCTCAGGCTCCGCGACGGCCTCCGGATCTTCCACGTGGTTCACGGCCCGGGCTCGGCCGGCGGGCGGAGGCGTTCCAGTTCCTCTCCGAGCGCCTCGATCTTTTCGTCCTTGGCGATGATCTGCTCCCGCAGATCATCGAGGACCTGGTCCACCTGGTCCATCCGGTAGCCGCGGAGCCCGACCGCGAAGCGCAGGCGGTCGATGTCCGCCGCGGCAGCGCGCTCGGGCAGCAGGACCGGCGGCAGGGATGCGACCGGCTCGTCGAAACCGTCGTCGAAGGAACCGGCACCCCCGTCCCGGTTTCGGTGGAGGATTTTCGGCACGAGGCCGGCACCCAGGAGGACGGCGACGCCGATCAGCGCTATCGCCAGGAAAACCAGGAAGAGACTCACTAGACCATCGTGCCAGAAGCCGGGCGCCGGAGCGCTCAGCCGGACGTGTCAGCCTTGCGGTTCCCTAGCCGTTTCCCTTGGAGGCGCTGCCGCCGATGTTGCCGCCGTTCGGGTTCCGGTGGCGCGCGGCCCCCTCCACCACCAGCGCGACCGCCAGCGCGGGGTCGTCCACTACCTGCACCAGGTCCAGATCTTCCTCGGACACCATTCCCTCTGCGACGAGCGTGTCCCGTACCCACTCGAGCAGGGGACCCCAGAAGGCGACGCCCACCAGCACGATCGGGAACGAGGTGACCTTGCGCGTCTGGACCAGGACCATGGCTTCGAAGAGCTCGTCCAGGGTGCCGAGACCGCCCGGGAGCACGATGAATCCCTGCGCGTACTTCACGAACATGGTCTTGCGCGCGAAGAAGTACCGGAAGTTGATGCCCAGGTCCACCCACTGGTTCATGCCCTGTTCGAACGGCAGCTCGATCCCGAGCCCCACCGAGACGCCGTTGCCTTGCACGGCGCCCTTGTTCGCGGCCTCCATCGACCCCGGGCCACCGCCTGTGATGACGGCCAGTCCTGCCTCGGCCAGTTGGCGTCCCACCTCGACACCGAGCTCGTAGTTCCGGCTCCCCGGCACGGTGCGGGCGGAGCCGAAGACGCTGACCGCCGGACCGAGATCGGCCAGGGCGCCGAACCCTTCCACGAACTCGCTCTGGATCCGCAGGACCCGCCAGGGGTCGGTGTGCACGAACTGGCCAGGACCCTTGGTGTCCAGCAGCGTCTGGTCGGACATCGTGACTTTGGCGGCCTTCCGGCGCAGTTCAAGCGGGCCCTTGTGGCGGATTCCGTTGGGCGCCGGAGTGCTCCGGGCCTCGCGGGTCGGCTTGCCGGCGGGCGTCTGCTCGGCATCTTGCTTGGGGCTGCGCTGCGGATCGGTACTCATGCCCATAGGCTAGCGCGGAACTGCGGCGCTGCCGCGTCGGCGCGTCGGCGCTTTGATGGCAGCAAGGGGCCACGGGGACTCCGGCGGGTGCCTGGCGACGGCCCGGCAAGAGACGCTGACGTGCAGGTATCTCTTGAATCACGATCTGCACGAATAAGAGTGATTGCGGTCATATTGCGCCAATCTTCGCTAGATTCTTTGTATGACTACTCAAGTGCCCGGCGATGCCCTCGTCTCCCTGAAGGCCGTGAACAAGCATTACGGCCAGTTGCACGTCCTGAAGGACATCAACCTGAACGTCCGCAAGGGTGAGGTTGTTGTTGTCATCGGCCCCTCGGGTTCCGGAAAGTCGACGCTCTGCCGCGCCATCAACCGCCTAGAGACCATTGACGACGGCGACATCAAGATCGATGGCAAGGAACTGCCCGCCGAGGGCAAGGAACTTGCAAAGCTGCGCGCCGACGTCGGCATGGTCTTCCAGTCATTCAACCTCTTCGCGCACAAGACCATCCTGGAAAACGTCACCCTTGGCCCCATCAAGGTCAAGGGTGTCTCCAAGGGCGAGGCCGACAAGGACGCCATGGCGCTGCTGGAGCGCGTCGGCGTTGGGCATCAGGCCCCCAAACTTCCGGCCCAGCTCTCCGGTGGCCAGCAGCAGCGCGTTGCCATCGCCCGCGCCCTGGCGATGAAGCCGAAGGTGATGCTCTTCGATGAGCCCACCTCGGCCCTCGACCCGGAAATGATCAACGAGGTCCTGGACGTCATGGTCCAGCTCGCCAAGGAAGGCATGACCATGATCGTGGTCACCCACGAGATGGGCTTCGCCCGCAAGGCGGCGGACCGCGTCGTGTTCATGGCTGATGGCCAGATCGTCGAGGACGCGACCCCCGAGGAATTCTTCACCAACCCCAAGAGCAGCCGGGCCAAGGACTTCCTGTCCAAGCTTTTGACGCACTGAGCCCGCTACGAGTTCGCACTCTGGCCGCCGCACGGCGGCCGCCCAATGAAAGGAATGTCATGAAGGCATTTTTGACCCGAAGGAAATCCCTTCTGGTTGCCGCATCCGCAGCACTGGCACTCACCCTGAGTGCTTGTGGCGGCAGCACCTCCACGACCACCAACCCGCCCGTCGCCGAGAAGCCGAGCTTTGCCGCCGATTCCACCATGGCCAAGCTTGCATCCGCGGGCAAGATCACCATTGGCACCAAGTTTGACCAGCCGCTCTTCGGCCAGAAGGGCCTGGACGGCAAGCCGGTCGGCTTCGACGTCGAAATCGGCAAGCTGATTGCCGCCAAGCTGGGCATCCCCGCCGACAAGATCGAGTGGGTTGAAACCGTTTCCGCCAACCGCGAGCAGTTCATCAAGCAGGGCAAGGTGGACATGATCGTCGCCACCTACACCATCAATGACAAGCGCAAGACCGAAGTCGACTTCGCCGGCCCGTACTACGAGGCCGGACAGGCGCTCATGGTGAACAAGGACAACAACTCCATCACCAAGCCCGAGGACGTCAAGGGCAAGAACGTCTGCTCCGTGACCGGATCCACCCCGGCCGCGACGATCGTCGAAAAGTACGGAGCTGTCCTGGTTCCGGCCGCTACCTACTCCGCTTGCCTGGAACCGCTGCGGAACAAGCAGGTCGAAGCGGTGACCACCGACAACGTGATCCTCGCCGGTTTCGTGTCCAAGGAACCGGACGCCTTCAAACTGGCATCGGACCAGACCTTCACCAAGGAGCCCTACGGCATCGGCCTGAAGAAGGGCGACACTGCCTTCCGCACGTGGATCAATGACCAGCTGGAGGCTGCCGACAAGGACGGCTCCTACAAGAAGGCCTGGGAAGACACCGCCGGCACGGTCATTAAGACCACGCCCGCGCTTCCCACGATCGACCGCTACTAGCCGGCTGTGGCGGCTGTCAGGCAGCGGATCTTCCGCAGCCCGGCAGCCGCCACGCCCGTTTTTCGCCTGGAATCCCCTCAACGCAGCTGAAGGAACTTATGGACGTCATCATTGAAAACCTCCCCCAGTATTGGGACGGTTTTCTCAGAACCCTCTTCCTGTCCGTGGTCTCGGGGATTATCGCCTTGGTCTTCGGCACCATCCTGGCGGCCGCCCGCGTCTCACCCGTCGCCGCGCTGCGCGGCTTCAGCATGGTGTACGTCGAGATCGTCCGGAACACCCCGCTGACCATCGCGTTCTTCTTCGCGGCGGTCGTGCTGCCCCGCCTCGGCGTCACGTTCCAGCAGTTCGAGGTCGCCGCCATCATCGCCCTGAGCGCCTACACCTCGGCCTTCATCGCCGAGGCCGTGCGCTCCGGCGTCAACAGTGTCCCGGTGGGCCAGGCGGAGGCCGCCCGCAGCATCGGCATGAAGTTCACCCAGGTGCTCTCCCTGATCATCCTGCCGCAGGCCCTGCGGACCGTGATTCCGCCGCTGATCAACATCCTGATCGCCCTGGTCAAGAACTCCTCCGTGGCCGGCGCGTTCTATGTGCTGGAACTCTTCGGCCAGGGCAAGCAGCTGGCCAACGCCAACGGCGATGCCGTCGTGTGGGTCCTGGTCGGCGTCGCGTTCTTCTACCTGCTGATAACCATCCCGCTTGGCTACCTCGCCAGCGTCGTTGAACGAAAGGTGGCAATCGCGCGATGAGCTCTGTTCTCTACGACGTCCCCGGCCCCAAAGCCCGCCGGATATCGCTGATCGGCTCCATCATCGGCGTCATCGTGATCGGCGGCCTCCTGGTCCTGGCAGTCATGACCCTCGCCCAGCAGGGAATCTTCGACGCCAAACGCTGGGCAGTCTTCCAGCTGCCCGACGTCTGGGCCCTGATCGCGGCCGGCATCGGCGCCACGCTCGCCGCGGCCGCGGTGGCAGCGGTGATCGCGTTCCCGCTGGGCCTGCTCCTGTGCCTGATGCGCATCTCGGACAACGCCTGGATCAGGGTGCCCACCCGGATCGTGCTGGAATTCCTGCGCGGCATGCCCGTGGTGCTGATGATGCTGTTCGTGCTGCTGGTGTTCGCCACCAGCTCGTTCGTCGCCGTGGTGGCCGGCCTGGTCCTGTACAACTCGGCGATCTTTGCCGAGATCATCCGCGCCGGCGTCCAGTCGCTGCCCAAGGGCCAGCGTGAGGCCGGCCTGGCGATCGGACTCACAAGCTTCCAGTCCCGGCTGACCATCGAGCTGCCGCAGGCCATCCGGCGCATGCTGCCCTCGCTGGTCGCGCAGCTCGTGGTGCTGCTGAAGGACACCTCGCTGGGCTACATCGTCGCCTACGGCGAGCTGCTCCGGGCCGTGCAGGTCATGGCCGACTTCCTCGGCCCGCAGTACCTGTTCCCGGTGTTCTTCGTGGCTGCAGCCATCTACATCGCGATCGACCTTGCGGTCTCCCGCCTCGCCATCTGGCTCGAACGCCGCGGCTCCAAGCGGGCCGCCGGCGGCGTGGCGCACGTGCCGGTTGCCGGACTCCCGGCAGCCAAGTAACACCCGTCCACCGCAAAGGGTCCGGAACCTCCCTGAGGTTCCGGACCCTTTCTGCGTTCGGCGGTGCGTTGGCCGGTGTGCCGTGCGGCTTTCGCCGGGTCAGGCGCTGAGCCAGCTCCGCAGTGCCCGCAGGCATTCCCGGATGGCGTCCGCCTCGACGTGCTCGTTGTCCTTGTGCGCCAGCAGCGCATCGCCGGGCCCGAAGTTCACTGCGGGGATGCCGAGTTCGCTGAACCGGGCGACGTCGGTCCAGCCGTACTTGGGCTTCGGCTCGGCGCCCACGGCGGCGACGAAGGACGCGGCGGCGGGGTGGTGCAGTCCCGGCCGCGCCCCGGCCGCGGCGTCGGTGCGCACGACCTCGAATCCGTCCAGCAGTTCCCGGACCACGGCCTCGGCACCGTCCGGGGTCTTGTCCGGCGCGAAGCGGTAGTTGATTTCGACGACGCACTTGTCCGGGATGACGTTTCCGGCCGTGCCGCCGTGAATCTTCACGGCGTTGAGGCTTTCGCGGTAGTCCAGGCCGTCAACAGTCACCGTCTGCGGCTCGTACGCCGCCAGCCGGGCCAGGATCGGGGCCGCCGCGTGGATGGCGTTGCTGCCCATCCAGGCCCGGGCCGAGTGGGCGGCCTCGCCGCGCGTGGTGACCTCGAAGCGGCTGGTGCCGTTGCAGCCGCCCTCCACCGTCCCGTTGGTTGGCTCCAGCAGGATCGCGAAGTCCCCGCCGAGCAGGGATCCGTGATTGCGCACCAGCCGGCCGAGGCCGCTCTTGACGGCCTCGACTTCCTCGTGGTCGTAGAAGACGAACGTGACGTCCTTGTCCGGGGCCGCCCCGCCGTCGAACATGGTGGCCGCCAGTGCCAGCTGCACGGCGACGCCGCCCTTCATGTCGGTGGCGCCGCGACCATACAGCACCCCCTCCCCCGGAGCCCCGGAGGGCCAGTACGCAGGAACGGTCCCCAGCGAGCCCTCGGTGATGGGCAGCGGCACGGTGTCCAGGTGGCCGGCAAGGATCACACGCTCGGCCCGGCCAAGGTTGGTGCGGGCAATGATCGAATCGCCGTCGCGGACCACTTCCAGCTCCGGCAGCAGGCGGAGGGCCTGCTCGACGGCGTCGGCCAGGACCTTCTCGTTGCCGGAGACGCTGTCGATGTCAATCAGGGCGGCCGTGAGCAGGGCGACGTCCTGGCGCAGGTCCAAATGGCCTGGGGTGCGGACAGGAGCGCCGGCGGGAGCAGTGGCAGGGGTGCGCGGGTTCGTGGGGGTCACGGTCCCACCTTATCCGTTCGCTTTCGCGCCCGGTCGCAGCAGCCGCCATCCCGTCCGGTCGAATGACAAACCTCTCCTGTCACTTGGACGACTCACGTTTCAGTGGCCGCCGACGCTCTCGTTAGACTTGGGGCATGACTGAAACTGCTGCTTCTGCTGTGCCCGCCGACGCCCGCTCCGCCTACGGATACGGGGTGGCCACCATTTCCACCCGCAACGGTGAGGCCACCGTGCTGGATGTATGGTTCCCGGCCCCGGCGCTGGGAGTCGCCGCGGAGCACCTGCGTGATGTGCAGAACGCGGACCAGTCACTGGCCGACATTGCCGCCAACGGAACCGACGCGGACCGGGGCACCGAGCAGCAGGTTGTCTTCGCCCAGATCAACCTGGACGAGGCACCGGCCGACACGGCGGACGCCTACCTTCGCCTGCACCTGCTCTCCCACCGCCTGGTCCAGCCCAACACCATCAACCTCGACGGAATCTTCGGCAAGCTCCCCAACGTCGTGTGGACCAACTTCGGCCCCGCAGCCGTGGAGGACTTCGAACTCACGCGTGCGCGCCTGCGCAAGCGCGGCGCCGTCACCGTCTTCGGCGTGGACAAGTTCCCCCGCATGGTTGACTACGTCGTTCCCTCCGGCGTCCGGATCGCCGACGCCGACCGTGTCCGGCTGGGTGCGCACCTGGCCGAAGGCACCACGGTCATGCACGAGGGCTTCGTGAACTTCAACGCCGGAACGCTCGGCACCTCCATGGTCGAGGGCCGGATCTCGGCGGGCGTCGTCGCCGGTGACGGGTCCGACGTCGGCGGCGGGGCCTCGATCATGGGTACCCTCTCCGGCGGCGGCAAGGAAAAGATCGCCATCGGTGAGCGCGTCCTCCTCGGCGCCAACTCCGGCGTGGGAATCAGCCTCGGCGATGACTCGGTGGTGGAGGCCGGACTCTACGTCACCGCCGGCACGCGCGTGCGTGTCATTAGCCCGCGGGATGCCGAGGGTGAAGACACCAGCCGGGTGGTCAAGGCCGTGGAGCTGTCCGGCGTCCCGAACCTGCTCTTCCGCCGCAATTCCGCCACCGGCGCCGTCGAGGCTCTGCCCCGCAAGGGCCAGACTGTGGAGCTCAACGCGGACCTGCACGCCAACTGACCGCACCGGCTGGTACGGTATGGCGGGCGGCGAAGGCCGTCAGGCCGGGCCGAGTCCGAACGATGAAGCAGCCGATGACGCAGCCCGCTGGGGCCTGAGGGAGTAAGTTTCGTGGCACGACGAGGGAGCTGGCGGCGCCGGATCGTACTTCTGCTGACCCTTGCGATGGTCGCGGGCGCGATCTACACCGCGGTGGCGTTCCTGCAGCGATCGGAAACGCTGATCACCGAACGCTGCACGGCCGTGGGCAGCGGAGGCGATGACCTCGCCACCGACCAGGCCGCCAACGCTTCCCTGATCACCGCCGTCGCGGTCCGGCGTGGGCTTCCCGCCCGGGCCGCCAGCATCGCGCTGGCCACCTCCATGCAGGAATCCAAGCTGCGCAACATCGGCCACGGCGACCAGGCCGGCCCGGACTCGCGCGGGTTGTTCCAGCAGCGCCCGTCCCAGGGGTGGGGCACCACGGCGCAGGTGATGGACCCGTACCATGCCAGCAACGCGTTCTACGATGCGCTCGTCAAGATCTCCGGGTACCAGTCCCTGGAGATCACCGATGCCGCCCAGCGGGTCCAGCGCTCGGCGTACCCGGAGGCCTATGCCCAGCACGAGGGGATGGCCCGCGCGTTCGCTTCGGCCCTGAGCGGCCAGACGCCCGCAGGCCTCGACTGCTCGCTGCGGTCCCCCGACAGCGCCGGGGATCCGGCTGCCGTCGCCGCGGAGCTGGCCACGGCCCTCGGTGATGTCCAGTCGTCCGCGAACGGCCGGACGCTGCAGGTGGATGCCGAAGGCGCCCGGGCCTGGGCTGTCGGGCAGTGGGCCGTGGCCAACGCCAAGGAGCTGTCCATTACCAGCGTCGAGGTCGACGGCCGGGCCTGGAACCGGCAGTCCCGCGACGGCTGGCAGCCTGCCCAGGTCCCGGCCGGCCAGGTCAGGGTCACCGTCGCCGACGCCCCGCGGACCTGAGCGCCCAACAACACGCGGGCCTAGACCAGGAGATCAACCACAGGCTGCACGTAGCTGCGGAACAGTTCCGGCTGGGACAACAGCTCGTGGCTCATGAGGATCTTGTCCGGCTCGAGGAACCACGCGCGCGGCTCCGCAAGCGGGAGTTCGATGATCGTCAGGCCAAAGTCATTCGAGGCGCGTCCCACTTCAAGCAGGCGGTCCTCCACCATGTCGGCCAGCAGTTCGTTGTGGCCGTTGGTCTCGCGCTCCGCTTCGAGGGCCACATATTCCCCGCGGCGTTCCCTGGCCCACGTCAGGGCCGCCCCGAAATGGGCCTGCAGCACCCGACGCAGGGCCGGGGAATTGCTGAACGCACGGAAGCCGGGCGGGGAGAGTTCCGGGGACATCTCCGGGTGGGCCTTCAGCAGCTGCTCCCACCAGGCCTCCCATTCGGTCTTGAGCGCAGCCGGGCCGCCAACTTCGGCAATCAGGTGGGTGTGGTCCGCGGCGCGGATCTTCGGTGCCACGTGACACAGTGCCGGATGACCCGCGGTGTCCAGACCGGCTGCGTCACGAACGTACAGGGCTATGAGCATGGGACCAGAAGTATCCATCGTGATCCGCCAGCCAGGTCCGCCGGTGTGGTGCATCCAATTGCCTCCTTGGCAAGACGTACGGTCTCAGTCTATTCCTGTTGCTAAGACGCGTTAACGGCTGGTGCCCGGCCCGATATCCGGCGGTTCAGGCCCTCAAGATGGGCTGCGAGCACATCCTTGCACATCTGGGCCGTCATCCACTCCGGCTGCAGGAGGGCGTGCATGGTCAGGCCGTCCAGCACGGCCAGCAACAGCTCCGCTTCGGTGACGAGCACGTGCTGGTCGATGCCGCCGGTGTCAGCGCTCTCCGCCCCGGAGGTAAGGCCCATGATGAGCCGGCCCACGACGGCGGCCACCGCACGGTGGCTTCGGTCCGCCTCGGCGGCCAGGAACGGCTTGGTCCGGGCTGCATTCTTGAAGGCCATCCACACGCACGCGTCAACGGCCCGTTCCTCATCGAGCGGAAGCACCTCGCCCAAGAGTGCCATCACGGCCGTGTGGTGCGCGTCTGTTCCAGGCGACAGGTCCCCCAGAAGGGAGTCCGCGGCGGTGAGCCTGCCGACGATGCGGTCCACCACCATGGCGAAGGCTTGGGTCAGCAGCTCGTCGCTGCTGGCGAAATAGTGCCGCACGGAGCCGACCGCCAGTTGGGCTTCGTCTGCAACTTCCCGGAGGGAGGCCCGTTCAAGACCATCCACGGCGATGATCCTGAAGACTGCGTCAACTATTTCCTGGCGCCGGATGACGGCGTCGACAAATTTAGGCACTGGTCTTTTTTAGCACGTCTGTGTCGCCACCGCCGCGGGCCACACCGATTCCCCCGCTGGCGTGGCAGGGGTCACAACGGCGCAGGTCACGGCAGTATTGGCCGCAGCGGCGGTGGCCAATACTGCAGCGGTGTCCGCAGCGGCGGCCAGGGCGGTGCGGCGCCCGCCGGGAACGACGCCGGCCGCGCACCCCAAGTAGGTGCGCGGCCGGCGTCGTACTTCCTGTACGGCAGGTGCCGTGGCTCTCCGGCGACTACAGCGCCGGGTAGTTGCGTTCCGGTTCGCCGACGTAGAGCTGGCGCGGGCGGCCGATCTTGGTGTTGGGATCGCTGATCATCTCGCGCCACTGGGCGATCCAGCCCGGCAGGCGTCCGATCGCGAAGAGCACCGTGAACATCTTTTCCGGGAAGCCCATGGCCTTGTAGATCAGGCCGGTATAGAAGTCCACGTTCGGGTAGAGCTTCCGCTGGATGAAGTAGTCATCGCCCAGGGCCTTCTCTTCAAGGCGCATGGCGATGTCCAGCAGCTCGTCGTTTCCGCCGAGCTTGCTGAGGACCTCGTGGGCCGTGGCCTTGATGATCTTGGCACGGGGGTCGTAGTTCTTGTAGACACGGTGCCCAAAGCCCATGAGGCGGACGCCGTCTTCCTTGTTCTTGACCTTCTCCATGTAGTCCTCGGGCTTGATGCCGTCGGCCTGGATCTGGCGCAGCATCTTCAGCACGGCCTCGTTGGCGCCGCCGTGGGCGGGGCCGAAGAGGGCGTTGATGCCGGCGGAGACGGACGCGAAGAGATTGGCGTTCGAAGATCCGACCAGGCGCACGGTGGAGGTGGAACAGTTCTGCTCGTGGTCCGCGTGCAGGATCAGCAGCAGGTCCAGGGCCTTGGCGATGACCGGGTCCACCTCGTACTGCTCGGCCGGCAGACCGAAGCTGAGGCGCATGAAGTTCTCCACGAGGTTCATCGAGTTGTCCGGGTACAGCATGGGCTGGCCGATCGACTTCTTGTGGGCGTACGCGGCGATGACCGGCATCTTGGCCATGAGGCGGATGGTGGATACTTCCACCTGCTCGGCGTTGAACGGATCCAGCGAGTCCTGGTAGAACGTCGAGAGCGCGGACACGGCCGAGGAAAGCACCGGCATCGGGTGGGCGTCGCGGGGGAAGCCGCTGAAGAAGCCCTTGAGCTCCTCGTGCAGCAGGGTGTGGTGGCGGATCCGCTGGTCGAAGGATTCCAGCTCGGTGGGGGTCGGCAGGTTGCCGTAGATCAGCAGGTAGGAGACTTCCAGGAAGCTCGAATGCTGGGCCAGCTGCTCGATCGGGTAGCCGCGGTAGCGCAGGATGCCGGCGTCGCCGTCGATGTAGGTGATGGCCGAGGTGGTGGCCGCGGTGTTCATGAAACCGGGGTCGAAGGCGACGGCGCCGGTCTGCTTCAGCAGCTTGGAAACGTCGTAGCCTTCGTTTCCTTCTACAACCTTGATGCGCGGGAGTTCGAGCTCGCCGCCGGCATGGCGCAGGGTTGCGCTGGTGGTTTCAGTCATGGAGTCTCCTCATGAGGCATCGGGGCCTCTGTCGAAAGCTGGTCCAACATCTGGTGAAGCTGCCCGCGGATCCTGTGCGGACAGGATTTCCAAAGGCTGCGCTGCCTTCTTGTGGAAAGCCACCATTGATCGTCAGTTAAAAAGTACCGTCACTTCGCGGGTGGCACTAATCCGGGAGGCCCCGAAATGGCCGAAAACGCGACACATGTGGTGCGCGCCACAGGATTGTTACGCTCCCGTGGCCAGCCGCGCCGCGGCGGCGTCGATCCGCTCATCGCTTGCGGTGAGCGCCACCCTGATGAACCCGTTCCCGGCGTCTCCGTAGAAAACGCCGGGTCCGACGACGATTCCGCGGTCGGCGAGCCTGCCCACGGTGTCCCACGTCGGTTCGCCGGCGGTGGCCCACAGATAGAGGCCGGCCCGGGATTCGTGGATCCTCAAGCCGAAGCCCTCGAGCGCCGGGACAATCCGTTCGCGGCGGCCCCGGTACAGGTCCTTCTGGGCCTGGACGTGGGCGTCGTCGCCGAGGGCCACGCGCATGGCTTCCTGGACCGGGTAGGGAACGATCATCCCGGCGTGCTTGCGGCTGTTGACCAGGTTGGCCATGATGGCGGGGTCGCCGGCGACGAAGGCTGCCCGGTAGCCGGCCACGTTGGACTGCTTGCTGAGCGAATAGACGGCGAGCAGGCCATCGTGGGAACCTTCCGCGACCTGCGGGTCCAGGATGCTCGGGACCGGTGTGCCACCGCGCTGGACGTCCCACTCCCCCCAGCCGAGTTCGGCGTAACATTCGTCGGATGCGACCACGGCGCCGATCTCGCGGGCCTGCCGGACGATCCGCCGCAGCGACGCGACGTCGCGGACGCTGCCTGTGGGGTTGGCCGGTGAATTGACCCAGATCAGCCGCACGCGGGCGCGGGTGCCGGCGTCGAGCTCGTCGAGGTCGTCGGCGGCGATCTGCTCCGCGCCGGCGAATGTGGCGCCGATGTCGTAGGTGGGGTAGGCAACCGTGGGGCGGACGATGACGTCGCCCGGTTTGAGGCCGAGCAGGAACGGCAGCCACGCGACGAGTTCCTTGGAACCCACGGTCGGCATCACATTCTGCGGATCGAGCCCCGGGACGCCGCGCCGGCGGGCAAACCAGCCCGCGATGGCTTCCCGCAGGGCCGGCGTCCCGTGGACCGTGGGGTAGCCGGGGGCGTCCGCGGCGGCGCGGAGCGCGTCCTGGATGAGGGCCGGCGTCGGGTCCACGGGGGTTCCGATGGAAAGGTTGACGGCTCCCGCAGGGTGCCGGGCTGCCGTGGCAAGATACGGTGCCATGGCCTCCCACGGGTAATCGGGCAGGCTCAGGCCGAAGGTGCGCACCGCGGATGTCACCGTAGCGCCGTCCTAGTTGTCTTGGTTCTGCGGCGGCAGTGCGGCGATCATCGGGTGGTCGGTGTGGGTGTTCCCGACCTTCGCGGCACCGCCCGGGGAACCGAGCTCGTCGAAGAACTCGACGTTGGCCTTGTAGTAGTCGGCCCACTCTTCGGGGGTGTCGTCTTCGTAGTAGATCGCCTCTACGGGGCAGACCGGCTCGCAGGCACCGCAGTCCACGCACTCGTCCGGGTGGATGTACAGGGAACGCTCACCTTCGTAGATGCAATCGACGGGGCACTCCTCAATGCATGCCTTGTCCTTGACATCTACACACGGCTGCGCGATTACGTACGTCACGTCCCTGGCCTCTCCACGTTGGTTCCGGCGACCGGCCGGATGGTTTTCCGGCCTGAGCGCCGGGTTGCTGACTTCTGAGCCTATTATCTCCCAGCCTGTTCCCGCGAACCTAGCGGGACGTCATACACGCTCTGCGTCTTACTATGATCTGATGAGCACGCCTTTGCCCTTGCCCCAGCAGTTCCTCTCCGGTGCCCCGCTCGGCACACGCGTTGTGGTCCGGTACCGGATCGACGGAGGCTTGACGGATGCCCTGGGCGAGCTCGTAGGACGCGCCGACGGCTCCTGCACCGTCCGCACCCGCCGCTCCGACGTCGTCATCGCCCTCCCGCTTGTAGTGGCTGCCAAGGAGGTCCCGCCAGCCCCGCCCCGCCGAGCCCCGCGTGTGCAGGCCCCCTGAGGCGCGGTTCCCCGGGACATGCCCTCCCCCGCGCCCCACGAGTGGACATGCCCTCCCCTCGCTGCCACCCGGGCACATGCCCACCCGCCTCCTCCGCGACCACTGGACATGCCCTCCCCTGCACCCCACCAGTGGACAGGTCCCCCCACTGAGGGCCACCCGGGCACATGCCCACCACCCCCCTCCGCGACCAATGGACATGCCCTCCGCTGATCGCCTGCGACGGACATCTCAGCAGCATGCCCGTCCCGGCCGGCCGGCACGGGACATGTCCAGTGGTGAATAGACGGAGCAAGGGACATGTCCAGTGGTGGGCGGGCACAAGGTTGTGGTGTCCAGGGGCGCTAGATTGCGGGGGCGTAGAGGCCGGTGCCGGAGTGCGGTGGCACAGCGACGTGTGAAGCCGGGACCGACCCTACGCGGCGGCAGACAGCCTGTTTAGCGTTTCCCGGACCATCGTGATGAACTCTTCCGGATGATCCCTTAGCAGTGGGTAGGTAACAACCAGTGTCGGGATTCCCCGGCGCGTCGTGACGTTCCAGCGCCGCCGGTCTTCCTCGAAGCTCGTGCGGTCCATGTGGAACCCGGCACCGTCCGTCTCGATGCCTAGACGGCCATCGACCATCAGGTCCAGGTGGCCCATGCCCGGAACGTTGACCTGCGATTCAACATGGAATCCTGCACGCCGCAGGAGGAACCGGGCCAGACACTCAATGAGGGACTGGGACTGCGGGACGATCGCCGACACGATCCGGCGCTCCCGGGAGTCGTTACGGCCGTCGAGCCGCCCGCGCAACGAGCCCAAAGGAAGTCCCTTGAGCACGACTGCGGATTCGGCGATGATCAGCCCGTCGGGTTCAGGCAGGCACCGCAGGCATTGGATGACGGTGTCGAGGAGCGTCGGCGGCCGGGGCGTCCTGTGGCAGACGAAGCCCGGGTAGCTCCTGCTGTGGGTAAGGGCAACATGCGGTTGAGACGGGGTTTCGAGGACCCACAACCCGCCGTAGTGGGCCGCGGTGACGCATGCCGGTTCGGCCGGGAGCGAGCGAATGTTGATCAGCTGCTCGTCCGCACCGGGCAGGGCATAGACGCCGCGGGCTACCCGGGATACGGATCCCGACGCCATTGCCGACTTGAGCTGGGATTCGGCAACTCCCGCCGCGGCGATGTATTTGGCGCGCGCGACGCCGTCGTACTTGGAGAGCACCTCGATAATGTTGGCCATTCACCCATGGTGAGACCGCCAGAGGTCCGCGCGTACCGAATCCCGCGCTATGTGGAAAACTGCGCCTGCCGGCCGGCGCGCCACGGGAACTCGGCCCGGGCGAAAAATGGGCATGTCCCGCCATCGGGGAACAGTTCAGGGTGAGGGCCGGGCTTGCCCATCGTGAAGAGTGGACATGTCCCCCGCACTACCTGCGCACCGGACATGATGCCACTGTGCCCGCCCGAGCGGCCGAAAAATGGGCATGTCCCGCGGGGGGAAGGAAGGGGGGCGCGGAGGAAGGAACGGGGCTCGGACCTAGCCGGGCGGCTGCCGGTACCGGCGGCACCAGGCCAGCATCAGCATGGTGATGCCCGCGATGCCGAAGACCCAGATGTTGCCCGCGGCATCGCCGATAACCAGGCGCTTGCCCGTTTCCAGGGTGGACCACCAGCCGGTCAGTGAATAGCAAAGAGCTCCGCACACCGCCGTCGGAACCAGCGAACGGAACGCGGCCCCGAGCCACAGCTGAACCGATCCCAGCAGGAGCAGGGCTGCCGCCGCTCCCCACGGAATGTCCATGCCGCCCAGCACCAGATCGTGCCGGTGCAGGGCGGTGCCGGCCAGGGCAACAAAAAGAGCTGCCGGCACGGCGGCGGCAACGCCGCCTGCCATACCGGCAGCTCTCCTAGTCACGTTTCAGCCGAAGCCCGGAGACCGGGATCAGACCTTGGCGCGGGCGCGGTTGGCCTTGGCACGCTCGTTGGTGTCCAGGATGACCTTGCGGATACGGATGGAATCCGGGGTGACCTCGACGCACTCGTCTTCGCGGGCGAATTCGAGGGACTCTTCGAGGGTCAGGTCGCGCGGCGGCGTCAGGTTCTCGAAGGTGTCCGAGGAAGCGGCACGCATGTTGGTGAGCTTCTTTTCCTTCGTGATGTTGACGTCCATGTCGTCGGCGCGGGAGTTCTCGCCAACAATCATGCCCTCGTAGACCTCGGAGGTGGGCTTGACGAAGAAGGAGCCACGTTCCTGAAGGTTGATCATCGCGAACGGGGTCACAACACCGGCGCGGTCGGCGATCATCGAACCGTTGGTGCGGTATTCGATCGGGCCGGCCCACGGTTCGTAGCCTTCAGAGATCGACGCTGCGATGCCGGCGCCGCGGGTGTCCGTGAGGAACTTGGTGCGGAACCCGATCAGGCCACGGGCCGGAACGATGAACTCCATGCGGCACCAGCCGGTGCCGTGGTTGGCCATGTTGGTCATGCGGCCCTTGCGGGCAGCCATCAGCTGGGTGACAGCGCCGAGGTACTCTTCGGGCACGTCGATGGTCATGTGTTCCATCGGCTCGTGGACCTTGCCGTCGACGGTCTTGGTGACAACCTGCGGCTTGCCGACGGTGAGCTCGAAGCCCTCGCGACGCATCTGCTCGACCAGGATGGCAAGGGCGAGCTCGCCACGGCCCTGGACTTCCCAGGCGTCAGGACGCTCGGTGGGGAGCACCTTGATGGAGACGTTACCGATCAGTTCCTTGTCGAGGCGGTCCTTGACCTGGCGGGCCGTGACCTTGGCGCCCTTGACCTTACCGGCCAGCGGCGAGGTGTTGATACCGATGGTCATGGAGATGGCCGGGTCGTCAACGGTGATCAGCGGCAGCGGCTGCGGGTTCTCGGCGTCGGTCAGGGTCTCACCGATGGTGATTTCCTCGATGCCGGCGACGGCGACGATCTCGCCGGGGCCGGCGGAATCGGTCGGGACGCGGTCAAGGGCCTTGGTGGCCAGCAGTTCGGTGATCTTGACGTTCTTCAGCTCGCCGTTGGCGCGGGCCCAGGCAACGGTCTGGCCCTTGCGCAGGGTGCCGTTGTAGATGCGCAGCAGCGCGAGGCGGCCGAGGAACGGGGAGGCGTCCAGGTTGGTGACGTGCGCCTGCAGGACACCGTTCGGGTTGTAAGTCGGCGCCGGGATGTGCTCGATGATGGCCTGGAACAGCGGTTCCAGGTCCTCGTTCTCCGGCGCGGAGCCGTCGGCGGGCTGCTCGAGGGAGGCGCGGCCAACCTTGGCGGCGGCGTAGACGACGGGGACGTTCAGGATCTTGTCCAGGTCGAGGTCCGGAACTTCGTCGGCGAGGTCGGAGGCCAGGCCCAGGAGCAGGTCCATGGACTCGTGCACAACTTCTTCGATCCGCGCGTCGGGGCGGTCGGTCTTGTTGACCAGCAGGATCACCGGCAGGTGCGCGGCGAGGGCCTTGCGCAGCACGAAGCGGGTCTGGGGCAGCGGGCCCTCAGAGGCGTCAACGAGGAGGACGACGCCGTCGACCATGGACAGGCCGCGCTCGACCTCGCCACCGAAGTCGGCGTGGCCGGGGGTGTCGATGACGTTGATGGTGATGGTCTCGCCCTTGGAGGACGGTCCGTTGTAGGCCACCGTGGTGTTCTTGGCCAGGATGGTGATGCCCTTTTCACGCTCGAGGTCACCGGAGTCCATGACGCGGTCTTCGAGGTGGTTGTGCTCGGCAAAGGARTTGGTCTGCTTGAGCATGGCGTCGACCAGCGTGGTCTTGCCGTGGTCAACGTGGGCCACGATCGCGACGTTGCGCAGGTCACTGCGCGATGCAGTGGCTACCGCAGTGTTGGTGGTGGTTTCAGACATGCGTTATTGCTCGATTCAGTGGTGAAGTCAGCTGTGGTATCGCGACATTTCCAACCGGAACGCACGACGGATAAGTCCCTTTGGCACAGGGCACCTACTACCATTCTAAACGCTAGGTCATTTATTGGCCTAAAATGCGATCCGGCGGCCGGCCCTTGCGTCGTCGCCGCGGGATGACGGACGCGCGGAAGTCGATTATTACTTGTGAGTAAAGTCACTGGATTTTCGTGCGCCCATGGCCCATCATTGCTCTGATAGCAGCAAGCAAGCCCGGAGACATTCATGCGAAACGCCTCGGCCCTGTCCCGCTTTGTCGCAAAGATGATCGCCGTAGGCGTAGTTCTTGGCGGCTGCGGGCAGACCTCTTCACCTGCGCCTGACGCAGGCTCTTTCGGCGCGGGATCGTCCTACGCGGGCTCGTCCAACGCCGGTTCCTCCGACGCCGGATCTTCCGCCGGCTCCAATGGCGCCGGCATGCCGGTGGCCGCTGGCTCTGCGGCGAAGACCCGGATCGGGGCCAGCATCGATCCCGCGAATCTGCCCGGCGGTTCGAGCTACCGCAATCCTGCCAACGGCCGCACCGAGATTATTGTCAAGGACACCAGCACTACCGCCGTGCTGATCGGCGACTCACAATCGGAACCGGCCTATGGCTGGCCCAGGCAGGGGCTGGCGGCGGCGGGGTACAAGGTCTTCTTCTGCGGCCGCGGCGGCACGGGCTTCGTGGCGTCGAACGGCACCACCGGCAACTACATCGATGCGCTCCAGCGCGGCGACTGGAAACTTCCATACGGTACGCCCCCGCTCGTCGTGATCGAAGGCGGCGGGAACGACGCCGCGCGCGGCGCATCTGACGCACAGATCGTCGCCAACGCCGAGCGGCTGATCACCAGCATCCAGCAGCGCTACCCCGCCGCCCGGGTGCTCATGGTCGGCACGCTTGCGCGCGGCGCCCACTACGGCGGCGGCCGCCGCACCGAGGTAGACACGCTCCTCGGCCACGTTGCAGCCCGGCACGGACTGCCGTTCGTCAGCGCCGGAGACTGGCTTACCCGTTACAGCCTTACCGGCTCCATGGCGGACCGTGTCCACCTGAACAGGCAGGGCCACACGGCCCTCGGCGTCGTCTTCGGCAAGCAACTGGCGTCCATGGGACTTCAGTACCGGGCCCCCGGCACGCTCTCCGACTTGTCCCGCTAGCGCCGGACCAGCCGACGCCGGACCAGCCAGCGCAGGAACGGCCGACGCCGGACAGCACCGGCGCAGGCGCCAGGCAAGCCCTGGGATCGTGGCTCACACAGCAAGAGCCAACACAGCACCCCGCACAGCAAAGGAGCCGGTGTCCGCCCCCAACGGGTCGGACACCGGCTCCTTTGCTGCTAACGGCAGACTTGGTCAAGCCCTACGAAAAGCAGGCGCTCAGGCCACTTCCACTTCCGGCGGAAGCATGAGTCCCGCGCCGGGGATGGCGTTGAGCAGCGCCTTCGTGTACTCGCGCTGCGGCGACTCGAAGACGTCGTCCGTTGAACCCGTCTCCACCAGCTTGCCCTTCTCCATGACGCACACGTGGTCGGCGATCTGCCGGACCACTGCGAGGTCGTGCGTGATGAACAGGTAGGTCAGGCCGAGCCGGGACTGCAGTTCGGCGAGCAGGTTCAGCACCTGGGCCTGCACCAGCACATCCAGTGCCGACACGGCCTCGTCGCAGATGATCACTTCGGGGTCCAGGGCCAGGGCGCGAGCGATCGCGACACGCTGGCGCTGGCCGCCGGAGAGCTCATTCGGGTACCGCTGCATGGTGGACTGCGGCAGCGCCACCTGGTCCAGCAGTTCCCGGACCTTCTTCTCGCGGCTGGCCTTGTCCCCGATCTTGTGGGTCCGCAGCGGCTCCTCGATGGTCCTGAAGATGTTGTACATCGGGTCCAGGGAACCGTACGGGTCCTGGAAGATCGGCTGCACGCGGCGCCTGAAGGCGAAGATCTCCTTGCTGTTCAGCGTGGAGGTGTCCACGCCGTCGAAGATGATCTTGCCGGAGGTCGGCGTCAGGAGGTTCAGGACCATCTGGGCCACGGTGGACTTGCCGGAGCCCGACTCCCCCACGATCGCCGTCGTGGTTCCCCGCTTGACATTGAAGGAGACGTCGTCGACGGCGGTGAAGTCCAAGGACTTGCCCAGGCCCGAGCGCAGCTTGAAGACCTTCCGCAGGTTCTGGATCTGCAGGACGTCATCGGTCTTGGACGGTTCAACCACGCCGGTCTCGGTCGGGGCGAGCATGTCATCGGTTTCCACGCCCAGTTCCTTGGCGGCCTGGATGCGCCGGGACGCCAGCGACGGCGCCGAGGCGACCAGCCGCTGGGTGTAGGGGTGCTGCGGGTTCTGCAGCAGCTCCAGCGAGGGCCCGGACTCGACAACCTGGCCGCGGTACATGACCACTACCTGGTCGGCGCGCTCGGCAGCGAGGCCGAGGTCGTGGGTGATCAGCAGCACCGCGGTGCCCAGTTCCGTGGTCATCTTGTCCAGGTGATCGAGGATCTGGCGCTGCACGGTGACATCGAGAGCCGACGTCGGCTCGTCCGCGATGAGCAGGCGCGGCTGGCAGGAGAGCCCGATCGCGATCAGCGCGCGCTGGCGCATGCCGCCGGAGAACTCGTGGGGGTACTGCTTGGCCCGGCTGGCGGCGTCCGGCAGCCCGGCCTGGGACAGGACCTTTGCGACGTCGTCGGGGCCGCTGGGCAGGCCGTTGGCCTTCAGCGTCTCGCGGACCTGGTCGCCGATCTTCCACACCGGGTTGAGGTTGGACATCGGGTCCTGCGGGACCATGCCGATGCTGTTGCCGCGCAGTTCGATCATCCGCTTTTCGCTGGCGTTGGAGATGTCCTCGCCGTCGAAGAAGATCTGGCCCGCGGTGACGCGGCCGTTGCCGGGCAGCAGGCCGATGGCCGCCAGCGCGGTAGTGGACTTGCCGGAGCCCGACTCGCCCACAATCGCGACGGTTTCGCCCGGCATGATGGTGAGGTGGGCGTTGCGGACGGCGTTGACCGGGCCGTTGCTGGTGGTGAAACCGATGGCGAGGTCCTTGATTTCCAGCAGCGGACGCTCGGTGGCGTACTCCGCCTCCTGGAATCCAACAGAGGCGCTCATGGTGTCCCCTTTCATCGCTTGCGCGCTTTGGGATCGAGGGCATCACGCAGGGCGTCGCCCAGCATGATGAAGCTCAGGACGGTGATGGACAGGGCGATGGCCGGGTAGAGCAGCGGCATCGGGTTGGACCGGAGCGAGGCCTGTGCCGCCTGGATGTCGTTGCCCCAGGACATGACGCTGGGCGGCAGCCCAATGCCGAGGAAGGACAGCGTGGATTCGGCCACGATGAACGTGCCCAGGGAGATGGTGGCCACGACGATGATCGGGGCCAGCGAGTTCGGCAGGACGTGGCGCATGAGGGCACCGAACTTCGAGACGCCCAGGGACCGGGCGGCCGTGACGAAGTCGGCATTGCGGACCTCGATGACGGCGCCGCGGGTGATGCGTGCGATCTGTGGCCAGCCGAAGGCAACCAGGATGACCACCAGCGTCCAGACCGTACGGTTGGTACGGAACATCGGCAGCTGCATGAGCACGATCGCGCCCAGGATCAGGGGCAGGGCGAAGAAGATGTCATTGATGCGGGCAAGGATGGAGTCGATCCAGCCGCCGTAGTAACCGGCCACCGCGCCCAGGATCCCGCCAATCAGCAGCACCCCGATGGTGGTGAAGAGGCCCACGGTCACCGAGGACCGCGTACCGAAGATGACGCGGGCGTAGACGTCGCAGCCGAGCTGGGTAAAGCCCAGCGGGTGGCCTGCGGCGGGGCCGGCGTCGGAGTTGGCCAGCTGGCATGCCTCCGAGGACGGGTCGATCGGGGAGAAGAGGCCCGGGAAGAGGGAGACGGCCACGACCACCAGGATCAGGAATGCGGAGATGAGGAAGAGCGGCTGCTTACGCAGGTTCTTCCAGGCCTCGCCCCAAAGGCTCAGCGGTGCGGCTTCGTCCTTGACCCGGTCCGTTACCTGGAGCGGGGTCTCGGAAACATCGGCCACGAAGTGCTCGGACCGGCGGACCGGACGGGTGCCGGTGGCGTGCCGTGCGGTGGTGGTGTTCTCAGGAGTCATAACGGATCCTCGGGTCAAGCCAGCCGTAAAGCAGGTCAACGAGCAGGTTGGACAGGCAGTAGATCAGCACCAGGACGGTGACGATCGAAACCACCGTGGGCCCTTCCCCGGACAGCACGGCCCGGTAAAGCCGGTTGCCGACGCCCGGGACGTTGAAGATGCCCTCCGTGACGATCGCGCCGCCCATCAGGGCGCCAAGGTCGGCACCCAGGAAGGTGATGACGGGAATCAGGGAGTTGCGCAGGATGTGGGTGCGGACCACCTGGAACCGGGAGAGGCCCTTGGCGGTGGCGGTGCGCACGTAGTCGGCGTTCATGTTTTCGATGACGGACGTGCGGGTCAGGCGCAGGACATAGGCGAAGGATCCCAGGCCGAGCACGATCGCCGGCAGGATGAGGTCCGGGATGGTCGCGGCGGAACTGACGGTCGGTTTGGCCCAGCCGAGCTGGACGCCGATGGTGAACTGCAGCAGGAAGCCCAGAACGAAGATCGGGATACCGATCACGATCAGGGAAGCGACCAGTACCGTCGCGTCAAACAGCTTGCCCTTGCGCAGGCCTGCGATCAGGCCAAAGATGATGCCAAAAAATGCCTCGAAGATCAGGGCCATGATGGCCAGACGCGCCGTGACGGGGAAGACCTCGCCAAGCACGGCCGCGATGGGGCGTCCGGAGAAGTCCTGGCCGAGGTCAAACGTGAAGATGCTCTTGAGGTAGAGCAGGTATTGCATCCAGAACGGCTGGTCAAGGTGGTACTGCATACGCAGCTTGGCTGCCACGGCCTCGTTCACCGGCTTGTCGCCGAACAGTGCCACGATGGGGTCCCCGGGCAGGCTGAAGACCAGGAAGTAGACCAGCAGTGTTGCGCCCAGGAAGACGGGAATCAATTGCAGGAAACGCTTGAGGATGTATGTCGACATCAGCGAGTCACACCCTCGTTGGCAGGCATCCTGTCCAGGGATGCGGCGGAGTTGTTCATCAAAGAACCTTTTCACTATGGATGCAGGCCGGCGCCGGTTCACTCACGGCGGCAGGGCTGCGAAAAGTTCGCCCGAAGTGCCGGGCATAAAGAAAATAAATGGTGGGAAAACACGACGACGGCGGAGGCCCCAGTAAGGGCGGCCCCCGCCGTCGCTTAGTTGTTACTTACCGGTGACGTTGTAGTACAGCGGGACGCCGTCCCAGCCGTAGTCAACGTTGGTGACCTTGTCGCTCCAGCCGCCCTGGGCAACCTGGTACCACAGGGGGATGGCCGGCAGGTCCTGGAGAAGGATCTCCTGGGCCTTGTTCATGGCCTTGTTGCCGTCGCTGACCGAGGAGGCGTTCAGGCCGTCGGAGATGGCCTTGTCGAACGTCGGGTTGGCGTAGTTGGCGTCGTTGGAGCCGGCACCGGTCTTGTAGATCGGGCCGAGGAAGTTGTACAGCGACGGGTAGTCTGCCTGCCAGCCGGCACGGATGGAGCCGGTGAGGGTCTTGGCGGTAGCGTCGTTGCGGGCTTCCTTGAAGGTGGCGTACGGCTTGCCTTCAACCTTGATGCCGAGCGTGTTCTTGAGCTGGTTAACCACTGCTTCAACCCAGGCCTTGTGTCCGCCCTTGTCGGCGTTGTAGGCGATGGTGAAGGTCTCGTTGGCGTCCCACTTCTGGATCGCGTCGGCCTTGGTCCAGGCTTCCTTGGCCTTGGTGGCGTCAAACTTGAGGTTGTCGGCACCGGCGACCGCGTCGCTGTAGCCGTCAAGCACGGGAGCCGTGAAGTCCTTGGCAGGCTGGCGTGCACCGTTGAAGATCACCTTGGTGATCTCATCGCGGTTGATGGCCATGGAGATGGCCTGGCGACGGAGCTTGCCGGCCTCGCCGCTCCACTCCGGCAGGTATTCCGGGATGGCGATGGTCTGGTTGCCTGCGTACGGCTTGTTGATGGTGCGGTCGCCGAGGTCAGACTTGAAGTTCTTCAGAGCGCTGGTCGGAATCGTCTGCAGGATGTCCAGGTTGTTGGACATCAGGTCCTGGTACGCCGAGTCGTCGTTCTGGTAGATCTTGAAGGTCACGCCGGCGTTCTTGGCCTTGCGCGGGCCGTTGTAGTCCGGGTTCGGAACGAGCTGGATCTGCACGTTGTGCTGCCAGCCGCCGTCCGCAAGCTTGTACGGGCCGTTGCCGACCGGCTTCTCGCCGAAGCCCTTCGGGTCCTTCAGCGCGCCGGAGGGAACCGGAACAAACGCGGTGTAGCCCAGGCGAAGCGGCCAGTCAGATTCCGGCTGCTTCAGTTCGACGGTGAACGTCTGGTCGTCAACGACCTTCAGGCCGGACATGGTGTCGACGGTGGAGCCTTCTGCGCTGGCTTCGTCGTAGCCCTTGATGCTTTCGAAGAAGCCTCCGCTGAGCTGAGCGTTCTTGGCTGCTGCACCGAAGTTCCAGGAATCGACGAAGGTCTTGGCCGTGATGGCCTCGCCGTTCGTGAACTTCTGGTCCTTCTTGACCTTGATGGTGAAGTGCTGGCCGTCCTTGCCCTCGATGGACTCGGCGAGTTCGTTGACCGGCTTGCCGCTGGGGTCGTAGCTGACCAGGCCCGCGAAGATCATGTCGATGACCTTGCCGCCACCGACCTCGTTGGTGTCGGCCGGCATGAGGGGACGCTGGGGTTCGGAGCCATCGGCGAGGATCACCTTGGTGGTGTCTCCGCCGGTACTGCCGCTACCGGTTGCGGAGCCGCTGGCACCGCATCCGGTCAGGGCGAGGGCGGCGATAGCCACCATGCCCAGTGCTTTGGAAGTGCGCGAAAAACGCATTCCGCCTCCTATGAGTTGTGGGAGTTCGTGAGGGAAAAACTTATGCTTCCCCGCAAGCAGGCACAGGGGTATCCCCTGTGACGTGCTTCATATGGAAGTAGCCTAGCCCTTAACTGTCCAAATGTTGGAACTCCGTTGCCAAACCGTGACTCGACAATTTCATGACGGTTAACGTCAAGCGCGACGTATTTCAAGTCACACGCTACCGGCTGGTAGTATACGCCCGCATGTGATCCCGGTTACCCTCAATTAACTGGAATTCGGCCCCAGAACGGGCCGCAGGACCCGCTGAGGAACCCAGTCCAGAACCGTCCCCAGAGCCCTCACCGGGACCCTCAGCAGAACCCTTCGTGGGGCCGTCGCGGGCCCCGCGAAGGCCCCGGCGCAGAACCGGCCGGGGCCCGCCGCAAGCTCCGTCAGCTGGCGCCGGAAAGTAGCTGTGCGCGCAGTTCGCGGCGCTCCCGCTGCTTGTCCGGGTCCGGCAGCGGAACTGCCGCCAGGAGCCGCTGGGTGTAGGGCTCCTGCGGGTTGCGGAGGATCTGGTCCCGGGTCCCCTGTTCCACGATCCTGCCGCGCTGCATGACGCAGATCCGGTCCGCGAGCACGTCCACCACCGCGAGGTCGTGGGTGACGAACAGGCAGGCGAACCCCAGTTCCTTCTGCAGGTTCTGGAAGAGATCGAGCACCCTGGCCTGAACCGAGACATCCAGGGCAGAGGTGGGTTCGTCGGCGACCATCAGCTTCGGCTTGAGCGAGAGGGCGCGTGCGATCCCCACGCGCTGCTTCTGCCCGCCGGAGAGCTCGTGCGGGTAGCGGTTGCGGTAGTCCCGGGGGAGCTCCACCTGGTCCAGGAGTGCCTCGATCCGGTGCTGCAGTTCTGCGCCCTTCGCGACTCCGGACAGGAACATCGGCTCCCCGATGCTTTCCCCGATGGGCAGCCTCGGGTTCAGTGAGGACGACGGGTCCTGGAACACCATGCCGACGTGCCGGCGCATTTCCTGGAGCTGGCGGCCGTTCTTCTTGGCGGCGGAAATGTCCTGCCCCACGACCTTCATGGTGCCTGCTGCCACCGGGAGCAGGCCGACGGCGGCCCGGCCGATCGTGGTCTTGCCCGAACCCGACTCGCCGACAAGGCCTACCACCTGTCCGGGGTAGATGACCAGGTTGGCCCCTTCGACGGCCCGGAAGGCCGGCACCCGGCCCTGCTTCGGGTACTCGATGGCGACGTCGGTGAGCTCCAGAACCGGTTCGCCCTTCGGCTTGGCCGCCTCGGCCAAGGCCAGTGCGGCGGCGTTCTCCCGCTCCCGCCGGATCAGCTCGTCTTCCGGGATGGAGAGGATTTCCGCGTGGGTCGCGGCGGCGAGGGCGGCGGTGACGTCCACGTCCGCCACGGAATCCGAGCCGCCCTGGCCCAGGTGAGGGACCGCAGCCAGCAAGGCCTGGGTGTATTCGTGCTGCGGGTTGTGGAAGATCTGCGCTGCGGTCCCTGTTTCCACGATCAGGCCCTTGCGCATGACGGCGATCCGGTCGGCGAGGTCCGCCACCACCCCCATGTCGTGGGTGATGAGCACAATGGCGCTGTCCAGTTTGTTCCGCAGGTTGCGCATGAGGTCAAGGATTTCAGCCTGGACAGTCACATCCAGGGCCGTGGTGGGCTCATCGGCAATGAGCAGCTTGGGGTCGCAGGAGAGCGACTGGGCGATCATGGCGCGCTGGCGCTGGCCGCCGGAAAGCTGGTGCGGGTAGGACCGGAAGGCCTTTTCCGGATCGGGCAGTTCCACAAGTTCGAGCATGCGCAGGGCACGGAGTCGGGCTTCGTCCGGCGAAACCTCGTTGTGCAGGCGCACAGTTTCCACGATCTGGGCCCCGACGGTGTAGACCGGGTTCAGGGCCGTCATCGGCTCCTGGAAGATCACCGCAACGTCCTTGCCGCGCACGGCACGGATATTGGCCGCGTTGCTCCCCAAAAGTTCCCGGCCGGCGAGCTTGACACTTCCCGTCACACGGCTGTTACTGGGCAGCAGGCCCAGCAGCGCCATGGAACTGGCGCTTTTTCCGGACCCGGACTCCCCCACGATGGCGAGGACTTCACCGGCCCGGACCTCGTAGTTGAGTCCGATCGCGGCCGGAACCCATTTTTTGTCCACGCCGAAATCCACGCTGAGGTCCCGGACCTCCAGGACGGCGTCGCCTTTGCCGGGCGCGGGTGCTGCCGGCGGATCGAGGGTGATGAAGTCAGTCATGATGGGCTATCCTTCCGCCGGGCCGCCGGTGCACCGGGGATTAGTGCTGCGGCTCGGAATACTGAATTATTGGGGGCATGAGCTCTGCGCCGCATGCCGGAAATGTTGAAGTCTTCAAAGCACGCACGAACAAATGGTTCGCGTGGCTGTCCTGGGCGGTGGCCGGGTTCGGCGTCGTGGCTACGGTCGTCATGGCAGGTCCGGGGGCGCTGGCGGGCATCGCCCCGCTGGCCTTTGTTGCCTTCATGGGCTGGCTGCTGTTCTGGATGCCGTCCGTGGTGGTCCACGACGCCGGGGTCACCCTGGAAAATCCGTTCCGCTCGGTCGAGGTCCCGTGGGCCGCGCTGGTGCACGTCGATACGCGCTTCGCGCTGACCCTGGTCACGGCCGGGAAGAGCTACACGTCCTGGGCAGCACCCGCCCCGGGCATCTGGGGCGGGCGCCACGCCCGCCCGGAAGATCTCCGCGGCCTGCCGGCCACCACGTACGGTCCCGGCAAGTCGGTCCGTCCCGGCGACCTGAAGACCACGGACTCCGGCCAGGCCGCCATGCTGGTGCGGGCCCGATGGCATGATCTGGTGGAGGGCGGGAAGCTCGACGACGGCGACGCCGCCAGCGCCGCCGTGACAGTCACGGTCCGCTGGGTGGCGATCGGCGCCGTCGTACTGCTCCTCGCGGCCAGCTACCTGGCGGTGACCGCCAGGTAGCGTGGTCCTGCACGGGGCCGGCATCTTAGAGGCCCTTTGATCCATCAGCCGGAGGCCCGGGCCGGAATCCCTCGGACCTGCTTTCCTCGGCTTCAGTTCCGTCGAGGTCCGTGAGGTCACCTGCCTGCACCGCGGGGGCTGCCACGGCCTTGGCCTTTTTGGCGTTGAACTTCTTCTGCCGCGGGTCAAAGGCGTCCCGCAGGCCGTCGCCGATGAAGTTGATGCTGAGGCAGATGAGCACGATGAACAGGCCCGGGTACCAGAAGAGCCAGGGCCGGGTAGAGAAGGCCTGCTGGTTCTGGGAGATGAGCAGGCCCAGTGAGGTGTCCGGGGCATGGACGCCGACGCCGAGGTAGCTCAGGGCCGTTTCGGTGAGGATCGCCGCGGACATCGTCAGGGTCACATTCACGATCAGCACGCCGACGGCGTTGGGCAGGATGTGCTTGAAGATGATCCTGGCGTTGCTGGCGCCCGAAATCCGGGCCGCATCCACGAACTCGCGTTCGCGCAGTGAAAGGAATTCGCCGCGCATCAGGCGGGCTAGGGCGACCCAGCTGATCAGGCCCAGGAAGATACCGAGGGCCAGGACGCCGTTGGTGCTGGCAAAGGAGGCGAACCAGCTCCCCTGGTCCCGGCGGCCCGCGAGCTGCGCCATGACGGCGGCCAGCAACAGTGCGGGAATGATGATGATGACGTCGGTCAGGCGCATCAGGATGGCTTCGGCCCAGCCCCGGAAGTAGCCGGAGATGGCCCCGACCACCACGCCGATCAGGCCGGCGAGGAGGCCGATCACAAGCATGATGGTGATGGACTGCTGCGCGCCGCGCATGGTCATGGCGAAGAGGTCACGGCCGATCCGGTCCTGGCCGAACGGATGTTCGCCCCAGGCCAACGGCCACAATGAGGAGGTGGGTGCGCCGTCGTTGACCAGGGGTGAGACCTGCTCGTGCGTGTACTTCCACCAGCCCGGGATACCCAGGAAGCCCACCGAGGTGAAGGCCAGGATGAAAATGAAAGAGAACACCACGAGGCCGATGATGGCGCCGGAGTGTCCGAGGAACCGCTTTCGGACGATCTGGCCCTGACTGAGGCCCTTGGCCTCGAGGACCGGCTCAATGCCGGCCGCGGGCGATGTCCGCGAGGCTGCATCTTCGGCCATGATGACTTCCTGCTGGCTTGGCTGGCTCATGATTTTACCCTTACGCGCGGATCCAGTGCGGAGTAGGCCAGGTCCGCGATGAGATTGAAGACCATGGCCGTGATGGCGACGCAGATGAAGACGCCCATGACCGGGTTGGGATCGACGTGCGCGATCCCGTCCAGGAACAGGAAGCCCATACCGCGGACCGAGAAGACGGTTTCGGTAATGACGGCACCGCCGATCAATGCTCCGATGTCGAAGGCGACGATCGTGGCGATCGGGATCAGGGCGTTGCGGAAGGCGTGGCGCATGACAACGGTCCGCTCGCTCAGGCCCTTGGCCCGGGCCGTGCGGATGTAGTCCATGTTCATGATTTCCAGCATCGAGGAGCGGGTGAACCGAGTGTAGCTGGCCAGCGAAATAAGGATCAGGGCCACGGTCGGCAGGATCAGGTGGGTAAAGGAGTCGAGGCTCAGAACCCAGAAGTCACCCTCAATGTTCGGTGTAGTGGCACCGATGGTGGCGATGGGGCGGCCCCGCACACGACTGTTGTTGAAGTAGGTCGGCCAGGCCTGCATGAACCTGTCCAGCAGGATCAGGAACCCGACCAGGAACGAGGTGATGGCTGCCGCCCGCATGGACTGCCCGCGGTCATAACCGCCCACCAGGTAGCCGATGCCCACGCCGATCAGGACAAAGGCGACCGCCAGCAGCACGATCATGATGAACGTGGCCTCATTCAGCAGCGGCTGGAGGACGAAGTACAGAACGACGCCGACGCCGACGGCGATGAGGGCCGAGTGCAGGGCCTTGCGGTTTTTCAGTCCGGCGGAGAGCAGGGTCACGGCGAAGGCGATGCCGGCGCCGGCGATGGCGATGACCACAGGGCCCAGCCCCGGCGTCTTGAACCACTCAGTGGCGGAGAAGTAGATGAGCACCGCGGTGATAAAGGCGAAGGCAACCCCGCCGGCCAGGAGCCGGCGGCGCATCGCTCCGCCCACCGCCACGGCTGTCACTGCGCCCACGATGACGCCGATGCCGAGCGCCGTCGTCAGGGGCACGTCGGGGTTTCGCAGGAAGTTGTTGAAGCCGATGGCGCCGAATTCCTTGAGCAGGACGGCGACCCAGAAGATCGGCAGGGAGAAGAACAGGAAGGCCATGAACGTGACACCGTAGTCCAGGGTGCTGTACTGCCGCAGGGCGGTGACGATGCCCAGGGTGATGCCGACAAGGATGGCGAGCACGGTGGCCGCGGTGACCAGGGTCAGGGTCTGGACGAGCGCGAAGCCGAGGGCCTCGGTGACGGGCTGGCCGGCGATGTTTTTCCCGAGGTCACAGGAGTTGGCGAACGGGATGAGGCACTGAACCGCGCCGCCGAACCATTTGAAATACCGCAGCGGGGCGGGGGTGTCCAGCTGCAGGAGCTCGGTCCTCGAATCGATGAGCTGCTGCTTCTGCGGCGAGTTGTTGGCGCGGAATTCCTCCAGGGGATCGCCTGACGCCGCTGTCAGGAGATACACGAAGTAGGACGCACCGAGAAGAATGAGGGCGGCAGTCACAAGCCGCCGGAAGATGTAGGTCACCATTGGAATAGAACCTCGGAATTCGGGCCCGGGGATTGCCCGGACCGGTCGCGGAGTTTGGCCGGTTCCCGCCGATGTGGCGGCGGGACCACGGCATCGCCAGGATATCGCCAGAAAGGCGTCGGGACCGAAGAACTGTGGTCCCGACGCCTTTCCAGCAGTGTTACTTAGGGTCGCGGGCTACTTCTGTGCCCATTCCCAGAAGTTCCACCAAACGCCGGTCTGGTTCGGCATGTACTTCACACCGGTGACGCGGTCGCTGTACGCGTCCACGCCAACCGACTGGAACAGCGGAAGGCCGTAGGCAGAATCCCAGATCTTCTTGTCGATCTGCGCAACGAGGCCGTCCTGCTTGCTCTTGTCGGTGGTGACAATCAGTTCGTCCATCAGTTTGTCGGCTTCGGGATCGCTGAACTGGTTGAAGTTGGAGTCGTTGCCGGACTTGAAGATCTGCGGAACGCCGGAGACACCGACGCCGGAGTTGCTCCAGCCGAAGATGGTGGCGTCGTAGCTGCCGTTACCGAGGGCCTTGCCCCAGTCAGACTTGCCGAGGCCGCCGTCGACGATCTTGAAGCCGGCCTTGGTGGCGGACTCGCTGATCAGGGAGTAGGCGTCAACACGGTTGGGGTTGTCCTTGTTGTACATGATGCGAACTTCGGGGGTGGCACCGTTGAGGAGCTTCTTGGCGCCGTCGATGTCCACGCCCTGGTAGGCGGAGGAACCGTTGTTCTTGACGGAGTCGGCGTACGGGGCCTGGTCCGGCACGAACAGCTGGGAGTCAAGCGGCGCAGCCTTCGGATCGAGCTTCTTGACGATCTTGTCGACGATGTCCGCGCGCGGGACGGCCTTCATGAACGCCTCGCGGACGTTCTTGTCGGCAAACGGGCCCGAGTAGTTCAGGTCGATGTGGTCGTAGGCAAGCTGGTTTCCGACGTCGACCGTCACGCCCTGGCTTTCGAGGGCCTTGAGCTGCTCCACGGTGTCGGCGGATGCCTGCGGGGCGATGATGTCGGCTTCGCCGTTCTTCAGTGCCTGGACCTGCGCCGGGGCCTCACCGATGTAGCGGACGGTGATTTCGTCCAGGTTGGCTTCCGGGCCCCAGTTGTAGTCCTTGTTCTTGACCATGGTCAGGGACTGGTCCTGGTTGACGCTCTTGACGATGAACGGGCCGTTGGAGAGGTAGAGGCTCGGGTCGGCCGGCAGGGTCTTGGTGTCAAAGCCGGTGTTCCACATGTCCGCCATGGCCTTCAGCTGCGCGTTCGCCGGCTTCGGGGCCTTGGAGTCGCCGCGGGGCATGCCCTTGAGCAGGTCGATGAACGCCTTGGTGTCGGCCAGGCCGGCCTTCTTGGCGAGGACGTGGGCCGGGATGTCGATGCCGGGGCCGCCGATGGCGATTTCCCAGTCCGCGAACGGCTTGGAGTACTTCAGCGTCATGCTGCGGCCGTCGTCGCCGAGTTCCGGGAAGTCGGTGAGGCCAATGCCGGTGGGGTCACCGGCGTATGAGAAGTAGGACGTTCCGGTCTTCGCGGCCGCATCGGCGTCGTTGTAGTAGCCGGAGAAAGCGGCCCACTGCAGCACAAGGTCGGCTGCGGTGACGGGCGTTCCATCTGACCACTTCACGCCGTCGTTGATGGTGTATTTGACCGTCAGCGGATCGTCAGAGACCTTTTCCATCTTGCCGAACTTCTCGTTGCGGACAACGTTGAGCTTGTTGTCGATGTAGAAGAAGCCCGAGTGGGTGGCGTAACTGATCTTCGAGTTGATGTCAGTGTTTCCGTCAGCCGTGTTCGGGTTGAACGTGTTGAACGCGTTGACCTCTACTACGGTTGCCGATCCGCCTTGCTTGCTTGCTGCGGCCGCAGTGGTCGGGGTTGTCCCGCCGCTGTTGCCTGCGCAGGCGCTGAGGGCGATGGCAGCTGCTGCCGCCACGCCCACTGCTTTGGAAATACGACCCAAGCGCATTCCGCCTCCTTGTTTCTGTGGTGTGGGTGAGACCGGCGCCAAAGGCACCAGACAGACGTCCACACTCCCCCAGCGGCAGTGTGGCCCGTCTCACATGGCATGAAGCGTAATCCCCAAATGCCACTCGGAGCCACCAAAGTTGACTCACTGTAAAGTTCGTTACCGAGCTGCAACATTGGACAAGTTCCGCAAGGCCAGCTTTCCACAAAAGCGTTGACGGCGGCGTAACAAAAGGATAAAAGAGCCGGACACAGGAAAAGGCCCCGATCCGAAAATCGGGGCCTCCAGTTAATCCTTAATTACTTGGCTGAATTACCGCTCCGCCGGGCGGTGAGCTGTTAGACGTTGAAGCGGAATTCGACCACGTCGCCGTCGGCCATGATGTATTCCTTGCCTTCGATCCTGACCTTGCCGCGGGCTTTCGCCTCAGCCATGGAGCCGGCCTCGATGAGGTCGTCGAACGAGACGACTTCGGCCTTGATGAAACCGCGCTGGAAATCGGAGTGGATCACGCCGGCCGCCTGCGGGGCGGTGTCGCCCTGGCGGATGGTCCATGCACGGGTTTCCTTGGGGCCGGCCGTGAGGTAGGTCTGCAGTCCCAGGGTGTGGAAGCCGACGCGGGCCAGCTGGTCCAGCCCGGATTCATCCTGGCCGTTCATTTCCAGCATTTCGCGGGCTTCCGCCTCGTCGAGCTCGACCAGGTCGGACTCGAGCTTGGCGTCCAGGAAGATGGCGTCTGCCGGGGCCACGAGGGCACGCAGTTCAGCCTGCTTCTCCGGGTTGCCGAGGATTCCCTCGTCGGCGTTGAAGACGTAGATGAAGGGCTTGGCCGTCAGCAGGCCGAGTTCCTTGAGGTGCTCCATCTCCAGCTTGTCGCTCTTGATGGAGGAGAAAATGGTGTCGCCGCGTTCCAGCACGGCCTGCGCCGCCAGGATGGCTGCCAGCTCGGCCGCCTCCCGCTTCTTGATCTTTACTTCTTTTTCGATCCTGGGGATGGCTTTTTCGATCGTCTGCAGATCCGCCAGGATCAGCTCGGTGTTGATCGTCTCCATGTCGGAGCTGGGATCGACCTTGCCGTCGACGTGGATGACGTCCGGGTCATCGAACACGCGGACAACCTGCGCAATGGCCTCGGCCTCGCGGATGTTGGCGAGGAACTGGTTGCCCAGGCCTTCGCCCTCGGAGGCGCCCTTGACGATGCCTGCGATGTCCACGAAGGACACGGCGGCGGGCAGCAGGCGCGCGGAGCCGAAGATGCCGGCGAGCTTTTCGAGCCGGGCGTCCGGCAGGTTCACGACGCCGATGTTGGGCTCGATCGTGGCGAACGGGTAGTTCGCCGCGAGGACCTGGTTACGGGTCAATGCGTTGAAAAGGGTTGATTTGCCGACGTTGGGCAGTCCGACGATGCCAATAGTAAGTGCCACGAGCATATATTCTACCCGCACCCGCGGGAGATCTTTGCGGCGGCCCGCAAGGAGGGCAGCGGCCGGGGCGTCGGCCCTTGCGTGTTCGGGGCGCTCCCGGGCGTCGAAGCCAAAACTGTCACAGGGGCATGCCAGAGTGAAGCCATGGATGCTTTTGCACTGATTCTCGCCCTGCTCATGTTGCTCACGGGCGCCGTTGCCGGCGCCGGGGCCGTCTATGTCCTGCTCCGCCGGCAAAATGTGGCCGTGGAACACGACTTCGACGCCGTCTCGGCCCGGCTGTCCGAGGTCAGCGCCCAATTCGCCGCTGCCGACGCCGAGAGGCGCCTTCTCGCGGCCCAGAACAGGGAGCTGGGCGAGTCACGGAACCAGGACGGCAGTGTGCTCCGGGCGCTGGCTCCGGTGGCGGAGAAGCTTACGGCGGTGCAGCAACAGGTGTCGCTGCTCGAACGCGACCGGTTGGAACAGTACGGACAGCTCGCCCAGCAGCTGCAGGAGGCCCGGCTGTCCGACGAGCAGCTGCTGCGGTCCACCCATGCGCTGGAATCCGCCCTGCGCTCCAACAGCGCCCGCGGGCAGTGGGGCGAGGTCCAGCTGCGCCGGGTGGTCGAGGCGGCAGGCATGCTGCGGCATGTGGATTTCCACGAACAGGTCCACAGCGGGCAGGCCCACGGCGCCGGCCCCGACGGCAGCCTCCGGCCCGACCTCGTGGTCCAGCTGCCCGGCGACAAGCAGCTCGTTGTTGACGCGAAGGTTCCCCTGGCTTCGTATCTGGCTGCCCAGGACCTTGGCGCAGCGCAGGCAGGCCAGCCGTCATCCCAACTGCCCGGCAGCCAGCAGGTGCACCTGGCCGCCCATGCCAAGGCCCTCAAGGCCCACGTGGACGCGCTGGGCAGCAAGAAGTACTGGGACATCCCGGGCAATTCGCCGGAGCTGGTGGTTTGCTTCCTGCCGGCGGAGTCCATCCTGGCCGCCGCCCTCTCGGCGGACCCGGCCCTGCTGGATTACGCGCTGTCCAAGAGCGTGGTCCTGGCCTCCCCCGGCACCTTGCTGGCGGTGCTCAAGTCGGTGGCGTTCACGTGGCGCCAGGACGTGCTGACGGACAGCGCCCGGGAACTCTTCGAGCTCGCGCGGCAGCTCTACGACCGGATGGGTACCCTCGGCGAGAACGTCACCAAGCTGGGGTCCTCTTTGAAGACCTCGGTGGAGCGGTACAACTCGATGGTCGGGACCCTGGAGGCCAGGGTCCTGCCCACAGCGAGGAAGCTCAACGCCCTGGAAGCCGCCGGCCTGGCCACTCCCCCAGCCGTCGAAGTGACGCCGCGGGCGGTCGCAGCCCCGGAGCTGCAATCCCGTGACGAAACCGAAGAGTCCGCGGCCTAGGACTGATCAGGTCCGACGGTTCTGTGCACGGGGCTGTTCAGTGCATGGGGCTGTTCAGTGCACGGGCTGAACCGCCCGAGGATCGTTCAGCCCCTACGACTGTTGACTAGGACTGTTCGGGGCGGGTGCCGCGGCCGCCGAGCGCACGGGTGACGTCGCCTGCCTGCTTCAGCGTGGCCCGGAGCTCCTTGGGCAGGGAGAACAGGAGGTCTTCCTCGGCGGTGACGACTTCCTCGACCGATCCGTAGCCATAGTCGGCCAGCAGCCGGAGCACGTCCTTGACAAGCACTTCGGGGACGGAGGCCCCGGAGGTCACGCCCACGGTGGCCACGCCTTCGAACCAGGCCTCATCAACCTCGTTGGCGAAGTCCACCCGGTAGGAGGCCTTCGCGCCGTATTCCAGGGCGACCTCCACGAGGCGGACGGAATTCGATGAGTTGGCAGAACCCACCACGATCACAAGGTCCGCCTGGGGCGAGATCTTCTTGATGGCCACCTGGCGGTTGGTGGTGGCGTAGCAGATGTCGTCGCTGGGCGGATCCTGCAGGGTGGGGAACCGCTCCTTGAGGAGCCGGACAGTCTCCATGGTTTCGTCCACACTGAGGGTTGTCTGCGAGAGCCAGATGACCTTCTCCGGGTCGCGGACCGTGACCTTGTCCACTTCGTGCGGGCCGTTGATGATCTGGATGTGTTCGGGGGCCTCGCCGGCGGTGCCTTCGACTTCCTCATGGCCGTCGTGGCCGATCAGCAGGATGTCGAAGTCATCCTTGGCGAACCGGACGGCTTCGCGGTGCACCTTGGTGACCAGCGGGCAGGTCGCGTCAATGGTGCGCAGCCCGCGGTCCTCGGCGGACTGGACGACGGCGGGCGAGACGCCGTGCGCGGAAAAGATCACGAGGGCGCCCTCGGGGACCTCGTCGGTTTCGTCGACGAAGATGGCCCCCTTCTCTTCAAGGGAGCTGACCACGTGGACGTTGTGCACGATCTGCTTGCGGACGTAGACCGGCGGGCCGTAGTGCTCCAGGGCTTTTTCCACGGCGATGACTGCACGGTCAACGCCGGCACAGTAGCCGCGCGGGGCCGCGAGCAGGACCTTTTTCGGTCCGGCGACGGGGGCCGCCGCCAGGACGTCTTCCGGTGAACGCCGTCGGCGCGGTACGGATGGCATCGGAACGGAAACAGCGGTGGTGGTCATGCTCCCATGCTACCGGTGTTCAATGTTGGCCCTTTTGCGGCCCCCGAGAACGCGGACAGCAAGTCCGGCGACCAGCAGGGCACCGCCCGCCACGGCGGTCGCGGCGATCCACTGGCCGAAGCTGGCCGAGCATGCCGCGACAAATTCGTTCTTGAAGAGCTCCGCCACATCGTTGCCGCTCGAGGTCCGGGCGACGGCGGCTCCGGCGGCATCGCCGGCCAGCTTCCACGCACCGGCAAGCACCAGCGCACCAAGGCCCATGCCGGCCAGGACGGTCCACCGGCGTCGGGCCGCGACAAAGGCCAGGGCGAAAGCGATGGCCGCGCCGACGGCAACGGCGTACCCCATCGGGGCGTAGACGGTGACGCGTTCAATCCATTGGCGCTGGTCGGACTGCCCGATATGGATCAGCACCTGTCCGGGGGCCTCCAGCGGAAGGGTGGTCGCGTCGGCGACCTGCTTGGCCACAAGCCCGGCAAGCGGCGCGACATCGAGGGTGAGCGAAGAGGTGCCGTCGACCTCCGGCGGCAGCGTGCTGGGGTCTGCGAACGTGAGGCGGTGGCTCTTGCGCAGGGTTTCAGCCCAGGCCTCGGAGTAGCCGGGCAGTCCCGTCAGTGACTGGGCCGCGTTGTCCAGGATCGGGCGTGCCAGCTCGGTGAAGGCTTCGGGGATGCCGGCGCTGGAGGCCACGCCGGCGACGGCGGCCCTGGCCAGCCGCTGCTGGAAGGCCGGGTCCTTGCCCAGCGGCGCGGTCAGCGCCACGAAGCCCTCTTCCTGGACGATGTTCCGGTCCACCCACATGGCTGGAACCGCAACGGCGGTCATCACGAGCCCGATGAGGACAGCGGCGGCGGAGACAAAAGTGCGCAAAGGATTCCTAGGAGGTTGATGGCGTCCCTCCCATCCTAGGACGGGTCCGGGCGCGGCCATAAAGTCGGGCCCCGGTGGTAGAGCTATGGATAGAGTTGAAAGCGACAACTTCCGGCTGCCGGCCGGCACCCGCCCGCCGAAACGCGGGCCGCCGGCAGTCCCCCCAAATTAGGGCATGCAGCAAAGGACACGCACACATATGCACAGGGCCCCCTACAAGGCACTCCAGCAGGCACTACCGGCCATGGAACCCACGCATGCCTGAGGACGCGGCGGCCACGACACTGCCGGCCACCGCAGCTGAAACCAGCCCGGACAACCCCTGGCCGCTGCAGTTGCTGTCCCAGAAGCTCAAGATGCACATCGACCGCGCGCCCTCGGCATGGATTGAGGGGCAGGTGATCGAGCTCAACCGGCGCGGCAGCAACGCCTACCTGACGCTGCGGGACATCGACGCCGAAATCTCGCTGCCGGCGTCGGTCTGGACCACCGTGCTGGACCGTCAGGCCGCTCCGCTGGAACGCGGTTCCCGGGTTGTGGCACTGATCAAGGCCGAATTTTGGCTCAAGACGGGCCGCCTGAACATGTCCGTGAAGGACATCCGTCCCGTGGGGCTCGGCGACCTCCTCGCGCGGATCGAACGGCTGCGCCAGGCCCTCGCCGCCGAAGGGCTCTTTGCCGATTCGCGCAAGAAGCGGCTTCCGCTGCTCCCGCACCGGATCGGCCTGATCACCGGGCGGGACTCTGACGCCAAGAAGGATGTGCTGCGCAACGCTGCCCTCCGCTGGCCGGCCGTCGAATTCGAGATCCGCGAGGTCGCCGTCCAAGGCAACACCGCCGTAGCCCAGATGGTCGCGGCATTGCGGGAGCTTGATGCCCACCCCGTCGTCGATGTCATCGTCATTGCCCGCGGCGGAGGCGCGCTCGAGGACCTGTTGCCGTTCAGCAGCGAGGAGCTCATCCGGGCCGTCTCGGACGCTTCCACCCCCGTGGTGAGTGCGATCGGGCACGAAGCGGACCGGCCCATCCTCGACGACGTCGCAGACCTCAGGGCCTCGACGCCCACCGATGCCGCGAAGAGGATCGTGCCTGATGTCGCGGAAGAGCTCGTCCGGGTCCGGCAGGCCCGGGATCAGCTCAGGCGCGGGGTTACCCGGCTCGTCGAGCGCGAGGGTGACCGGCTGGCATCCTTGCGCTCCCGCCCGGTGCTGCTCTCGCCCGATGTCATGATCACCCACCGCCACGACGACGTCGAACGGCTCAAGGGCCGCGCGCACGCGGCCATCAGCACCGCCGTCGTCCGGGCCGCGGACCAGCTGGTCCACCTCAAGGCGCAGGTGCGCGCACTCTCGCCGCAGAAGACGCTGGATCGCGGCTACGCCGTGGTCCAGCTCGCCGGCGATGGAACAGCCGCGGCGACGCACCGGGACGTGGTGCGGCACCCTTCGCAGGCGCCCGCAGGCACGGACCTCACGGTACGGGTGGCAGGCGGCCGGTTCACCGCCCAGTCCACGGGCGGCCAGGAGCCGGCCGAGGAATGACCCGCCAACACGCCTAACCACTGCAGGAACAGACATCGCGGAAGCAGAGACCGCACCAACTAAGGAGCACACACATGGCAGCAGAATCAATCCCCAACGCCGACATCGAGGCCCTCAGCTACGAGGACGCCCGCGAGCAGCTCGTCGCCGTGGTCGGCAAGCTGGAGGCCGGCGGCGCCAGCCTGGAGGAATCCCTCGCACTCTGGGAGCGCGGCGAGGCATTGGCCAAGCGCTGCGAACAGTGGCTCGAAGGCGCCCGCAAGCGGCTCGCCGCGGCCCGGGACCACGCCGCCGAAAAGAGCTAGGCACCAGCCCTGCACAGACGGCTGTCACCGGCCCTTTAAGAGCGCAGTTCAGGACCGCTGGACCAGTTCGCGCTCCATGTCCAGGTCCATGTCCGGAACCGGCCATTGGAGATTCATGCCTTCGAGTGCTTCCAGGAGGAGTTGCTGCACGGCGATGCGGGCGTACCACTTCTTGTTGGCCGGGACGACGTGCCAGGGCGCGTGCTCGGAGCTGGTCTGCTCGAACGCGGCCTGGTAGGCGTCCATGTAGTCGCCCCAGAAGGCCCGTTCCTTAAGGTCGTTGCTGCTGTACTTCCACCTCTTGGCTGGATCCTCCAGCCGGGCGAGCAGCCGTTCCTGCTGCTCGCCGCGGCTGATGTGCAGCATGACCTTGACGATCTTCGTTCCGGCGGCCGTCTGCCGGGCCTCGAATTCGTTGATGGCCCGGTAGCGGCGCTCCAGTTCCTCGGCGTCCGCCCAGCGGTGCACCCGGTGGATCAGGACATCCTCATAGTGGGAGCGGTCAAAGACGCCCACCATGCCGGCAGCGGGCACTTCCTTTTCGATCCGCCAGAGGAAGTCGTAGGACTGTTCCTCGGGGGTGGGCGCCTTGAACGACTTCAGCTGCACGCCCTGGGGATCCATCTGGCCCATCACATGGTTGACGATTCCGCCCTTGCCCGCGGTGTCCATCGCCTGCAGGACCAGCAGCACACGCTTCTTCCCGCCGGTCCGGGACTCTGCGAAGAGCTGCTCCTGCAGTTGCGTCAGCTTGCCGTCGAGTTCACTGAGCAGCTTTTCTCCGGCAGCCTTGTCACCGTCGTAGCCCGGGGTGGAGCCGGGGTCGACGTCCTGGAGGCTGAATTTCTTCCCTGTCTTCAGGGTCTCGGAAGGGTGTTCGTCGAAGTCCACGACATCTGCCATCAAAGCCTCTTTCCGGTTTGGGCAGTCCGCCTGCCGGGCGTTCGACCAGCAGCGCTGCTGAGACGAAGCCTAGTTCCCCTTGTATCGGCTCAGGAAGTCCGCCATCCGGTTGATTGCTTCCTCGAGGTCCTTGACGTTTGGCAGTGTCACCATCCGGAAGTGGTCCGGCCGGACCCAGTTGAACGCCCGGCCGTGGGAGAGCAGGATCTTCTGTTCGCGGAGCAGGTCCAGCACGAATTTCTCGTCGTCGCGGATGTGAAAGACCTCGGGGTCCAGCTTCGGGAACAGGTACATGGCCCCGCGGGCCTGCTGCGTGCTGACGCCCGGGATGGCGTTGAGCATGTCGTAGGCCTTGTTCCGCTGCTCCAGGAGGCGTCCGCCGGGCAGGATCAGGTCGTTGATGCTTTGATAGCCGCCGAGGGCAGTCTGGATGGCGTGCTGGGCCGGCACGTTGGCGCACAGGCGCATGTTGGCCAGCAGGTTGATGCCCTCAAGATAGTCCGCGGCGTCTTTTTTCGGCCCGGAGATGGCCATCCAGCCGGCCCGGAATCCGCACACCCGGTAGGCCTTGGAGAGTCCGCTGAAGGTCAGGCACAGGACGTCGTCGCCGGTGAGGGCGGCGAGGTTCACGTGCACCGCGTCTTCGTACAGGATTTTCTCGTAGATTTCGTCGGCGAAGAGCACCAGGCCGTGCTTCTCCGCGAGGGCGACGATCTTTTTCAGTGTGGATTCCGGGTACACAGCGCCGGTGGGGTTGTTGGGGTTGATGATCACGATGCCCTTGGTGCGCGGGGTGATCTTCGCTTCCATGTCCTCGAGGTCGGGCTGCCAGCCGGTTTCCTCGTCGCAGAGGTAGTGCACGGGCTTGCCGCCGGCGAGGGCAACCGAGGCCGTCCAGAGCGGGTAGTCCGGTGTGGGGATCAGGACCTCGTCGCCGCCGTCGAGCAGGGCCATGAGCGACATGGTGATCAGTTCGCTGACACCGTTGCCGAGATAGATGTCATCCACGTGGATGTTCTGGATCCCGCGGGTCTGGTAGTACTGCGAGACGGCGGTGCGGGCCGAGAAAATGCCGCGCGAGTCGCTGTAGCCCTGGGCATGCGGCAGGTGGCGGATCATGTCCACCAAAATGGCGTCCGGCGCTTCAAACCCGAAAGGGGCCGGGTTACCGATGTTCAGTTTGAGGATCCGGTGACCCTCCGCCTCCATCTGCTGGGCGGCCTGAAGAATCGGTCCACGGATGTCGTAAAGGACATTATGAAGCTTGGTGGACTGCTTGAATTCTGCCATTCATCAAATATGCCATATGGCGGATGTACTTCCGTTGAGACATGACTCACACGCTGACCCGGCAGTAACAACAACGACGCCGGCGTCCGGGCTGTGGGCCCGGACGCCGGCGTCGGTGGCAGCCAAACGGTTGCAGTCAGTCGTCGGCAGTCAAGGGTCTCGCTACTGCTTGACGATGCCCTTTTCCTTCAGCCACGCGTCCGCGGCATCCTTCGGGTTCTGCTTCTGGCTGCCGCTCACGGCACGGTTGAGATTGATGAGGTCTTCGGTGGTGAGGACCTTGGACACGGAGTTGAGGGCTTCCTTCGCCTTGTCCGTCATCTTGGCCGTGTTGTACAGCGGCAGCACCTGCTGGGCGATGAAGTTGTTCTTCGGATCCTCCAGCACCACGAGGTCGTTGTCCGGGATGGAGGGGGTGGTGGTGTAGATGTCCGCGACCTGGACCTGGTCAGAGAGCAGCGCCTTCAGCGTGACGGCGCCGCCGCCGTCGCTGAACGGTTCGAGCTTCTTCGGCACGCAGTTGTAGTTCTTCGCCAGCCCGGGCAGCCCGTAGGCGCGCTCGGCGAAGGTCGCCGGGGCGCCAATCACGAGATCGCCGCATACCTTGGCCATGTCCTCGATGGACTTCAGCTGGTGCTTCTCGGCGGTGGCCTTCGTGACCACCATGGCGTCCTTGTCCTCGGCCTTGGAGGCGTCCAGCACGGCCAGGCCCTGCGGGAGCTTGGTCGGAAGGGCCTTCGCGATGTCCTCTGCGGAGACCTCGGTGGCGTCCTTGTTTACGTACAGCAGGAGGTTGCCGCTGTAGTCGGGAACGACGTCCACGGAGCCGTCCTGGACTGCTTTGATGTAGACCTCGCGCGAGCCGATGTTCGGCTTGGTGCTGGCGGTCACACCCGCGGCGTTCAGGGCGCCGGCGTAAACCTCTGCCAGGATCTGGCTCTCCGGGAAATCGGCGGAGCCGATCACCAGGGCGCCGCCGGAACCGGAGGCGGCACCGCTGCTGGCCGGGGCCGAGCTGAGCGGGTTGGATGAGCCTCCGCAGGCGGACAGGGCCATGGCCAGTCCGACGCCGGCGGCCACGGCGCCGAATGCGCGCCTGCCGAGGGCTGGTGGGCGGGATTCCTTCATGACGTACCTCCTTGAACAACAGTCCCCGCGAGTACGGGATCTGTGAGATCAACCGCAGCCTGCTGGCTGCGGTTTGGCTGTGACGAGGCGCCCCGTGACAGGAACAGCCTCTGAATCAGGGCAAGGACAAGGTCGACGGCGATGGCGAGGGCCGCGATCAGCAGTGAGCCGCCCAGCATCTGCGGGAAGTCCGAAAGCGCGAGCCCGTCGAACAGGTAGCGGCCCAGGCCGCCCAGGTTGATGTAGGCGACCACGGAGACCGTGGCAATCACCTGGAGCACCCCGGTCCGGAAGCCGCCGTACATCACAGGCAGCGCGTTGGGGAATTCCGCCCGGAACAGGACCTGCCATTCGGTCATGCCCATGGCGCGGGCGGCGTCCACCACATTGCGGTCCACGCTCGAGATCCCGGCGTACGTGCCGGCCAGCAGGGGCGGGACCGTGAGGATCACCAGGGCCCAGATCGGCGGCATCAGGCCGATGCCGGCGAGCAGCACGAACAGCGTGAGCAGGCCGAGCGTGGGCAGGGCCCGCAGTGCGCCGGCGAGTGCCACGATGGCAACCCGCCCGCGGCCGGTGTGCCCGACGTACAGGCCGATGGGGACGGCGATGGCCGTGGCGATCACCATCACAAGGCCCGTGTAGAACAGGTGTTCGGCCAGCCGGGCGGGTATTCCGGCGCTGCCGGACCAGTTCGCCGGATCGGTGAGCCAGGCAAAAGTGTCCGTGACGACATTGCTCATGCGTTTGCCCCTCCGGTCTTGGGACGCGAAAGCCGCATCGCCGCAGCGGGGGCACCCGTCTTGTCATGGCCGGCGTCCGAATCGGCGCCGGCACCCTTAGCCCCCGCGGCGCGGGTCCAGGGAGTCAGCAGCCGTTCGAGCAGGACCAGGATGGAGTCCATCAGCAGCGCGAGGATCAGGATGGCGATGATGCCCACCACCACTTCGGTGACGAAATCGCGTTGCAGCCCAGAGGTGAAGAGCATTCCGAGGTTACCGATGCCGAGCAACGCCGCGACGCTGACCAGCGAGATGTTGCTGACCGAGACCACTCGCAGCCCGGCGAACATGACCGGCAGGGACAGCGGCAGGTCGATCTGCATGAAGCGGGCGAAGGGTTTGAAACCCATGGCGACTGCGGCCTGCCGCAGGTCCTCGTCCACCGAGTCAAAGGCATCCAGCGCGGCGCGCACCAGCAGGGCGACCGCGTAGATGGTCAGGGCCACGACCACGTTGACGGGATCCAGGATCCGGGTTCCGATGACGGTGGGCAGGATGATGAAAAGCGCAAGGGACGGGATCGTGTAGAGCAGCGAGGAGCCTGTGAGCACCGTGGACCGAAGCCCTCTGTTCTGCCGGGCGAGCTGGGCCAGCGGGATGGCGATGAGGATCCCGAACACCATCGGCAGGATGGCCAGGATCAGATGCTGGCCGGCGAGGCTGAAGACCTGCGCGCTGTTGGCCAGGAACCACTGCATCAGAGCCCCCTGTGCCGGATGCTGCGGTCAGACTCGATCACGGCGAGGACTTCGGCGGCCGCGATAACGCCGGCCACCCGGCCGTCGTCGTCCACGACGACGCCGAGACCGGACGGGGAGGACAGCGCCGCGTCCAGGGCCCGGCGGAGCGTGTCCCCCTTGCGGAACAGGGAGCCGCCGGGAACCATCGCCGGACCGGCACCGGTGGCAGTGCCGGGCCCGGCCCAGCCGAGGGGGCGCAGCGTGTCATCGACCACCAGCTGCCATTCATCGGAGCTCCCCTCCTGCTGGAGCAGTTCGGATGTGACCGTCCGGACGGGGTGGATGGTGACGCCGTCGGAGGGGCTGAAGGCCAGGTGCCGGAATCCGCGGTCGCGGCCCACGAAGGCGGCCACGAACTCGTTTGCCGGAGCCCGCAGGATCTCCGCGGGGGCGGCGTATTGCGCCAGTTTGCCGCCGACGGCGAAGACGGCAACTTTGTCGCCCAGGACGGTGGCCTCGTCGATGTCGTGGGTGACGAAGACGATCGTCTTTGCCAGGTCATGCTGGAGCCGGAGCAGCTCTTTCTGGAGTTCGTCGCGGACCACAGGGTCCACGGCACTGAAGGGCTCATCCATGAGCAGCACGGGAGGATCGGCCGCGAGCGCCCGGGCCACGCCGACGCGCTGCTGCTGGCCGCCCGAGAGCTGTGACGGGTACCGCTTGCCGAGCGAGGAGGCCAGCCCGACGACGTCGAGCAGTTCCTGGGCGCGCTTGCGGGCTTCGGTTTTGGATACCCCGTTCAGCCGGGGAACGGTGGCGATGTTGTCCAGCACCGAGCGGTGCGGCATCAGCCCGGAGGACTGCATGACATAGCCCATGGACCGCCGCAGCTGCGCGGCGGGCACCGAGGTGACGTCGGCGCCGTCGACGGTGATTACGCCGGAGGTGGGCTCCACCATGCGGTTGATCATCCGCAGGGAGGTGGTTTTTCCGCAGCCGGAGGGTCCCACGAACACGGTGATGGCGCCCTTGTCGATGGACATAGTCAGCCCGTCGACGGCGGGCTGGCCACCCTGGTACTGCTTCGTGACGTTCTGGAACTCGATCATGGCTTCGGCCATTTCCGGGCTTACCTAACTGTTGGTGGCAACATCGACAGGGACCAGCCAACTTCATCAGTGTGCTGGCCATAAAGCAGTTAGCACTTAGACTAACCAGCACTCATGACAATGTCATGGAAATGCAGTCAGCGGCGCCACGGCTCCCGTAAGGCTTCGGAAGCACAACGAATCCGGATGGGTGCCACGCCGAAAATGCTTCCGGCGCGGCACCCGGAGCGTTGGGGCAGCGCCGGTTGCCTCAGCGGGGCCGCTGCCGGCCGTTCTTGGCCCCGCTCTTGCCTTTGCCGTGGCCGCCCTTGCCGCTGTTCTTGCCGTGGCCCGGGCCGTTTTCGTGGCTTTCCCGTTCGGCTGCCCGCTGGCTCTTGCCCGCCACCGCGATTTTTTGGTGCCATTCGCGCTGGTAGGCCCGCCGGGCCGCCGCGTCATGGCGGCGGGCCAGGGCGGCGAGTTCGCGCTGCAGCTTCAGGTAGCTGGCCCACCGGCGGTCATCCAGGACGCCGTCGGCGAGTGCGGCCTGGACGGCACAGCCGGGTTCCCTGCCGTGGGCGCAGTCGGAGAACCGGCAGTGGCCGAAGAGTTCTTCGAGGTCGCCGAACATTTCTTCCATGCCTTCCTCGGCGTCGAAGATCCCGAAGCCGCGCACCCCCGGAGTGTCCATCAGGACGGCACCGCCGGGCAGGGGAACCAGTTCGCGGGACGTGGTGGTGTGCCTGCCCTTTCCGTCGCCGGCGCGGACTGCCCCGGTCTCCTGGGCCCGGACCCCGGCGAGCGCATTGATGAGCGTGGACTTGCCGGCGCCCGATGGTCCCAGCAGCACCAGGGTGCCGCCGAGCGGCAGGTGGCCCAGCACTTCGTCCAGGCCGTCGCCGTACTCGGCGGAGGTGGTGACGACGTCGACGCCGGCCGCCTGGCGCACGACCGTCCCCACGACGTCGTCCGCGAGATCCGCGAGATCCGCCTTCGTGATGATCACGAGCGGTTTGGCGCCGGAGTCCCACGCGGCAACCAGCGTCCGTTCCAGGCGGTTGTGCGTGAGCGGCCGATCCACGGGGACGACGATGCCGACGACGTCCATGTTGGCGCCAAGGACCTGCGCCTCGGAGGAGGACTCGAAGGCACGCTTGCGGCTCAGCTCCGAGTGGCGCGGCAGGATGCCCACGATGGCGGGCTCCCCCACCGCGTTCGAACCCAGCCAGACCCAGTCCCCGGTGGCGGGAAGGTCCCCTCCGCGGGGGTAGGGCAGGTGGGCGGTCCGGTCGCCGTCGGCCACCAGGACAAGGTTGCGGTCTACCCGGATGACGCGGCCCGGGCGGTGGCCCCCCGGCACGGGATGGGCCGCGAACCGCTCCGCGATGCCGGCCGTGTAGCCGTAGCGGACAGGGCCGGCGGGGCTGTCCTCATAGGCGGATCCTTCAGGGGAAAGCCCTTCAGGGGAAGATGCGGAATGGGTGGACTGGGCGCTGCCGGCGCCCTGGGATGCAGCATGAATGATCAACGAAAACCCTTTGATGGGGCCCCGTGGTGCGGCGCAGATACGCTGCGGGCGGCGTGTGCCGCGGGTGCGTGGAAACTAGCGCTGAATGGCTAGGCCGCGCCGTGGGACGGGGCAGGAGTAATGATGTGGCTTGATTCGGTGCGCTGAGCACTCAGAAATATCGCATTCATTGCTTCCACCTCCCCATCGTTTGCCGGCCTGCTGTGGCCTGCTGTGGCGTCCGCTTCCAGGCGGTTTCTACAGAATAGCCAAGGCGCCCGCGCCTGGCCAGCAATTTAGCCGGAAAGTTTTCCGTTCAGCGGCCTCTCGCGGTACAGACGCAGTCCGGCATCCACCAGCGACACCCGGTTCAGCTCGGCCACCGCATCCAGCGGAATCCAGGCCGCGTGGGTGGTGCTGCCATTTACTTCGTGGCGCAGCTCCCCGCCCGTGATCGTCGCCTCGTAGACGAGCCGGAGCGACTGGAAGCCCCGCTCGCCGCCGTCGAGCCGGACCTCCGACGGCCAGTGGCCGACGTCGATCCCCAGCATCACGCCGACCTCGGCGTTGTAGCCGGTTTCCTCGTGGATCTCGCGGCGGCAGCCGTCCACCGGGTGTTCGGCCAGGTCCAGCCCGCCGCCGGGCAGCGTCCAGCCCTCGCGGCCGTCCTGCTTCCAGTACGCCAGGAGGATCTCGGCATCACGGATAATTACGGCGTAGGCGGCGGGCCTGGTGTCGAATTGCATGCTCATCCCTCCAGCGTAGTAGCCGGAGGGATTCGCTCCTGCTACTGCTGTTCGGCCACCAACTGGAGCACTCCAAAGACGGGTTCCTGCTCCAGGACCCGGACATCGGTGATCCCCGCGGCGGCAAGTGCCGCGCGGAAGGACTCCTGCAGCCGCGGCACGTTCATGCCGAGCCCGCCGCCCAGGATGACGGGACCCTCGAGGCCGAGCTGCCGGACGGTCTGCGCGGCGAGCTCGGCGAGGTCGCTCCCGGCCTGGTCCATGAGGGCCTGGCTTGGCGCATGGCCGGCGCCGGCAGCTTCCACCACGAGCCGGGCCTGCTGGGCCCAGAAGCGGCGTCCGGTCGCGGGCGAGTGGAAGAGTGCGATCAGCATGTTGGGGTGGTCCACACCGCAGGATGCCAGCAGGGCGCTGCTGAGTTCGTCCGGTTCCAGCCCCTGGTTCATCCGCCGCAGGCTGTGGCGGACGGCCTCCCGGCCCAGCCAGTAGCCGCTGCCCTCGTCGCCGAGCAGGTATCCCCAGCCGCCGGCCCGGGCTTCCCCGCCGCGGCTGTTCCGGCCCCACGCCGCCGAGCCAGTGCCGGCGATTACTGCGACGCCGGTGCTGGCGCCGCCAGCGGCAAGCAGCAGACGGGTGTCGTGGACCACCGTGATCCGCGCGCCGGGCACGTGGGGGGCAATCAGTGCCGCGAGGGCCGCGGCGTCGTCGTCAGTGTCGATCCCGCCGGCTCCGACGTAGACCTGGGCGACGTCTCCCCCGCCGATCCTGGCGAAGAGTTCCGCCAGGTTGCGGGCCGCTTCCTCGGGCGTGACGTTCTGGACGTTGGAGCTGCCCACTGATTCGTCGGCCACGGGCGCGCCGTTCTCGAACCGGACGCCCCGGGTCTTGGTGCCGCCGATGTCCAGTCCGATCACGGCACCCGTCACCGCCGCGTCGGAGGGCATGGTGGAAGATGGAACGGAGTCCGCAGCCGGCGGCATATCAGTGTTAGTCACTCGAACAGGTTACTGAATCGCTGCAAGGAGCCCGCAATGCCCTACGATCTTGTCGGCACACCCGTCATCGCGGCGCCCATGGCCGGAGGAACCTCCACGCCGGCCTTTGTCGAGGCCGTGCACCGCGCCAGCGGCCTGGGCTTCCTGGCGGCCGGGTACAAGAGCGTGGGCGCCATGCAGGCGGATATCCGGGCCACCCGGGCGTCCGGAGCCCGGTTCGGCATGAATGTGTTCGTCCCGGACCCGGCCCAGCTGCCGCCGCCCGCATCGGTGCTGGCGGAACTCGAGGACTACCGGCTGCAGTTGCTGGCCGATGCCCGGCGTTACGGCGTGGAGCTCCCGCAGCTTCGGCTCGATGACGATGACCAGTGGCAGGCCAAGATCGAGGCCCTGCTGGCGGACCCCGTGGAGCTGGTCAGTTTCGCCTTCGGCCTCCCGGGTCCCGACGTCGTCGCCGCCCTGCAGCGGGCGGGCTCGGCGGTGCTTGCCACTGTCACCACCGCGGCCGAGGCCCTGCAGGCGGCAGACCAGGGTGTGGACGCACTCGTGGTGCAGCACGCGAGCGCCGGCGGGCACAGCGGGGCGTTCCTTCCGGCCTCGGGATTGCAAGCTGGCGGATCCCAGGCCAGCGGATCCGAGGCGGCCGGCACGACGGCGGAGCTGGTCGCCCAGGTGCGGTCCGCCGTCGGCCTCCCGCTGGTGGCCGCGGGCGGCATCATGGATGCTGCTGGGCTCGATGCTGTGCTGCGAGCGGGCGCGGTTGCAGCCCAACTGGGCACGGCGTTCCTCCGCACGGATGAAGCCGGCACCCGGCGGCTGCACAAGGATGCCCTGGCCGATCCGCATTTCAGCCGGACCCGGCTGACCCGCGCCTTCACCGGCCGGCAGGCCCGCTCCCTGGAGAACGAATTCGTCCGCGACCACCCCGAGGCACCTGTTGGCTACCCGGCCATCCACCACCTCACGGCCCCCATCCGGGCCGCGGCCGCCGCAGCGGGAGACGCGGAGCGCCTGAACCTGTGGGCGGGCACGGGCTGGCAGCAGGCCCAGGCCGGCCCCGTGGCCGACGTTGTGCGCGGTCTGCTCGCCGGCCGCTGACGCCCGACGCGCCCAGACCGGCGCCTACACACGCCGGCGTCGAAATCGCCGGAAGCGTGCGAAACCGCGGATGTCTCCCTGTGTGTCAGGCTGTTGTGTGACAGGTTCCCTGTTGCTGGAGCCGGTGCAGTGCGGGGGAAGGTCCATCATGGATTTCGTTATGCCTGTTCGTGTTTCGAACCGGAAGCACTTCACTACCGACCAGAAGCACGCGATTCTGGATG